>CAZIMT010000111.1:0-4879 GCA_964540295.1 uncultured Phycisphaeraceae bacterium
GGCGGTTGATGAAGACCAAGACGGGCGAGGTCACGATCTGGGCCGACGATCTTTCGCCCGCGAGCAAGTGCCTGGTGCCGCCGCCGGAGAAGCACGCGGGGCTGCAGGACACGGAGATCCGGTACCGGCAGCGCTACGTGGACCTGTGGGCCAACCCCGAGACGCTGAGCGTGTTCACGCTGCGCTCGCGGATCGTGACGCGGATGCGGCAGTACTTGGAAGCTCGTGATTTCCTTGAAGTTGAAACGCCGATGTTGCAGACGCTCGCGGGCGGCGCGGCGGCGCGGCCTTTCAGCACGCACATGAACGCGCTAGATATCGACCTGTTCATGCGGATCGCGCCCGAGCTTTATTTGAAACGGTTGCTGGTGGGCGGGCTGCCGCGGGTCTTCGAGATCAACCGCAACTTCCGCAACGAGGGGCTCGATAAGCAGCACAACCCCGAGTTCACGATGCTCGAAGTTTATCAAGCCTTCGGCGATGTCACGACAGTGATGGACCTGACGGAGGGGTTGATCCGCGACGCAGCGACGATGGTTGTCCGGTCGAACGTCCAGTCGAATGTCCAGGCGAGCACGAATGCCGCCGGGGAGCCTGCCGCGTCCGTTGCAGAAACCGACCTTCGTCTGCCGTTTGGCGAGCTTTCCATCGATTACGGCTCGCCGTTCCTGCGCGTGACGTACGGCTCGCTGTTCGAGAAGAACCTCGGCTTCGAGATGGCCAACACCGCCAAGGCCCGGGCTGAGGCGCAGCGGCGCGGGCTGAAGGTCAAGAACGAGAAGGGCGAGCCGATCGACGACGCGTTCATCGTCAACGAACTCTTCGAAACGTTTGCCGAGAAGACCGTGGACCCGTCGCGGCCCACGTTTATCACGGATTACCCGAGCGCGATCTCGCCGCTGACGCGACCCAAGCCCAGCGACCCGACGCTGGCCGACCGGGCGGACCTGTTCATCGCGCACATGGAGATCGCGCCGCACTACACCGAGCTGAACGACCCGGACGTGCAAGAAGCGAAGTTCCGTGAACAGTTGAAAGGGCTGGACGATGAGGAATCGACGTTCCGCAACTTTGACGAAGACTTTGTAAGGGCGCTGAAAGTAGGGATGCCACCGGCTGGCGGCCTAGGGCTGGGGATCGATCGGCTGGTGATGGTTCTGACGAACCAACGGACGATCCGAGATGTGATGCTGTTCCCGATGATGAGGCCAGAGGTTTAGATTGTTTTCGGTTGAGATGCACTGCCTGGAGAGAACCCAGAGCGAGCAGAGGAGTGTCAGAAGAACTTAGAGTGAGGCCTGTGAGAAGACCTCGTTCAAGCTCGAGTCTTTGCTTTCAACAGTGACGCGGCTCCGCGTTCCTCTGATCCTCTCTGCCTTCTCTGCGTTCGTATTCAATGAATACAGATGAGCTGAATCTGCTCGAAGCGGACGTCGCTTAGGACCTCAGCGAGCAACACCGAATCGAAGCCTCTCGTTATGCTCTCTGCATCGTCAGGATACTGCCGATCGGATACGGGCTGACGGTGGGCACCGGCCGCGATCCTACATAACGCGAGAGAGATTGAGTCAGCGAGGGCACGAACCGCAATGTTTCTGCCTGAGCGTCTCGGCGAGCCAGTTCGCAAGCGCTCTGGCAGGTTTCGGCGTCGCGCCACGAATCGAACGTGGCCAACACCTCGTTCGCGTTGAGATCCCAGACTTCCCAGCTTTTTCCGCTATTCTTGACGGCATACGGAGACGGGGTGCTCGCCATGGTCCTTCCTTTCACAAACTTCATCGCAAGAGTTGATGATCTGGCAACGTCAGCTTCGTCCAGATCACATCGCTCTGATTGTCAATAGATAGTTACCGATCGGCGGTGCCCGGCATGCCAGAAAACTTCCCCTATCTCAGCATCCCCTAAAAAGGGGGGTGCGTTTCAAGCGTCGTGCCGCACGCGTGCGTGGCGATACCGACCCACGAAACACGGGCTGGCGCGTTCTCAATGACACCCGAGCCACGGCTCATAGCGGATCTGGCCGCACCGTTGCGCTGGCCGCCATACGTCTCGGGCTCTTCGCGGCGATCGTGTCTTCGTTTCTTTGCTTCGGCACCCAGCTTGTCGCGGCGCCGTTCTATCCCGGGAACAGCTTTCTCACGCGGGCGGCAACGAGTACGTCGAACGGAATCGGTCTCGAACCGAGTTGCGTGCTTGGTTCTTGGTTGGGTCGTGGCTGTTGCCCGATGAGCTCGCGCTCGTTTGGACGAGTTCTTCGCACACTCGGGCGCACCCGGCTGGCTCTCGATTCGATTCTGGTCTGGGTTTCGATCGTGATTTAGGCTGCGCGATCGGCTTGCGTCGGCGGTGCCTGTGGTGTAGGTTATAATGATTCTGAAACAGTTTCTGATCCTGGTTCAGGGGAACAGTCTGAGCCGCCTTGGGAGGCCAACGCCCGCCTAAATCCCCGCTCGAGGCTTCGAGAAAGAAGGATTGAAAGAATGAACATGCTCTTGGGTCGGCTCTTGGGTCGGCGCGTGGGTCGGCGCGTGGTGCGGTGCGGGTGTCGCGGGGCGTTCACGCTAATCGAGCTGCTGGTGGTGATCGCGATCATCGCGATCCTGATCGGGATCCTGCTGCCGGCCTTGGGCAAGGCGCGGGCGTCAGGGCAGGCCGTTGTTTGCTTGTCGAACACGCGGCAGCTCGGGCTAGCGGCGATCATGTACGCTCAGGACAACAAGGACACGGTCTGGGACAGCGATAAATGGGCGAGCGTCAACCGCGGCACGACGACGCGCGAGCGCGGGTTCCTCTTTAAGTACGTGGACGATGCGCAGAAGGTGGCCGAGTGCCCGACCAACAAGCGGCGCGGGCCCAACAGAATCGAAACCCCCAAGGGGCGGGCCAAGAACATGTGGGGCGGGGTCACGGGCGTGGACTTTGACTACACCATGCCAGAGAACGCCAAGGGCGCCAAGCTCGCCGTGCAGTCACGCGTGGCGTATATGCCAGCGAAAGCGAGTTCGTACCCCAACGCGCTCACGCCCGACCAGAGCTCGCAGTTGACCGCGCTGCGCGGTATCCCGGTCTTCGTGGAAGAGAACGAGAGCGTCTGGAACTGGGAGAACGACGACGGCAAGTGGGGGAACGGCGACCAGATCACTACCCGGCACAACAAGGGCGGGTACATGGTGCTGCTCTCGGGGGACGCGATGCTCTTCCAAGGACCGACCGGCTTGGACGGTGCCAAGCAGGAGCACGGGGATCTCGATGCGAACGATTTTTACGCGTCCGCGACCGGCAAAGACGGCACCTGGTTCCGCTTCGGTTCGTTTAACGATCGCAAGTTCGGCTGGATCAACTACCCACGCGCGGGGAGGTAGTCGTCGCGGGTATCGCGCGGCAGCGCGGGCCGTGAGAAACTGCGCGCGACGGTGCGCTGCGTCAACGCTTGATCGGTGCGAGACAGGAAACTATCGCGTGAATTGCTCAGCGTAATTCAAAGAGAAAAGCGATCGCCCCGCGGCTCACCCCGCCCCGCCCACCAGCTCCGCGTTCGTCTTGAACCTTTTCAACGCCCCCAGCAACTGCTCGATCTGCATCGGCGGCGGCATCGACAGCAAGCGGCGCCGCAGCGCGGTCATGGTCTTCAGCTCCGTCTCGTCCATCAGCAGGTGCTCTTTACGCGTGCCGCTGGCGGCGAGGTTGATGGCCGGGAACAGACGCTGCTCGCTGATCTTGCGGTCCAGGATCAGCTCCATGTTGCCGGTGCCTTTGAACTCTTCGAAGATAACCTGGTCGCCTTGGCTGCCGGTGTCGACGAGGCAGCTTGCGATGATGGTCAGGCTGCCGCCGTCCTCGGTGTTACGGGCGCTGCCGAAGAGTTGCTTGGGGACTTCGAGGGCGCGGCTGTCGAGCCCGCCCGAGAGGGTGCGGCCGCTGTTGGCGTGGCGGCGGCTGTTGTTGAACGCCCGGCCCAGTCGGGTCAGCGAATCGAGGACCACCACGACGTGCCGCCCGCACTCGACCATGCGCTTGCAGCGGTCGATGGTCTGGATCGAAACCTGGATGTGCTTCTCGACGCCGTGATCGTTGCTGGAGGCGACGACGCGACAGTGTGCGGCGTTCCAGAGCTTTCCGCCGCCCGCCAGCCCGCCGTCGGCGAAGGTGCGCTTGAAGTCGGTGACTTCTTCGGGGCGTTCGTCCACGAGCATGACGACGACGTCGACGTCGGTGTAGTTGCGAAGGATGCCAGTGGCGATGTCTTTGAGGAGCGTGGTCTTGCCAGCCTTGGGGGGCGAGACAATCAGCCCGCGTTGCCCGCGGCCTATCGGGCAGAACAGGTCGATGAGGCGGTTGGAAGGAGGGCAACCGGGGAATTCGAGCGTGAGACGTGGCTGGGGGTCGATAGTGGTGAGTTCTTCGAAGGGCTTGATGAACGAGCCCGGGAGCGGGTCGAAGCCTTCGAGCCCGACGACGACGGAGGGGGAGTGAGGCGGGCGCCCGCCGTAGCCGTTGGATTGGCCGCCGCTGTTGTTGGCGTTGTTGTTGGCGTTCATCGAGCCGTGGTTGGAACCGTGGCCGGACTGCACGGACTGCCCGGGCCCGCGTGACTGGCCCTGACCGCCGCCCTGACCGTTGCCGGGACCGCCACCTTGGCCGCCACCTTGGCCATTGCCCTGGCCGTTGCCGGGGCCACTCGGCTGGCCGCTACCACCACCACCTTGCCCACCGCGTCCGCGACCGCGCCGACGACGTTGAGGCCTGCTTTGACCAACTCCCACGTGAAACCCTCCGTCCCGGCATTGGAAGTGCCGAGGCCTATCGAACTCTGAAAACTCACAACTGACACTCAAATCACACTCGAACGAAGGTTGCGTGAACGCTTCTCAAGCGATCC
>CAZIMT010000111.1:4979-10576 GCA_964540295.1 uncultured Phycisphaeraceae bacterium
AAAACCAATCACAAAACCAGTCATAAACCCAATCACAAAACCATTTACAACCACGATCGCGGCACAAGGCCGGAACACTCGGGGATCTTTCGACTTCACGATCGAGTGTCGGGGGCGCTGTACGCCTCGAGGAACCAACACTCTCGTCAGCCATCATCGGCCGAGCGGAACACATCTATTCACGAACTTTGGGAAGCTCCGTCCCAAGATCGAACGCGACCCGGGCAGACTCCATCGAAGATTGGGCGAATTTCGCAGAGGACGTCTTGTCCCGTTGCGGCACATGTCGGCGGCACCGGCTCAGAAACCTCGCCAACGCTGGTTTGCGAGGAGCGGCCACACCGGTCGACGCAAGATAGTAGACCATATCTCGGCTTGGCGTGCAAATCCGACATCTCGTGGTTTGGTGGGGGTCGGGGGCAAAGAACCTTGTATGAAGTTTCGGGGCGGCACGCCCCGGCTCACGTCGTGCCCGAGAACTCTGCGCCGAACCCTGTACAATGCTGCCCCAGTGCCCATCAAGCCCCGACTTCCAACGCCGCCCTCCACAAACGACGCCTCGGGCTCGATGAAAAGCCATCGCGGGCTCGGCGTTTCCGCTGGCATCGTCATCGGCAAGGTCATGGTCCTCGAGACCGAGTACGGCCGGGCGCCGCGCCGCTCGATCAAGCCCGAGCAGGTCAAGGCCGAGTTAGGGAGATTTGACCACGCGATCAAAGCGTCGATCGAAGAACTCAACCAGGTCTACAAGCAGGCCGAGAAGCAGATGGGCAAGGAGACGGCGGGGATCTTCCGCTTTCACGCCATCATGCTGGCCGACAAAGCGCTGGTCGGTCCGATGCGTAAGCTGATCGAAGAAGAGCTGGTTTCGGCCGAGTTCGCGGTGAGTTCCAAGCTCGGCGAGTTGGCCGACCGGTTCAGGACCAACAAGGACTCGGCCTTCACCACCAAGGCTAACGACGTGGACGACCTCTCGGCCCGCGTGCTGCACAACCTCGTCGGGCAGCGCTCCAAGCAACGCAAGATCGACTCGGGGACCATCCTCTTCGCTCGCGATCTCACCCCCTCGCAGACGGCCGGCATCGATCGCAACAAGATCCTCGGGTTCGCGACTGATCTGGGCGGAAAAACAGGTCACACAGCCATCGTCGCCCGAGCCCTGGGCATCCCGGCGGTGGTCGGCTGCCTAGACCTGACCCGCTCGGCCGAGGAAGGGTCGATGGCGATCCTCGACGGCGATCGCGGCATTGTCATCGTCAACCCCACCTACGAACAGATCCAGGAATACCTCGCCTACATCGAGCAGGCTCGCGTTTTCAAGCTCAGCCTCGGCGAGCTCAAGAACCTGCCCTCGGCCACCAGCGACGGCACGCTCGTCGAACTGCTGGGCAACATCGAGTTCGCCGACGAGGTCAACAGCGTCCTCGAGCAGGGCGGGGAAGGCGTCGGGCTCTTCCGGACCGAGTTCCTCTACCTCACCAGCACCCACGAACCGAGCGAAAAAACTCAGTTCGAGGCCTACAAACGCTGCCTCGAACTCGCTGGCGGCCGACCTGTCACGATCCGCACCATGGACCTGGGCGCGGACAAAATGACCCAGTCGCGCTCTGAAATCCCCGAGCGCAATCCTTTCCTGGGCAATCGCAGCATCCGTTATTGCCTGCGAGCCTTGCCCATGTTCAAGCGGCAGTTGCGAGCCTTGGTCCGGGCCTCGGCCTTCGGGCCCATGAAGATCATGTTCCCGCTGATCACCACGACCAGCGAGCTGCGCCAGAGCAAGTACCTCATTAACGACGTGATGGAAGATTTGGCTGAGGACGGCATCGAGTTTGACCGAAGCATGAAGATCGGGATGATGGTCGAGGTCCCGGCCGCGGCGATCATGGCCAACGTCTTCGCCCGCGAGGTCGATTTCTTCTCCATCGGCACCAACGACCTGGTGCAGTACACGCTCGCGGTCGACCGCACCAACGAGCGCATCGCCAGCCTCTACAACCCGGCCCACCCGGCGGTCATCCAGCTTGTCCGCGACGTGGCGCGGGCGGGGCGGCGGCACAACATCCCGGTCTCCTGCTGCGGCGAGGCGGCCGCGGAGCTGGATTACGTGCTGTTGCTGATCGGGCTTGGTCTGCGTACTCTTTCGGTGAACGCTGGCTCCATACCGCGGATCAAACGCATGATCCGCAGCGTGAGCGTCGGCCAGTGCGAACGCATCGCCCATACCGCGATGACGCTCGATTCGGACGTGCAGGTCACGGCTTTCCTCCGCGAACGAGCACGCAAAATCGTCCCCGAGGCCTTCGACGGACGTTCCGTCGATTGACTTGATGCAAGCCCGCAATGGCTTGCCTCAAGCGGGCCTCGGGAAAAAATCTCCGGTGCGACGCCGGGCCCCGAGCCGCGTGTGAAAAACCACACGAGGGCACGAGGCGCCCGCGACGGACCGAGCAGCCTTGGGTGTGTTCCCGCGTGCCCGACCTCGTGTCGAGAGCGTGCGACCTCCCCGGCCTGTTTGGCCCCCGCGAACCCGGCCCGCGCCACCGCGCGAGCTTTTCTCACTCGTGGATCTCATTTCCATCGCTCTCACCTCCGACAAGCCCGAACATGCCGGTGCGCCCTGCGCACGGGCTGCGGCTCCGTCGGTTTTTCGTGAGCAACGGGAATCTCTGCATCCACACTGAGCCGAGCCGCGCGGGCCACCCCCCACGACCGCAGGGTCCTCGCGAGGTCCAATGTCTCACAGTCAGATGATCATCAACTACGTCCCCGGCGATGAGTGCCGCGTCGCTATCGTCGAGGACGGCAAGCTCGAAGAACTCAACTCCGAACGCTTCTCCGCCGCCAGCCGCGTCGGGAACATCTACGTCGGCCGCGTGATGAACGTCGAGCCGTCGATCCAGGCCGCGTTCATCGACTTCGGAGTCGAAGAGAACGGCTTTCTCCACTATTCCGACCTTCACCCGCGCTATTTCCCCGGTGAGGACGTCGAAGAAACCACCGAGCGGGTGGGGCACAAGACCCCGCGCCGCGAGAGGCCGCCGATCCAGCAGTGCCTGCGCCGGGGCCAGGAGATCACCGTTCAGGTGTTGAAGGAGGGCGTCGGCACCAAGGGCCCGACGCTCACCAGCTACCTCAGCATCCCGGGCCGGTTCCTGGTGATGATGCCGCAGATGGACAAGGTGGGCGTTTCGCGCAAGGTCGAGGACGAAGAACAGCGCGCCAAGATGCGCGAGATCCTTGACCAGCTCGACCTGCCCGACGGGTTCGGTTTCATCCTCCGCACGGCCGGGCTTGACCGCACCAAGGCCGAGCTCAAGCGCGACCTGGCGTACCTGCAACGGCTCTGGAAGGACATGGAGCGACGGCTCGAGATCGGCTCCGGAAAACCGCGCTTGCTCTGCTCTGAGAGCGACCTACTGGTCCGCAGCCTGCGCGACCAACTGACTGCGGACGTCAACGAAGTCGTGATCGACAACGAGGTGGCGCTCCAGCGTGCCAGCCGCTTCATGAAGATCGTGGCCCCGCGCTCGCAGACCAAGCTGCTGCACTATCCCGGCAAGACGCCGATCTTCCACGCCTTCGGCATCGAGCAGCAGATCGCCCTCATCCACGCCCGCGAGGTCTCGCTCCCCGGCGGCGGCCGACTGGTCATCGACCAGACCGAAGCTCTCGTCGCGATCGACGTCAACAGCGGCAAGATGCGCGACTCCAAGGACGCCGAGACCAACGCCTATCGCACCAACCTCGAAGCGGTGGACGAGATCTGCCGCCAGCTTCGCCTGCGCGACATGGGCGGCATCATCGTCAACGACCTCATCGACATGCGGCACGCTCACCACCGCAAGGACGTCGAGACCCGCTTCAAGGAACGCCTCAAGCGCGACAAGGCTCGCACGACCACCGCGCCCATCAGCCTCTTTGGCATCCTCGAAATGACTCGCCAGCGCATGCGCGGCAGCCACGAGAGCATCCACTTCGTCGATTGCCCGACCTGCCACGGCCGCGGGCTCGTGCAGCGCCCCGACTCGGTCGCGGCCGACGCTCTGCGTGAACTGGCCGCGATCCTTGACGCCGAGCGGGTCGCACGGGTCGAACTTGTCGTGGCCCCGCGCGTGGCTGGCGAATTGCTTAGCAGCAAGCGCCAGTTGCTGGGCCGCATCGAGCGAGCCAGCGGCAAGCACGTCGATGTCCGCGTCAGCGAAGCGATCCCGGTCGATCGCGTCTCGTTCTACGCCTACGACCAGGGCAACGCGGACCTTGATGTCGCCAACCTGCCTCTGGCGCGGAAGGTGAAGGAGTTGATCGAGTGGCAGCCCGAGCCGTCGCCCGAGGGCGCGGACCAGTGGGCCGACACCGACGCGGCACCGACGCTCGAGCCCGACATCGAAGATAATGCGGACGAATCGGCCGAGCCTCACCCGATCGAAGTCGACGAGGGCCCGCTGCCGGAAGAGAACGAGAATAAGGGCGGGAGGGCCGCTGATCGAGCGGGCGAGCGCGCTGGTAACCGGGCTGGCGATCAGGGTGGCGATCAGGCGGGCGATCAGGGTGGCGATCAAGGTGGCGATCAGGCGGGCGGCGGCACGCGTCGCCGACGCCGTCGCGGCGGTCGAGGCCGCAGCCGGAGCGGCGACGGCCCAGCGGCTGGCGGCTCGGGCGGTCAACAGGGTGGTCCACAAGGTGGCGAATCACGCGGCTCCGCCAATGGTCAGCGCCCACCCAATCAATCGCAGCAACGAACCCCCCAAGAGCAGCGCTCCGACGCGGACTCAGGGATCGGTCACGGCGACGGCCTGGAGAACTCCAACGCCCGCGACGGCTCAAGCGGTGATCAAGAAGGCGGCCCCGGTTCAGACCGCGACGCAGGCCTCGATGGCCTCTCAGAACTTGGGCCCGACGGTCAGCCGCGACGCAAGCGTCGTCGTCGTCGTCGCGGCGGACGTAGCGGAAGCGTGGGCGGCGGGACGAACGCCGGGATGGGCGGGCCGGGCGCTGCTGGCACCCATGAGCTGGCCGCCAACGGCGCGGCACCGAACTTCGCAGACGAGCCGAGCGATGGCCCGAGCCAGAGCATGAGAACGCCGCAGGCCTTCGGTCAACCAGCCGAGGGCGAGAGCGCTCCCAACGACTCGGCCTTCCCCGCGCAGGATCGCCGCAACGAACCGCAGCAGGACCGCGGCGCGCGGCCCAGCGGCTACCGCAACAACCGACGCGGCAACACCCCGATGAACGCGCCGATGAACACCCCGATAAACACCTCGACCAACGCGCCGATCAGTGCCAGCCAGTCTGGGCCGGGTAAAGAGAACGGCGCTCCGCCCGCGAGCATTGGCCTCAACGACTCCAACACCAACGACAACAGCAACGGCGGTCCAGAATCCGACGACTTCGACGGCCCCAGCCAGGGCGGCGGCCCGCGCCGCCGGCGACGTCGCGGCGGACGAGGCCGCAGCAGCGGCGGCGGGCAGGGTGGGGCGCAGGGCGAGGGACAGAGCGGCGGACAGGGTGGCGGACAGGGCAGCGGACCGGGCGGTGGTTCGCCCAACAACCGGGCAAGCGACCAAGGCGCCCGACCCGCGCCAAGCTCACCGCAACCG
>CAZIMT010000112.1:0-1256 GCA_964540295.1 uncultured Phycisphaeraceae bacterium
GGGTTGATGAACGGGTCCATGTACGACTTGGCGGGGAGTTTTTCCGGGCGGAAGTCTCTGCTAGGGCGGCTCCCTGAGCCGTCTTCATCGTCCGGATCACGAGCACCTCGCCCGCCTTGCCCGCCTTGGCCCGAGGCGTGCCAGCGGGTGGGCTCTTCGCGGGCCACGAACACCGAGTGCGGGTCGATGAGGTGCTCGATCGACAGGCAGGCGTCGAGGAATCGTTCGACGACATCGTGCCCGTGCCGCTCGACGTGACGGCGTACGCGCGTGGCGTGGTTGGCCATCTGGTCGATCATTTTGCGGTCGGTCTTGCTGAACCAGAAGTTGTGTTTGAAGAAATCTGCGTGCCCGTAGACGTGGGCCATGACGAGCTTCTGGTCGGTCACGGCGTTGGATTCTTGCAGGTACGCGTAGCAGGGGTCGTTGTTGATGACCATCTCGTAGATTCGCCCGAGCCCGTAGGCGTCGCGTTTGCTGAGTTTCTCGTACTCCATGCCCCAGCGCCAGTGCGGGTAGCGGACGGGGAAGCCGCCGTAGGCCGCGATCTGGTTCATGGTCTCGAAGGGGAGAACCTCGAAGACGACCTCGAAGAAGTCGAGCCCGTACTCGACCGCTTTGGCTCGGATGGCCTGCATGTGGGTGAGCAGCTCGGGCGTGAGTTCGGTGTGGGGTGTGACTGGCATGGTGGTGTTATCGGCAATCTACCACCCGCTCATACGCCGCACATGCAGAAAGAGATCGCTGGAATGTTCGGATGAGTTACCGGAAGTTCGTGAGTTAACGTTCAATCTTCGTTCGGTCCCAAAAAACGACCGAATATCGTGTGGCGTCCGCGGTGGGACTTGGTATCGTGGTGAGGTGAAGTTGTCCGGGTCGTTCGTGCTCTGCGAGCCATTCGCTCGACTCTTCCCGGGTTCTTCAAGTTTCGTTGCCGTCGTGTTCTGGTCTTTGCTGGGCGTGATTCGCGTGGTTTAGCGGCTTTGTACACGAGAACTGGTCTGCTAGTTTTCACGGTGGGGGTGGTGGGTTTGCTTTAGGTCGGTGCTTGGCACGAGTATTTTTTCCCAGACGTTCGTTCCTGCTCGTTTTCGTATGAATCTTTGGTCTGGTGGTCCGTCTTTTTCGGAGGGGTCGTCATGAAGTTGAATTGGAGATCCGTTGTTGGCGCGTGCGCCACGGTTGTCGCGCCGCTCGCGGCGTTGTTCCTCGGGCTTTCTTCGGCGCAAGCTCAGGAAGGCCCGATTACGCCCCCC
>CAZIMT010000112.1:1266-10526 GCA_964540295.1 uncultured Phycisphaeraceae bacterium
GGGTTGGCGAGAAGGGCATCACCGAGACGGTCCAGCAGATCATGGACCGCGAGGCGCTTCGCAAGCAGTGGGAGCTGGCCGACGGGCTGATCCTGATGAACGAGCACGAGATCGAGCAGGACCACTTGGTGTCCGACCTCAACTCTCCGAACGTCAGCCGCTGGCCGATTGGCGGCGGGCTGGAGCAGGGCGGCCTCGGCGGGCGGATCGACACCGGCCCGGGAACAGGTCTCCCACAGACCCCGAGCACCAAGTTCAACGGGCCAACACTCGGGTCTTCTGGCTTCGTGCCGCCGGACTCTCAGGGCTCGGTCGGCCCGACGCAGGTTGTGGCCTGCGCCAACGGTCGCATCACGGTGTACAGCAAGACCGGCACCGTTGGCGGGCTCAACGCCAGTCTCGACACGTTTTTCACCAGCGTCGCCAACGCCTCGGGGATCTCTGATCCGCAGGTGCGTTACGACCGGCTTTCGACTCGTTGGTTTGTGCTGGCGATCAACGTCGCCACGCCCAACCGCGTGGTTCTTGCGGTCAGCAGCGGGCCGACGATCACCAACACGGCGAGCTTCACGTTTTATCAGTTTCAGTGGGACACGGTGACGCCGACGAACGCTTCGGACACCAACGGTTTTTACGACTATTGCTCGCTGGGAGTTGACGCCAACGCGCTGTATACGGCTGGCAACATCTTCAATCCTAGTTACAACGGCGTGTCGGGCTTCGTGATCCGCAAGTCGTCGGTGCTGGCTGGCGGGCCGATTGTGGTGACGGCGGTCCGTCGCATGGTCGCCAGTTCGGTCGGCAGCGGTCCGTTCGCGGCTCGCGGCGTTGATAACGACGACCCGGCGGCCACGGAGGGCTACTTCATCGGGCCAGACAACGCGGTCACCGGCCGCTTGGTTGTGCGTCGTATCACCAACCCCGGCGGCTCGCCCACTATCTCGGGCAACCTCAACATCACCACCCCGACGACCAACAACCCGATCGCGGTGGCTGCGCTGGGCACGACCGGCACGCTGGACGGTATCGATCGTCGATTGCTTTCGGCGAATATCCGTAGGAACCGCGCGACGGGGTCGCTAAGCCTCTGGGCGTCGCACCACATCCAGGTCAATGCCGCTGGCGTGGCGAGCGCCGCCGGGGGCCGCAACGGAACGCGCTGGTACCAAGTTGGCACGCTGACCGGCGCCCCGACGCTGACCCAGTCGGGCACCATGTTTGACAGCGCCGCCAGCAACCCCAAGAGCTTCTGGATGAGCGGCATCGCGATGACCGGTCAGGGCCATATGGCGGTCGCCGCGACTGTTGCGGGCTTGGCGGACCGCCCGGGCGCAGCCGCCGCGGGTCGCCTGTCCTCTGACCCGCTGGGCACCACCCAGGCCACGACGATCGTCGATGCCGCCGTCGCGGGCTATAACGCTCAGGGCAGCGGCAACCAGCGTTGGGGCGACTACGCCGCCACAGTCGTCGATCCGACGGACGATCAGACACTCTGGACATTCGTTGAATGGTGCAACGCGAGCAACTCGTGGGCTGTCCGCGTGATCAAGCTGCTCGCCCCGCCGCCAGCGTTGCCGGTTTCGTGCTCTCCCGCTACCGTCGCTCAGGGTGCTTCGAACGTGAACATCACGGTGACCGGGACGTCGGCCTCGGGCTCGGCGTTCTATGACACCGAGGCCGGGTTCAACCGCCTTCTCGCCAGCGTCGCGGGCACCGGCGTCACGGTTAACTCAGTGAGCTTCAGCCACGCGACACCTTTGCAGTTCACGATGAACGTTTCGGTGACGGCCGGGGCGACCCTTAGCGCGCGCACCGTGACCGCTACCAATCCTGATTTGCAAACCGCCACGAGTGCGGCGGGTGTGCTCACGGTTGTCTCGGGCTCAACCTGCCCGGGCTTCACGCAGAACCCCGGCAATCAGACGGCCTGCACGGGCACGCCCACCAGCTTCAGCGTCACGGCGACGGGGAGCCCGGCACCCACGCTCCAGTGGCGCAGGAACACGGTCAACATCCCGGGCGCGACCAGCCCGACGTTCAACATTCTCAGCGTCGTCGCTGGTGATGCCGGAAGCTATGACTGCGTGGCAACCAACTCTTGCGGCAGCGCGCCGAGCACGGCCGCAACGCTCACCGTGAACACGGGCGTCGCTATCAACACTCAGCCCTCGCCGCAGACCGTGTGCGTCGGCGCGCCGTCGGCGTTCACGGTCGGCGCGACCGGCTCGCCGACGATCACTTACCAGTGGCGTAAGAACACCGCCAACATCGGCGGCGCGATCGCCAGCAGCTATTCGATCCTGTCCACGTCGGTCCTCGACGGCGGGAGTTACGACTGCGTTGTCACCAACGGGTGCAGTTCGGTGACGAGCAACGCGGTGGTCCTCACCGTGAATGTCTCGCCGTCGATCGGTTCTCAGCCCAGCAACCTGACCCAGAACCCGGGTACGAACGCCGCGTTCACGGTCGGCGCGACGGGCTCGGGCGTGCTCTCGTATCAGTGGCGCAAGAACACGGTGAATCTGGCCGACAGCGGGAACATCTCGGGCTCGGGCACGGTCACACTGAACCTTACTAACATCGGCCCGGCCGACGCTGGAAGTTATGATTGCGTCGTGACCAACCTCTGCGGCAGCGTGACGAGCACCGCCGCGACGCTCGCTGTAAACGCCTGCCCGTCTGATTTCAACGGCGACGGGTTCGTGACCGGTGAGGACTTCGACGCCTACGTGGCCGCATTCGAGGCTGGGAACATCTCCGCCGACTTTAACGGTGACGGGTTCGTGACTGGTGAAGACTTCGACGCGTACAACGTCGCGTTCGAGGCGGGGTGCTAAAGCACGGAGCTGGGACCGAATCTCTTGCGGTTGAGTCTTCCATCAACACACACGGCCCCCGGCGTCACGCCGGGGGCCGTTTTCTTTGGGACCGAGTCAGCGTGCCCGTGCCACCGAGCCTGCGCTATTCGATCCGCGCGAGCATGCCGTTCGTTTCCCGCAGCGCCTCGTACAGCCGTTCGAAGGCCTGTCGCGACGCTGAATACTGCCCCGAATGTTCCGACGGCCCGACGACCTCGACCTCCCGGATCGTGGCCGCGCACGCGGCGGGGACGCTGGGCCAGGCTCCGGCGCCGACGCCTGCCATCAGGGCTGCGCCGAGGGCGGGGCCTTGGTCGGTGTTCGTGGTCGCCACGGGCAGGTCGTAGACATCGGCCTGGAGCTGGCGCCAGAGCGGTGATCGGGCACCGCCGCCGCCGAGGCGGACTTGGTCCACTGGAACTCCGGTTGAGCGCACGAGGTCGAGGATCTGTCTCATGCCGAAGGTCACGCCCTCGACGATGGCGCGTATGAGGTGTGCGCGGGTGTGGCGTGCGGTCAGGCCGATCCATCCGCCGCGAGCCTCGGGGTCGGCGTGCGGGCAGCGTTCGCCGGTGAGGTAGGGCAGGAAGATGAGGCCTTCGCAGCCGGGGGGTGCGCGCTGGGCCTCGGACAGGAGGGTGTCGAAGGATTCTTGGAGGAAGAGCGTGTCGCGGGCCCATTGCAACGAGCCTGCGGCAGAGAGCATCACGCCCGTGACGCACCATCCGCCGGGCGTGCGAGCGTCGCCGGTGGCGGCGCACATGGTGTGGAGGCGGCCGATGTCATTGTCGTCCTTATTGCTGATGAGGTGCGGGGGCGGCAGGTCTTTCCGCGGCTGATCGGCGTGCGCATAGATGACGCCGCTGGTCCCCAGCGTCGCCAGCACCATCCCCGGCGCGACCACGCCAGCCCCGACGGCGCCGCACTGGTTGTCGCCCGACCCGCCCACGATCGGCGTGCCCACGGGCAACCTCGTTTGGTCCGCGGCCCAGGCGCTGAGGGTCGTGGACTGGGCGGCCGACTCGACGATTGTGGGGAGCCACGTCGGGTCTAGCTCGACGTTTGAGATCGCCTTGGCGCTCCACGTGCGGCGATCGACATCGAGGAGCAGCGTCCCTGAGGCGTCGCCGACGTCCGTTCCGCAGTGCCCGCTGAGCCGGAAGCGCACGTAGTCCTTGGGGAGCAGGACCTGCGCGACGCGTGCGAAGACGGCGGGTTCGTGCCGCCGCAGCCAGAGGATCTTGGGCAGCGTGAAGCCGGTCAAGGCCGCGTTGCCGACGAGTTGGACGAGGGCGCGGCGCCCGCCCGCGAGTTGTTCGATCTCGGCGCACTGGGAGGCTGTGCGCTGGTCGTTCCACAAGATCGCTGGGCGCAAGGGGGTGCCGTGCTGGCCTCGTGCGTTGATGGTTGCCTGATCGAGGAAGACCGAGCCGTGCATCTGCCCGCTGAGGCCGACGGCTCGGATGTTGTTGGTTCCGCCTGCTCCGCCTCTCTCAACGCCGAGATGAGTGCGCAGGTCCGCGATCACGCGGACGGTGGCGGCCCACCAGTCCTCGGGGTTCTGCTCAGACCAACCGGGGTGCGGGTGGCTGATGGGGTAGGGGTGCGTGGCCGAGGCGACGACGCGGCCAGCCTGGTTGATTGCGACCCCCTTGGCCGAGGAGGTGCCGACATCGATGCCGAAAAAGTGATCCATCGTACCGAGTGTACCGAGGCGAGCTTGGCTCGACGTGGGATGACGTGCGCCAGCGTGGGTGTCAAAAAAAGAAACAGCCGACCTTGCGGTCGGCTGGTTTGAGAACATTGAATCACGGATCTGCGAACCAGGTCAGGTTAGAAAACGAGCTGGACCTGAAGGCGGACGGCGAACTGACCGCCCTCGCCGTCGAAGCGGAGCGCGTTGTTATTGCTGCCCGAAACGCCTGAGACAAGGGCGTTGCTGCTGACCTCGTCGACGAAGTACTGGACGTCGGCCGAGATCTTGAACGCCTGGCTCTGGGCGAAGACGTAGTAGTTCACGCCGCCAGCGAGGGTGTTGAACGTGTCGTCGTTGCCGTCGCCGTAGTCGCTGTCGACGAAGACACCGTCGTAGCGAGCGAAGAGCTCGATCTGGTCGTTGACGAACACGCCGCCTTGGACGACGAAGCCGAAATCATCCAACGTGCTAGCGGTGTTGGTGCCGCTGGGTTCGGAGTGACGGCCGACGCCGGCCACGAACAGGTTCCAGCCGTTGCCTTCGAGGCTGAAGTCGGCGGTGTACTGGATGAGGTCCACCTTCTCCGCGTTGTTACCGGCCGAGGCGGTGTTGCCGCTGTGCTGATAGTGAGCGGCCACGCCGATCAGACCCGCGTTGGACTGGCCACGCCAGCTGGTGAAGTCAGCGAAGCGCTTCCAGTCGTCGCCCCACTTGAACTCGCCACGGCCCGAGAAGGCGTAATCTGCCTCAGCCGAGGAGGTGTAGTCGGTGTTCAGGGTCTGCAGGCCGTCGCTGAGCGCGCCGAGGATGCGCCACTGGTCCTGCTCGTACGCGGCTTGGATGCCCTGCGAACGATCCTGGGTGAAGATCGTGTTGACGATCGAGCGGTCGATCGCCAGCTGGTTCACGTCGGCGACGAGCTCCTCGCGGAGCACGGGGAGCTTGAACTGGCCCCACTTGACCTTCACGCCGTTATCGAAGGCGTACTGGCCCCAAGCGTCCTTGAGCGAGGCATCGCCAGACTTGTTGAAGTCTGAATCGACCTTGAAGGTCAGGGCCTTGCTGATGATGTTGCCGGTGACTTCCAGACGAGTGCGGGTGGCTTCGAAGCCGTTGGTGTAGCCGCTGTCGTGGAACGAGCCGGAGGTCGCGTTGGGGGGATTGTCACGAAAGTTGTTGATGTAACGGAACTGAGCGAAGCCACCGAGCTTGACGCTGGTGTCCCCGCCGTCCGCCAGGATCAGGCCGCTGTTGCTGCCGTTGAGATTGCTGGTCCGCAGAGCGGCGTCAGCCTTCATCTCGGCCGCGTACGCGCGGTTGCTGTCCGTCGTCTCCGGCCCGCCCGCGACGGCCACGCCGCCGATGGTCAAGCCTGCCATCACCACGAGAATCTTTGCAGTTGTCATATTGAACTCCTGAAAACGGTCGACCTTCGATTCCTCTGACCAAAATCCCGGAACCCCGACACGAACCGCTCGAACTGAAACCCAGTCTGAGCGGAGGGGTTCAAGGCCAATTTCTTGCGAGTCCGACTGGGCCGTCGCTTCTCACCGACGACTGTCGCACCGCCCTCCTTCAAACTCGCTCGTCTGCGATCTCCCGACCGGCGGAGGTTGCGGACAAGCTGGCTTGCTGAGGGCGGTATTGGAGCGGGGTTAGTGACCATTCGCAAGTCGGGGAACCCCTCGATTTGCATTTTGAGCTACCAGACACGCCCCAATCAGAACCGCAAACCTCGATCCGAATCACACAGAAAACAAACGTAACTTATTGAATAAAAAGCACTTAGGTTCACCTCGATGAGTCGGCAGCGCTTCCTTGGACGCACCGGATAACACTGGGTGAACCACAGAAATTTTTTTCGACAGAAAGGCTCTCCCGGCACGAAAATCGGCCAAACTTCGTCTTTTCAACATCCCGCCGCCCGCCGCAGCACCGTTCAAAGCCCGACTCTGACACCCTCTGCGGGGCAGAATTGACCGTTGGAATGGGCCGAGAACTCTGAGACTGATTCGAGATCGATGCGCGCTTATTTGGTGCTCGTGTGACGGCCGGGAACATCGCGATGAAGATCCGCCGGAACTCTGAGTTTGGTGACGTCATTTCGGAGCGATCCTTTGGGGCCCACGCTCGTCCAGCACCGGCGTTTCGGGGAAGACGAGGTCTGGGCCGAGCCAGGTGTGTCTAGCATCGTGCCGCACTCGGGGCAGCGGGGGGTGCTGGTGGTGATCGTGCCCGCGAGGACGACGCCCGAGAGGTCGAAGCGGCACGTGCCGCAGACCGGGTGGTCGTTGATCTGTCGGCCGCGCCAGCCGAGCACGAACAGCAGCACCCCCAGGAGCCCGATGGCCGCGATCGCGGCGAGCACAAGGAATAGGAACGAGCCCGACCATGCGGTGCTTGCCATGGCCCGAGTCTACTTCAACCCGAAGGCGCCCGGTCAAAGATGTCCGGCAGGTCGCGCGGCCGAGAACTCGGGGCCTCGGCGAGAATCGTGCTTCAACGTGTTGGGCGGGGTCGAGCACCATCGCTCGCCGAACTTAGCGCTTTCCGAACACGAGGTGCGGGAAAACTGATCTGACCGGGCCCTAGCGTCTTGTCGTGAGTTGTGGCGAGGGACTTTGGAACGAATCCGTATGTCCGAACGCAAGCAAATTTTGATCGTGGACGACGAGAAGGACCTCGTTGAGCTGCTCACGTATAACCTTAGAAAAGCGGGGTTCGAGACGGTCTCGGCCGCGAACGGGCGGCTCGCGCTGCAGTCTATCGCCACTCGTGTGCCTGACCTGATCCTGCTGGACGTGATGCTCCCCGAGCTGTCGGGGACTGAGGTCGCCAGCCGCATCCGCACCAACCCTGCCACGGCCGCCGTCCCGATCATCATGCTCTCGGCCAAGAGCGAGGACGTGGACCAGATCGTGGGCCTGACGGTGGGTGCCGATGATTATATTACAAAGCCGTTCTCGGTGAAGGTGCTCATGGCTCGCATCGAGGCAATGCTGCGGCGTGTGGGCAGCGCGCCGGTGGAACACCGTACTCTGGCGCTGGGCCCGCTCAACATCGACACCGGCACGCACGAGGCCACTCTGGACGGGACGGTCCTGAAATTGACGCTCACCGAGTTTCGCCTGCTGGCCTCGTTGCTGCAAGCGAGCGGCAAGGTGCTGTCACGATCGACGCTGATGTCGCGGGCGATGGGCCCGGGCGTGACGGTGACTGACCGGACGATCGATGTTCATATGACGTCGATCCGCAAGCGATTGGGGCGGCATTCTTCGCTGATCCGAACGGTGCGCGGGGTGGGGTACCGGCTGACAGCCGAGCCGGTGGCGGCCGACGAATCAGTGTGAGCGGTCTCGCGCCGCGGATGTCAACGTCGATGGCCCGGTCAGCTGCCTCGACTTTGTCGGCTCTGTCAACAACTTAAAGCCGAGTGGTCGGTTCGACGGCTGCGCAGGCGTGCCTTTGCCATTTGCACGCATCGCGCTCTGGGCTGGTTTACGATTGCTGCATGAACCTCGCGGAGAAATCTTCTCGCGCGCGTGACCCGGCGGCGCGGGCCGTCTCTCACTTGATCGCTCTCGCGGCGGTCTGGGTCGGCGCGCTCGGGCTCGTGTTTGCTGCGCTGAACGGAGCCTCGGCGTGGGTGGTCGTGGTTCTCGCGGTTGTGCTCGCGGCGATCGGGACGGTTGGGATTGTCGGCGTTGGGGCTGCGGACCGGCGGCGTGATCTGGGCGAGGTGGAGCGGGCTGGGGAGGAGCTTGCGCGAGCCGAGGCTCAGGCTGCGGCCTTGCTTGCGGCTCATCGGGTTGATCTGGCGAACGCGCAAGCGTTGCTTGATTCGCTGGCCGATCCGGTGCTGGCGACCGATCCGGCCGGGTGGGTGATCCGATGGAACCGTGCGGCGGCGGTTTTCTTTGATCGCCTCGGGGACCGGGCTGGGACTGGGCTGGCGGGGTTGGGGATTGATGAGCTCTTCAGCCAGGCTGAGATTCTGGGGATGCACTCGGTGGCGGCGGCGGGGACGACGCGGCAAGGGCAAGTGAAGATCGCGCGGCAGGGCGTGAACCGGATTTTCCAGGTTCTGGCGACGCCAGCGTCGCTGGACCTAGGGCCGAGCAAGGGGAGTTTGGCTTCGGCGGTGGTGATTACGCTGCGTGATGTGACGGACTTGGCGACGGCGGTGCAGTTGAAGACGGACTTTGTCGCCAACGCCAGCCATGAGCTCAGGACTCCGCTGGCGTCGATCCGCGCGGCGGTGGAGACGATGGCCGAGCCGGACGCGGAGCCAGCGATGATGGGGCGGTTCGTGCAGATGATCGCGACCAATGTTGGTCGGCTGGAAGAGCTGACGCGTGACTTGGTGGACCTTTCGAGGCTGGAATCGCCCGAGGCCCCGGTGGAGATCGGGCCGGTGTCGGTGGTGGAGATGCTGGAGGGGCTGCGTGCGGTGTTCGAGCCGGTGTGCGTGGAGCGGAAGCTTTTGATCGAGTGCGACGTTTGGCTCGAGGTTGCGGTGATCGAGTCCGACCCGCGGGCGTTGGCCTTGATCTTTAAGAACCTGCTGGAGAACGCGACCAAGTTTGCGTACGAGGGGACGACGGTGCGGGTGGTGGGGCGGGTGCTTGGTGATAGTGGGGCTGCTGGTGGGGCCGGGGAGCGTGAGAGGCGTGAGGGGGCGAGCTTTGAGGTGATCGACTCGGGGT
>CAZIMT010000113.1:0-10505 GCA_964540295.1 uncultured Phycisphaeraceae bacterium
GATCACGGCCAAGCTTCGAGGCTTGCACGGCGCGGAGCTCGGGGACGTACACCGAGAGATCCTGCACGGGGCTGGCAGCGGCGGTGATGGCCGGGATGGCCGAGATGGCCCGGACGCTGACGAAGGTGCCGCCGGGAGCGAACCGTCTGAAAAGATGGCGTCGGAGATCGAGTTGGAGCGAACGTTGAATCAGGAAATGATCGAGCGGGCGCGCGGGGCCGAGGCGGATCTCTGCCGTGAGTCACCCGGCACAAACCAAGCCAAGAGGGACCACACGCGATGAGTCGGCGAACCGAACAGATGGCTTCGACGCTCCTGCGTGCGTTGCAGGAGATCATCACGCGCGGGCTGCAGGACCCCCGGGTGTCTGGGCTGATCACCGTGACCGGCCTGCGTGTGAGCGAGGACAAGCGCGAGGCGACGGTGATGGTTTCGGTACTGCCAGCGGACCGTCAGGAGCTGACGATGCACGGGCTGCGTGCGGCGGTGCCGCATATCCGGCACCAGTTGGGCGAGATGGTGGACATGCGGAACACGCCGAACCTGAGCTTCAAGCTCGACGGGAGCCTGAAGAAACAGGCCGGCGTGATCACGGCGCTCTCGAAGGTTTCTGAGGAACGCGACCGAGCGGGCGCGGACGGTACGGCTCCTTTTGCTGAAGCGATGGTTTCAGAAGAACCGGAGCGCGAAGAATCCGAGTTGAGTGCGCCGTTCAACTCTCACAAGGTCAACGATCGGTCGAGACCTTCGTCACGACCAGATGCCGGGCCGACGGCACCGAGAACCTCGACGCGGAAGCAATCGGGGGCGAAGAACTCAGCCACGAAGAACTCAGCCACGAAGAACTCAGCCACGAAGAACTGGGGATCGAACAGTTCGCCGGGTGAAAGACCGGGCGCGATGAAGTCGAGGATGAGATCCGAGGCGAAGCCCGGCGCGAAGTTGGGGATGAAGTCCGGGATGAAGTCGGGGATGAAGTCGGGGATAAAAACGGGGACGAAATCTGGGATGAAATCGGGTGTGAAACCCGCGATGAAATCAGGCGGTAAGAAACCTGATCGTCCGAACTCCAAGCACGGAGAGCCTCGTCGGTGAGCGCAGACCCTGCGAAACGATTTGTGTCCTTGCTCAAGCGACTCAAGAGCGAGTTTGGTGAGCTTGTCCTCCCGGCTCCGGGCGCGTCGGGCGTGCCGATCGCCGCCGACGCAGAGCCGCTGGTTGAGGAGCTTGTGTTCTCGTTTCTTCTGTGGGAATCGACCACGCCGCTGGCGCGGGCGGCCCACCAGCGTTTGCGCACCGAGCTGGTTGATTTCAACGAACTGCGTGTCTGCCTGGCGAGCGAGCTGGCAGAGTTGGTCGGGCCTCGTGACCCGCGAGGTGACGAGCGGGCGCAACGGATGCGTGCGACGCTCTCGGATTTGTACCGACGAGAGCACTCGATCACGCTGGCTCCGTTGGCGACGGCCGGGAAGCGCGAGGCGAAGCTGTACTTGGAATCGCTCGAGGGGATCCCGCCGTTCGTGGTGGCGCGGACGTTGCTGATCGCGCTGGGCGGGCACGCGGTGCCAGCGGATGAACGGATGCGTGACCTGCTGGCTGGCGAGGAGATCGTGGAGCCGGGCGCGACGGTGGACGCTGTGACGAGCTGGCTGGAGCGGCAGGTTCGTTCGGCGGACGCCGGGCCGACGGCGATGCTGTTGCAGGCATGGTCGGACAGCCAGCCGGTCAAGCGGAGCCCGAGAGCGGCGTTGCGCGCTGAGGGGAACTCAGGGTCCGCCGGTGATGAGCGGAGTGATGAGCGGAGTGATGAGCGGGGCGATGAGCGGGGTGATGGCCGGGGTGATGGCCGGGGTCATGCGCGCGGCGACGTGAGAGGCAGAAACCAAGATGACGATTCGTCCGAACTCAAACCCGCGGGCGATGACGGCGGGCTCGCCCAGGGCAAGAGTGACACGAACCCGTCGCCGAAGAACTTGAATCGTTCGACGGAGTCAAAGAAGACCGATTCTCGTAAACCCAAGGTGAAAAAGAACGGCGCGAAGTCCGCGAACTGAAGTCTTCATAGAAACTCGGTCCGCACGAGGTTCTGTTCTGGGCCCGTTCCAGCGATCGAACTTTTTTTAAAAGTGAGCACGAACCTGACCGGCGCGTCACGGCACGACGCACCGCCCGACAAAGGACGCCAGACCCGTGAGACGACCACGAGCGATTCCATCGGCGACACTCTTTACGTTCCTTGCTCTGTCCCCCGCCTCCGGCTTAGCGAGCGCTTCGCCAGAAACTCTCTCGGACGGTCGCGAGAGCACAACGACGAGCGATGGACTCGTCTCCGAGCAACCAACGAACACGGACGCCAACCAAGCGATAGAGCGGCTTCGCGCGCTGTCTGTCCACCAGCAGACAGCCCCGGCCATGGTCGATCCATCGTTGCCGATCCCGCCGATGTTGAACCCGCTGGCGGTTGAGCGGGTGTTGGCAGCCGGACAGGCGAATTCGGACACGACGATCGCGCTCGCGGATCTTCTCGTCAAGTTGTCGGAAGCCAAGCCCGCGGGTGAGCCGCTCACCTTCCCTTCGGCGACACCGACCTCGGCGCACCTTCGGTCGGTGCAGATGTACGTGCAGGGGCGTTCGAAGTTGTACTCGGGCGACGTGGCGGCAGCGGCGACGGACCTGGACACGGCGACGCGGCTGGATCCGCAGGCGGCCGAGCCTTGGCTGGCGCTCGCTGAGGCGCAGCTGATGCAGGGCAAGCGATTGTCGGCGATGGTGTCGTACCAGCAGGCGGCGCGGCGCGGCACGGGGCAGGCGCGAGCGCTGTGGTTCCTTGGTCGAGATGCGCTGCGGAACGGAAAGCCCAAGCTCGCGGCCGAGTACTTAGCCCAGGCGCGAGCGAACGATCCCAAGAGCAGCGACGCGGCGTTGCCGTACCTGGTCGATGCGGATCTCGCAGAAGCGCTGCAGAGGACCGGGCATCTGCACGCGGCGGGCGAAGCGTTGGAATCGGCGCTAGACCTTCCGGACCAGTTCGGATCGGTGACGCGATTGCGGAACGAGCTGGCCGATCTCTACCGCCGTCGTGGCGAACTGTGGCGTGACCTGGGCGATCTGCAGGCGCGGCTTGGGGACCTGAAGGCCAGCGCCGAGGCGTACGCAGAATCGAATAGCGTGCCGATGCTGGACCCGGGTTCGATGCTCCCGCGACGCGTGAACGCGCTGCTGCGGCTGGGGCGGAGCGCTGACGCCGGGCTGGCGGTGATCGATTCGGTCGAGCGCGCGGGGTGGTTCGCCGACGAGCGGGCGATCGCGGTCTGCGGCTTCGTGTTCAAGCACGCGGGGCTCGGGGCATCGTTCGCGGACGCGGTGAACGAGCTTGCGGATGCGCACGCGATCGGTGCAACGCTAAGCCAGGGGATGAGCCTCGCGCGGCTCCGGGCTGCGGCGGCGGAACCGGGTCGGGCGCGGGCGATCTTGCTCGAAGCGATTTCGAAACGACCTTCAGACTCGGCGGCGATTGCTGATTTCATCGCCGTTCTTGACCCGTCAGGGCTCGTGATCGCCGAGGAGCTCAGGGGCGTGCTTGAGTCCGGGCGGTTCAACGCAGCGAACATCGCGGAGGCGGTCGTCGAGACGGTGACCGATGTCGATGTCATCACGGCTGATCTTTCGAAGGATCCCGTGTCGGACGCCGCGGCGCTCATCCATTCGGCGATTTTGGAACGAACGGGACGACCGCGCGAGGCGGGATCGCTTCTGGCGGGGCGCGCGTGGGGCGATGCGCTGAAGCTGCCCGGGCTGCGGGCGCAGGTGCGTGTGGCGATGAAGACAGGGCGGTTCGATGACGCGGAGTCGGCGTACTCGCTTCTGAAGGCCGCGGACGATGGGACGCCCGAGAGCTCGCGTTCGGTCGCGGCGGCGGCGCTGGACCTGCAACGGCCCGGCGACGTGCTTGATCCGGCGCGGTTGACGTGGGCACGCGGCGATCGCAGCGAGCCGGTGCTGGTGGACGAATGCCTGGTCGCGGCGACGGCGAGTTTGATGCTCGATCAAACCGCGGACGTGGTAGATTTTTTGAACCGCGCGATCCACGCTGATCGGTTCGATGAGCGGTCGTACGAGGGGCTGTTCCGTGTCTACGCGCCGCCCGGGGAACAACCTGACAACGAGAAAATCGGCGACGTGGCTCGGCGGCTTCGGCAGTCGTTGCCGTCGTCGCGCGTGATCCGGCTTTTGACGGCCCAGGAGTTCATGCAGAGGCGAGACGATCTGTCGGCGGAAGAACTGTTGCGAGGCGTGGTGGACGAGCGTCTCTCGGACGCGACGGCGGGCTCGGCGCTGGTAACGGTCTGGGAGGCTCGCGCGGCGGGAGCGCGGGCCGATGCCAAGGGCGCGGCGGCGGTGATGCCCGAGTCGGTGGCGCGTGGCGAGGCGTGGTTGCGCGAGCAGGTCGCCAAGCACCCCGAGCACGCGTGGCTTTGGACGGGGCTGGCCCGGATGCTGACGGTGCAGGGAAAGCCGGAGGAGGCTGAGAAAGTGTTGGAGACGCGGCAGCAGGCCCGGCCGTGGCCGCAGTTCGGGCAGATGCGCGAAACAATTTTGCGCGATTGGCTGTTGAAACCAGACTTGTACGCCGCGGCGGCGCGAGCGCGGCTGGAACCCGCGCCGCGCGGGATCGATGAGTCGTTCGAATACGCCGAGTTGCTGATCGGGCAGAAAAAGACCGAAGAAGCCGCGGCGGTGCTGCGTTCAGGGATGCCGCGTTCAGAGGACGAGGACGAGGTCGCATCGAAGTTCATGCTAACGCAGGACCAGACGGCTCGGTTCATCGGGATACTCGGGAGGGTTGCGCGAGACTGGGAGAAGAAAACGCCGGTGAGCGACCGGGGCGTCGCGCAACTCTTTGATCTGGCCTCGGAGCGGAGAGCGCTGTTGCCGGCGTCGTTGTACGAGTTCAGGCTTCGCGCGCTCGCGTCGTTGCCCACGCCCGACGCCGCGGCGATCACGCGAGCGCTAGCCGAAGCGTGCGTTCGATATCCGGGGCAATCGTCGGCGTTTTATGGATCGGTCGCCGGGGCGCAGTTGCAGGCGGGGCGTGGGAAGGAGGCGCTGCCGTTCTTGCGCAGCGCGGTCAGTACTTCGTCGTCGCCCAGCGCGGAGCTGCTCTTTGCGTTGGTGCAGCAGACCGCGACCGTTGGCGAGGAGCAAGATTTTCAGCTGGTGATCGATCAGCTGACGAACCCGCAGCAGATCGCGTTGGTGCTCAAGGCCATGAGTTCCGAAGATGTGCCGCCGACCGAACCTGCGGCCTTGCGTGGGCAGCTGGCGTATCGGATGGGCAGCTTCTACTCGTTCCTTGGGCGGAACGAACTTTCGACGCGGGCCAAGCAGGTTGCGCTCAAGTTCAACCCTGATCTGGCGTGGGCTAAGAACGACCTCGGGTATCAGTTGCTTGAGGACGGCGGCGACTTTGCGGAAGCGGCGCGGCTTATCGAGGAGGCGTACGCGGCGCTGCCGAACGAGCCGAGCATCATCGATTCGATCGGATGGATTCGGTACCACCAGGGCGTGCTGGAGGATCAGCCAGCGGCGGGAGATCGGCCGATGGTCGAGGGCGCGATCACGCTGCTGCGGAAGGCTGTGGAAACGGGCACCGGCAAGACCAACGGGACGCTGCACGATCACCTGGCCGAGGCTCTGTGGGCGGCCAGGAAGCGTGACGAGGCAAAGGAAGTGTGGACCAAGGCCGAGACGTTGCTCAGCGAAGACGTGAACCTGCTCAAGAAATCGGCGAGCACACCGGAGGCGGCCTTGACTCGTGCGAACAAGGAGTTGGACGGCGTGCGCGGGAAGCGGCGAGCGGCGGCCGAGGGGACGGAGCCGGCGATCACGCCGATGCGGTCGCAGAAACAGGCTCAAATCAAGTGAACGGGAGCATCCGTGGCCGGGCATAGCAAGTGGCACAACATCAGGCACCGCAAGGCGGCGGTGGACAAAAAGCGCGGGAAGGTCTGGACCAAAATCGCCAAGGCAATCATCGTGGCGGCCAAGAACGGCGGCCCGGATCCGACGACCAATCTTTCGCTGCGCTACACGATCGACGAGGCCCGCTACGCCAACATGCCGCGTGACACGATCGAGCGTGCGATCAAGAAAGGCGCGGGCGGCGCGAGCAACGAGAACTTCGAGACGGTCCGTTACGAGGGGTACGGGCCGGGCGGCGTGGCGATCATCGTCGATGCGCTGACGGACAACCGCACGCGAACGGTGGGCGACGTGCGGCTGGCGTTCTCACGGGCGGGCGGGAACCTCGGTGCGAGCGGGTGCGTGGCGTACCTGTTCGACCATCGCGGCGAGATCGTGGTCAAGGGAGGGGGCGCGACCGAGGATCGGATGATGGAGGTCGCGATCGATGCCGGTGCCGTGGACGTCATCGCGCCCGGAGATCCGACCGAGGACGACGCGATGTTCCTGGTGCTGACGGACCCGACAGGGTTTCAGGCGGTGAAGGACGCGATCGAACGGGCCAAGTTTGTGATTCAAGAGGCTCAGTTCGCGATGATCCCGCAGAACCGGGTCGAGGTCCGCGGCGACGCGGCCAAAGCCAACATCGAGATCGTCGAGGAGCTCGAAGAGCTCGACGACGTGCAGAAGGTGTTCAGCAACTTCACAATCCCGGACGATGAGACGGACAAGCTCGGGTGACAGCCTTGGCGAGGCGCTTACTTTCGCGAGCCGCTCCAGGCTGAGATCGCTTCACCTGCGCCGCGGTCGGGGTCGACGAGGCCTCGGGTGTCGATGATTATACAGCCTTCAAAGCCGCGGACGACGAGCGACGCGGCGTAGGCATCGAGATCGAGCCGGCCTTGGCGTGAGCCGGGGATCACGCGGCCGAGTTCGCTGCTGTCGGTCAGGCGGGCGGCGGCGATACCGGTTGTCGCGGCGGCGATCGCAGAGATTGGGTCGAGGTTCGCGGACAAGACGGCGGCCGGGTCGATGCCTTGGGCGATCGCGCCTTCGAGCGTTGCGTGCGCAGACGGCCAGGTGTGGTCGGCCAGACGCACGCCGTGCTTGGCGGCGGTCGCG
Source organism: uncultured Phycisphaeraceae bacterium (assembly GCA_964540295.1). Classification (GTDB taxonomy): domain Bacteria; phylum Planctomycetota; class Phycisphaerae; order Phycisphaerales; family UBA1924; genus CAZCPB01. The sequence goes on from CAZIMT010000113.1 coordinate 7,084, forward strand.
GTCAGGTGCGCCAGTGAGTCTGATAAGAGTGACTTCGGGAAGTTGAGGCAGACCAGCCGACCGGCGCTCGCTCCGAGCGGGCTGCTTCCGACCAGGGTGCAGAGTTCGGCGACGTGCGCGATCGCTTGCTCGACGGCGGACAGGGCTCGCTCAGCGTTCGCGGGGTCGATGAAATGAGCACTTGGGATCCAGAGATCGACGCCAGCGAGGTGGAGGTCCAGACGGCGAAGAGCGGCGGCGAGATCGCGGCGGCCGGAACGATCGAGGTCTCGCGGGCGCAGGCCGGGCGTGGCGACATCGAGCTGCACGGCCCGGTAGCCCATCGAGCTCGCGGCCCGGATGGCCTTGCGCGGCTCGCGGATTTCCAGGTCGGCGGACGCGATGGGAACCGCAAGCGCGGCGGGCGGTTTGGGATAATTCTGGTTCTCGATCACACAGATGTTATAGCGTCGAGGCCGCTGAAATCGCGGTGCGAACCGTACCATCGGGTCATGACCAGGCCTCATCCCGAGCTTCGATCAGGTTCATCGGGTCCACGATCATCGGATCGCGCGCGACCGAGGTTGGCCGCAACGATCCGGACGGTGCATGTTCTCAGCCTCGCTATTTGGCTCGCGAGCCTACTGATGGCGGGGGTTTCTGCGGCCATCGTTTTTCCGACGACGAGGGCGCTGGCGCCGAGGCTTCCGGCGTATGAGGCGTTCGTGGGCGAGCACTGGAAGATCGCGGCCGGGCACATTCAGCAGCGGATCTTTCTGGCGTGCGATGCCGGGCAGTTGGTGTGCGGCGGCGTCGCTTTTCTGACGCTGGGGTTGATGCTGATCGGGGTGGGGCTGCCGCGACTAGAGAAGCGTGCAGCGACGACGATCCGTGTGCTCGCGACGGCGGCGGCGCTGATCGTGCTGTGCTATCACCTGCTGGTGCTCTCGCCGCGGATGCAACAGAATCTCACTGCGTATTGGTCCAACGCGGAGGGCGGAAGGCAGGCCGAGGCGGAGGTGGCGCAGGCAGCATTCGAGGTGGATCATCCGACGGCGAGCCGGGCGTTGTCGTTGCTGGCGGCGTGCGTGGCGGCGTCGCTTCTGGCATCTGTATGGGGGCTCGCTCGACCGATGAGTTCGCAGGGCGAAGGATCGCGATGAAGAAGCCTGTTCCCGGAAAACCGAGAACGAGCGGTGACGGCCTGCCCTTTGCGTTGCCTCAGGTCAGCGTGAGCGAGCGTCGGCGTGCGGGGAAGCTCTTTGATGCGTTGGAGCGTGAGTATCCCAATGCGGTGTGCGAGTTGAGTTTCAGCTCGCCGCACGAGCTGCTGGTGGCGACGATCCTGTCGGCGCAGGCGACGGACATGGGCGTGAACAAGGCGACGCCCGCACTCTTTAAGAAGTTCCCAACCCCGGCCGATTACGTAAAGGTGACGCCCGAACAGATCGAGCCGTTCATCAAGAGCATCGGGCTTTTTCGCAACAAGGCCAAGGCGGTTCACGCGGCGATGACGAAGGTTGCGGGGCGGTTCGGCGGCGTGGTACCGCAGATGATGGAGGAGCTGCTGACTCTTCGCGGCGTGGCTCGGAAGACCGCGAACGTGGTGCTGGGTAATGCGTTCGGCATCAACGACGGGTTTGTGGTGGACACGCACGTGCAGAGATTGGCGCAGCGGTTCGGGCTAGTAAAGGCGGGCACGTCGGTGCCGATGATCGAGCGGCGGCTTATGGCGCTTGTGCCGCGTGAAAAGTGGTGTACAGGGTCGCATGTGCTGATCTGGCATGGGAGACGCGCGTGCAAGGCACGAGGGAGCCGGTGCTCGGAGCATCCGATCTGCGCCGAGTTTGGGAGAGCATGCGAGCTTGGGCGATAGTGTGCGGAAGCCGCGAGTACGAGGTTCGAAGAAGTCAAAAGTCGGCTCGGAGAACCTACTTACCTGGGATTCATCTGGAACTGCTTCGAGGTCGTTCAGAAATATGCCCGACAGGAGTTGAACCTGTAACCTCTGCCTTCGGAGGGCAGCGCTCTATCCAGTTGAGCTACGGGCACGTGCGCCTATTCTCGGTCGGATGCTACGGCGGCCGTGGGCTTCGGGCAACCGGGCGAGATCCTTGGGCTGGAGCTATCGATGGATTTCGAAGCCGGTTTCATCGGGCTCGGGGGACACCGGCGTCGCGTGCTCGCGGTGGATAAGGCCCAACATGCGGGAACGCAGGTCGGCCAGAAAGTACTCGACCGCTCGGCCAGCGCCCTGAGCTTCGAGCAGGACGGAATCGTCGGGGTCGTTGCGGACCCAGCCGGTGACTTGATGCTGTTGAGCGATGCCGCGAGCGGTGGCCCGGAATCCGACGCCTTGGACGCGGCCGACGAAGACGATGCGGAGTCGGTTCATGGGTTTGGTTCCGATGTCGGTCACATCAGAAGTATTGGGCGAGTGTTGGGCGAGTGTTGGGACGAGGGACCTTGCGGGCTGGGCGGTCTGGGAAGACCGAAAACACCGGGTGAGCGCCCCACTCTCGCACGACTTGGCCACTTTGTTTGATTCATCTCAAATCTGTGCTAGTCTTGAAACGGAACCGAGCACGCTCGCTCATTGGATCCAGCGCCACCGGCGAGAAACAGGCTAGATCGGCCCGTTTCTCGCCCCTCGGCCGCACGGATCGACCCGATTCGCGAGCGTTGCGGCGCGAAGAAGAATGGTTGGGAAGAATTGGTTGGAGAACGTGCGAGCCGATCGTGTTGGCGGCGGCCGCGACAATTCGAGACGATGACGCCCCGGACAATGTTCGAGGCCCTGTGTTGGTTCTTGATCTCTTCCCGGTGTTTTTTTCTGAGCCCGCGCCGCTCGTCCTGTGTGAATTGATTTTCTTGGTGAGGCGTGCGTTGTGCATCCTGGCGAGGCCATGCTCGCGTTGAGTCGGATGGGCGGCGATGGTGGTGCTCGGATGTGGCTCGGGTGTGCGTGGGTTTGTGTCTGTGTTGGTGGCGGGAGGTTTCTAGCACGGGGCCGATGGGTTTATGGACAGACGTTCTGACGGATGGTAATCGCAAGGAACTCAGCGAACGTGAGCACGCTTTTTCGTGATACCAACTCAGGCGGCGGCCGCGACAACGGCGATATTCGGCGCGTCCAGGACGCCTCGGACATCGTGCGTATCGTCGGCGAGCACGTCGTGCTCAAGCCCAAGGGCCGCGAGTTTGTGGGTCTGTGCCCGTTTCATGACGACCACAAGCCGTCGATGGGGGTGGTGCCGCACAAGCAGATTTTTCACTGTTTCGTGTGCGGCTCGGGCGGCGACGTGTTCAGCTTTGTGCGCAAGTTCCACGGGATGGAGTTCCGCGAGGCGCTTGAGTATCTGGCCGAGCGGGCGGGGATCGAGTTGACGCCGTGGCGGCCGACGGGGGGACGCGGGGCGAGTAGCGGCGGGTCGGGCGAGAGT
>CAZIMT010000114.1:0-10500 GCA_964540295.1 uncultured Phycisphaeraceae bacterium
GCGTGGACCGCAGTTCGTACATGTCCCCGCCGCCCAGCGTTAGCTCTTCGCACACGTGCTCTTGCACGGCCGGGTTCCCGACGCCGCGGGCGCCGACCACCACCGCCTCAGCGCCCAACTTCTCCAGCCGCCGCAGCATCACCTCGCCCAGAAGTTCCTCGAGCTTGCCGGGCCCGACTTTGACCTTGCCGCCGCCCGCCGTCGCCACGATCCCCGCCCGCCGAGCCGACGAACCGGCGAGATAGATCACCCCCGCCAAGGCCTGGGACAGCCGGCACTGGACATCGAGCAACGTAAACAAGAACGCGTGCAGGTCACGAGCAGGGTCTGCGCCCGTGAACGACGCTCCGGACGGAGAACCCGACGGAGAACCTGAAGGCGATCCGGAAACAGAAGCACCAGACGGCCCAGCCTTGGACGCCTCGCTGGCCGCGGGTGTCAAGGCTGAGCCGTCCGGTGCGGTGCGTGAGCTGCTTGTCATATCGCGCTGCGCTCTCAGGGAAGGAAATGGAAACCGAGTGAAACGCACAACGACCCGGCCGCGCTCACGCCGCCGAACTCGTGCCGATCTACTCGCACGCCGCTTCCTCGCCCATCCTCGAACCAGATCGAACCCGAAACTCAAACTCGACGTTCAAGCTCGATGTTCGAACTCGATCCTGGCTTACTGCGAGAGCCGGGGCGACGGGGCCGCAGGAGCGCCAGGACCACGCTGGAGCTGGATCTCGCCGTTACGCTCTTCGTACTGCCGCACGACCTGAGCCAGGCTCATCGCCAAGCGCTTAGCGCCCGACCAGTTCATCACCACGCGGCTGCCGACAGAGAACATCAGCATCGGCTGGTTGTCCGGGCCCTGCATGGGCAGATTCATCCCGAAATCCAACACCACCTCGTCCTGCGTCGTCGACGTGCGGATCGTGTTGGCGTAGGTCGTGTTCATCCGCGACTCGTCGATCCGAAGGGCGATCTGACGCTGGTCCTGCTTGCCTTCACCGGTCGTGTTGTCAGCCATTGGTACTTTCCACCCTTCCAAGTCGTTTAAGGTCTTTGCACAGACTCGTGCCCGCCGCCCCGGCTTACTCCCGATCTCACTCCTCGGGCTCACGCACCGAATCGGCCAGCACGAGTCATTCGGACCTCGCACACGCGAGGTTCCGTCCCGGGCTTAATTCAGCCTCGGGAGGGAAGTCTAACCCGCCCCCCGCCCGGGTCCAGCCTCCTCACAACGTCTTTCAACAGTGCCTTCAGTACGTCGGCTGTCCGAGCCAAGCCTTCTTTTCCAAACCGCCAAACTCTTCCTAATCAATCACACTCAACCCACGAGCCCACCAACCCACCAACCCACCAACCCAACTCCCGCTCTCCACCCCGCCACTTCCGCATATTACTTTGGCGCAACCCTCGCCGAACCCGTACTCGAACCCGCGCTCGCCGGGAACCGCACCTTCGCGTGCAGCCCCGCGGGCACGCGGTTGGGATTCGGGACTTCGATCCTGATCTGGACTGTCCGCGCCGCGTCCGCCGCCGGTGCGATATAGATAACCTTGCCCGCCATCGGCGCTGCCATGTCGATGTCCTCCCACTCCGCCGAGGCCACCTGCCCAAGCGCGAGGTTCGCGGCCACCCGCGGCGGAACGTTCACGTCGGCCCACAACGGATCGATGCCCACCAACGTCACCACCGCCCCGCCCTCGGTCACGCCTTCGCCGCCGCGTTTGTTCACGACGATCACCGTGCCGTTGATCGGGCTCAGGATCTTCATCTCGTCGAGCCGCGCCTTCTCACGCGACAGCATGATCGTGTCGGACTTGGCTTTGCTCTTGGCAGACGCCAGATCGATCATCGCCTTATCACGCCGGTACTTCGCTTCCCGCATCTCGGCCGGGTTCCCGCCCGCGGACCGGTTCTTGGCCTCGGTCACCAGCCTGACTTCCTCCTCGTAGAATTCGAGGCTCGACTTCGCTTGGTCCATCGGCGAGCTGTCCGCCACGCCCAGCTCCGCAAGCTGCACCTGCGACCGCTGCACTTGGTCATCCATCCGTGCCAGCTCTTGCCCGACCTTGACCGAATCTCCGACCTTGACGGTGGTCTCCGCGATCACGCCACGCTGCGAAAAGCTCAGCTCGCGGACCTCCGAAGGCCTGGAGAAGCACTTGTACCCCTCGTCCGCCGCGGGCTTGGCGGTTTGGGCCAAGAGCAGCGGCGAAACGCCGATCCCCGCGATCAGCGTCAGGAAACCCAGGCGCCACCCACCGCCCACCCTCTCGCGCCGACCATCCCGCCCATAGTTCGCGCCAGTTCGTTCCAATCCAACCTCCTTCACAAGGCCGTTCAGCCCTGCCCCAATGTTTCCCCGGCATCCGCTCATTCACGGGTGGGGTTCCTGCCCTGTTCGCGTCGAACCTACGCAGGTTCCATTTCGCGATTTGAGCAAACCACTCTACGCTGAAACGTAAGGACGCCCTTGACCCATCGCGGCACGCGGCCATGAACAAGAACGCACACGCTCATCTCGCCGACCCGGACCTCGATCGGCTGCTTCTCCAAGCCGACAGCCTCTCCCGCGGCGAGGGACCATCCACTCACAACCTTGATCCCGCCGACCCGATCGCGGCCGCGTGGTCCCTGGGGCTCGCCGCTAAGTTCGAACAGCCTCACGCTCAGCACGTCACCGCGCTCACGCTCTCGATCTTCGACCAGTTGGTCGACCTTCGAGGCCCGCTCGCCAACGAGCCGCCGCGCCCTTGGGCCCGCCCCCGTTCACGCCTCATCCTGCAACTCGCCGCAACGTTGCACGACATCGGCTGCTCGGTTTCGTACGCCAAGCACCATAAGCACAGCCACGCCATGATCTCCGCCAGCCGCCTTCCCGGCCTCTCGCGCGACGAGCTGCAACTGGTCGCGGTGATCGCGCGGTATCACCGCAAGTCCGCGCCCAAGCTGCGGCACGAGATGTACGCCGCACTGTCCAGCCTCGACCGCCAGCTCGTGCGCACGCTCGCCAGCATCCTCCGCGTGGGCGATGCGCTCGACCGTGCGCACACGCAGTGCGTCAAGGCTGTCTCGGTCTCCTTGGCGGCGTCGGCGCTCGTGCTTACCGCCCACGCCGAGAATGAGCCGCATGAAAACCTCAGGGCCTGCATCTCCAAGGGCCGTATGCTCGAAACGATCTTCGGCGTGGAGCTTTCCGTCCGCTGGGGCCGGGCCAATGCCCATTCGCGACGCTGATTCTCGCTGCTGATTGTCTCTGGAGATTTTCGCGATGATCGATCGTTCTTTTTCTTGATGAGACTGATTTGCAACCCTCTCCAACCGCCACGAATTCAATCCCGGCCTCGCTGTTCTCATTCCTTATCCTCGCGTAGAATCTCCTGAACCCCTGGAGCACTGAATGTCCGCATGCGATACCGTGTCCACTTCCGTTCAGACGTTCTCAAAGAGAAAATTGGCGTGGTCCAACACCTTGGGCATCGGTGCCATGCACCTCGGCTGCATCGCCGCTCCCTTCTACTTCTCTTGGAGCGCGGTCGGCGTCAGCCTCGTTCTCTGGTGGCTGGCGGGCGGCCTGGGCATCTGCCTTTGCTACCACCGCCTTCTCACCCACCGCAGTTTCAAAACACCCAAGTTCGTTGAGTATTTCCTGACCATCCTCGGCACTCTCTGCTGGCAGGGCGGTCCCATCCGATGGGTCGGCGGCCATCGCATGCACCACAAGCACTCCGACCACGACGAAGACCCGCACACCCCGTGCCACGGCTTCAACTGGTCGCACATCATGTGGGCTCTCACCGCCGACCCGCCAGAAAAGAACCCGCGCGACTCCGCCAAGGACCTCGCTCGTGACCCGGTCATGGCCGCGATCGATAAGTACCACTACGTCCCGCAGATCGTCCTCGCCATCGGACTCTTCGCCGTCGGCGGGTGGGCCTGGGTCGTGTGGGGCGTGTGCGTCCGCACCGTCTTCACCTACCACGCCACCTGGTTCGTAAACTCTGCCTGCCACACCTGGGGCTACCGCAACCACGCTACCGACGACGATTCCAAGAACAACTGGTGGGTCGCGATCCTCTCCTTTGGCGAAGGCTGGCACAACAACCACCACGCCGTGCAGCGTGCCGCCGCCCACGGCCGGCGCTGGTTCGAGATCGACCTGACCTACCTCACGATCAAGGCCATGGCCATGTTCGGTCTGGCGTCTCAGATCGTCCGCGCCGACCCGCCCGCGCCCATCGTCATTCTCGCCTTTCACAACGTTGATGCCGAAAAAGCGGCCTGACCTGTTTGCGATTTTCTGATAAAGAAACTCTTGTGTGGGGTAGGCGTCCCGCCTGCCCTCTTTCTTTTTTTGCTTCTCTCGCTTCTTCCTTCCTTCCCTCCTTCCTTTTTCTTCTTCCTATCTCTTCTCTACCCAACCTCGTGGGACAGGTTTTTAACCTGTCTCCTACTCATCCTTCGACTTAAATTTCAAAGCAAAATGCTCGATTACTCACTCCCACAATGAGGGTTTCCTTCGCGCATCACCTCTCCCGCAATACCATCCCCCGTGCCTCGCCCGCTCCTCATCGCCATCCTCATCACGCTGGCACTGACCTGTCTCCTCACCTGCGTCTCACAACAGCGCGCAGTTCTCTCTTCCACGTCCGCTCCTTCCGCCTCACCCCTTCACGACGAGATCATCGTCTGTGGCCAGCGTTTCCGCACCGGCACACTCGTTGTCCTCTGGACCGACCCCGACGGCTACGACGCCTATCGCCTCGAACGCCGCTTCACGCCACCGATCTCTGCACCGTTCTCGACATCACCCGAGACCGCGCACGCCGAGCTCGTCTCCGCTCTCGCGACCGAAACCCTCGAACCCAGCTTCGGGTACCGCAAGCCCGGCATGTCCGCCGCCGATGCTGCGAAGCTTGTGAACGACGGCTGGTCGATCGAGCTTCTCACCAAGTACGTCGATCAGTTCGTGATCCATTACGATGCCGCGGGAACGAGCCGGGGTTGTTTCCGCGCGCTTCACGACGTTCGCCGCCTGAGCATCCACTTCATGCTCGACCTCGACGGCACGATCTACCAGACCCTCGACCTTCGCGAACGCGCCTGGCACGCCACCACCAGCAACGACCGCTCCATCGGCATCGAGATCGCCAACATCGGCGCGTACGAACTCGGCAAGCCCGACCCGCTGTCACGCTGGTACTCCGCCGACTCGCCGACCTCGACACGAATCAGCTTCCCTGCCGACATCGGCTCGGGCGGCCTGCTCGTTCGCGACTTCATCCCCCGCCCCGCGCGCGGCTTGCCCGTCCTCGGCGAGATCAACGGCAAGATGATGCGTATGTACGACTTTACGCCCGAGCAGTACGAATCGCTCATCAAGCTCACCGTTGCGCTCACGAAAATCTTCCCGAACATCGCGCCCGACTATCCGCGCAGCGCCGACGGCTCACTCGAAACCCGCGCCCTTCCCCTCGACCGCCTCGCCAGCTACAAAGGCTTACTCGGCCACTTCCACATCCAGCCTGAAAAAGCCGACCCCGGCCCCGCCTTCCAATGGGATGCCTTCCTCGCCGCCGTCCGCGCCCAATCTCGCGAATAGCTTTCCTACTGAATCTAGCAGGGCAGGTTTTTCAACCTGTCTCTACTCTCTCTACTCTTTTTTCTCTGTCCCAAATTGCAAAGGGCATAACCAAAGATGATCCGCACCACCACCTCCATCCTTGTCTCCCTCATCATCACCCTCGGCTGCGCCGCAACCGCCTCCCAAGCACCACCGACTTCGTCACCACAGCAACCTCACGCCGACACCACCCGCCTCTTCCGCGCCATCTGGGTCACGCGGATGGATTACCGCACCGCCGCCGACGTCCGCCGCATCATCGAAGACTGCGCGACGCTCGGCCTCACCGACGTCATCTGGCAGGTCCGAGGGCAGGCCGACGCTTTTTACGCTTCGGACCTTGAACCCTGGGGGCGCGAGCTCGTGCGTGATCTGCCCGCGAAGTCCGCGACTGCGGGCCCCGGCTTCGACCCTCTCGCCACCGCCGTCGAGGCCGCCCACGAGCGCAAGCTCAAGCTTCACGCCTGGGTGAACGTCATGCCGCTCTGGAAAGGGCTGACGCCGCCGACCGATCTCAAGCATCCGTTCAACACCCACCCCGAGTGGCGTCTTGCCGATCAGAACGGCGTCGCGCAGCCTCTCAACGATCACTACGTCATCGTCAACCCCGTGCGCGAGGACGTGCAGGACCACATCGTAAAAGTCTGCCGCGACCTCGTGACCCGCTACGCCATCGACGGCCTGCACATGGACTATGTTCGCTTCGTCTCCGAGAAAATGGACGCCAAGAGCATCTACCCCGGCGACCCCGCGAGCCTGAAACTCTTCACCGCCGCCACCGGGCACGCCGCGGTCGCCACCAAGGAAGAGCACGCCGCGTTCCAAGGTTGGAAGCGATCTCGCATCACCGACCTCGTGCGCCGGATCCACGACGAAGCGATCGTCACGCGGCCCGGGGTCGAGTTCTCCGCCGCGGTGTGGCGTCGCCCCGAGATCGCGCGCGAGACCTATTTGCAGGACGCCGCGAAGTGGCTGAACGACGGCACGCTCGACCGCGCGCTCCCCATGATCTACACCGACAAGGACGAACAATTCGGCGGCGATCTCGCGGCATGGATCGCCGCGTCTCCCGATCGCGCGCTCTGCCCGGGCCTGGGTACCTACCTCCACCTCGTCGATCAAACGCCGCGCCAGCTCGAAGCCGCGCGCGAGACCGGCAGAACGCGCGGCTTCGCCATCTTCGCCTACAGCTCGCTCTTCGACACCGCCGACCCCTCGCAGAAGAACGATTCCAAGTCCAAGTTCGAACGCTCGCAGCGCAGCACCGCCATCGCGAACTACATCCGAGGGCTCGTGCCGCCCGCGTCAGGTTCGAGCGACGACCGATGACCGCCGACCTATCCACTCGTGACCGCCCACACATGACCACGCTGGGCATCGACATCGGCGGCACATCAACAAAGGTCGCGTCTGTCGAGCATGGAATCTGCCTAGCCACCGCCGAGAGCCCGCGCTACGAACGCCCCGACGCCGTCTCGTTGCGTGCCGCCGTCGCCGTCGCGATCGAGAATCTTCGCACGAAAACCTCGAATCGTCTCTTCACGCCCGCCGCCATCGGCCTCTGCCTCCCCGGCGCACGCGACCCCGACACCGGCATCATCACCCACGCCATCAACGTCCCGGGCCTGATCGGCCAGCGCCCCGCCGACCTCGCCGCCCACGCCGCAGAGGTTCTCAATCTCTCGCCCGCACTCCCGCACACGATCGTCAGCGATGCCCACGCCGCCGCGTACGCGCACTGGAGCACCGCGAAGAACAAGGGCCGGCTCTTCGCGCTCTCGCTGGGCACCGGCGTCGGCGCGTGCGTCCTCGACGACGGGCTCATTCTTAAAGTCAGCGGAGAATCCTCCGGCCACTTCGGACAGATCGACGTCTCGCTCGAAGACATTCCCACGTCAATCCCCGTCGGCCCCGACGGCGGCCGCGGCAGTCTCGAAGCCTACCTCGGCCTGCCCGCTCTTCGCGCCCACTTCGGCCCGCGCCTCCGCGCCTGGCTCGACGCGCCTAGCCTCGACTCTCCACCCATCCGCGCTCTCGTCCGCGCCCTCCGCATCGCCCACGCCATCTACCGCCCACACTCCATCGTGCTGCTCGGCGGCGTCGGCATGAGCCTCGCGCCAATCCTCACGGTCCTCCGCGCCCGTGTGAACGACCACCTCACCATCCTCGCCCGCCCCGATTGGAAGCTCGAAGCTGGCACCCACCGCCATTACGCCGCCGTGGGCGCCGCCTTGCTCGCTAATGCGCAGTGAATCTCTATCGCTCTTGGTACGTGGTCCCGGTACGTCGGCTCTCCGAGCCGACCCTTGCCTTCTCTTATTCTGGTCAAATCTCTACCGTGCCGCCGTGCTCACGCGCTCAACCAACCCGGCCGTCTCTCGCATCGCAACCCCAAACTCTTTGATCAACCGATCGATCTGCCCAGCCGTGTGCATCGCGTTCACCGACAACCTGAAATATCTCTCCGTCGGCCCGCCCGGATACTCAATCAACGGCGCCAGAATCCCCGCTTCCCACAGCCGCGCGTACACCCGATCCATCCGCGCCACGCTCCCCACCGTGAAGGTCAGGATCGGGTGCTCGTCCACGCCCAACTCGATCTTCAGCGAGGTCAGCCCCGCCCGCGCCCGCCGAACATTTTCAAACAACCGCGTGACCATCCCCGGGGTGCGTGTCAGCAACGCCAACGCTACTCGCGCCGCCTGCGCTATCGGCGGCGGGACTGGCGTCGATCCTCGATATACTCCCGCGTGCTCACGCACCGACGCCACACGCGCGGCCGACCCCGCTATGCACCCGCCATAACACCCCAGCCCCTTGGCCAGCGTCGTCGTGATGACCAAGCGCGGATCGCGCACACCGAACATCGAGGCCGTGCCGCGCCCGCCGTCGCCCAGCACGCAGAACCCGTGGCAATCATCGATCACTAGCGTCCCGGCGCCGGGCGGCAGCGCCCCGAGCAGCTCGCGCGCCGGCGCGATCGCCCCGTCCGCCGCGAAAACTCCGTCCGTAAAAATCAGAACGCCCTTCGCCGCGTGCCGCGTCACCAACTCGGCCGCGTGCGTCGCCGACACGTGCCTGTACTTCACGACCTCCAGCCCCGCCGCGCTCACCGAATTCAACACGCTCCGATGGCTCTTCTCGTCGATGAGCGCCACGCGATGGTCCGTCGCCAGCGACTGCGCGAGCGCCAGGTTCGCCGTGTACCCCTCGGCCGTCAGGATCGCGCTTTCCGCGCCCAAAAACGCCGCCAGCTCACCCTCCAGCGCCTCGTGCGCCGTCGTGTTCCCCGTCGTCTCACGCGATGACGTGGTCGTCAGCCCGAGCTCGCCCACCGACGCGCACAACGCCGCGTGAACCTCCGGGTGGTGCGCCAGCCCAAGGTAGTTGTTCCCGCCGAAAAACAACAGATCGCGCCCGTCCACCCGCACCGTCGTGGCCGTGCTCGCCTCAATCGGGATCCGTCCCATCGCGAGTTCCTATCCGTGAATAACGCCGAAGTACTTTCCGAGCCTGGTGAGACAGGTTTTCAACCTGTCTCTACCTGTTCAACTTCTTCTCTTCTTCTCCTCCTCTACCTCTTCCCTCTCTGCACCACTCTCACCGCCGCCACCGTCGCCATTGTGTGCAGCCCCGGCGCCGCCTGGATCAACCGCGGGATCGAGTTCAGCGTGATCGCCGACGTCGCGATATCTCCGTGCACGCCGCCCTTCACGATCAAGTCAATCGGTGGCTCACCATCGAGCACGACCCGATCGTGCGGGTCCGCCTGCCCGATCGCGGCCTGGAACTCCAGATGGATCACGCACTGCTCGTCACGAAAAGCTCGCGCGACCTGCCGCACGCCCGCCACCATCCCGCGATGGATCGGCCCCAGTGCGCTCGTCAGCTCGCGGTCCGCCCGCACCGGCACGATGTCCTCTTCCCAACGCTCGATCGCAATACCGAGATAGTCCGACAGAAAGTGGATGCTCTCGCCCAGCCCGACGTGCCGTAGCGTCCCGTCCGCGACGCGCTTGTCAAACGCCGCGAGGTCCAGCCCCGCGCCGATCTTTTTCTGGAACGGCACCCGACGCGACGACGCGTCCTGGACCCGGTACACCGTCACGCTGCGCACGCTCTTGCACACCGCCGAGGCGATCATCGGCAGCGTGTCCATCATGAACCCCGGGTTCACACCCGTGCCCAAGAGCCGCCCGCCCGTCTTCACCGCCAGCTCGTGCAGCCGATCCGCCAGAGGCTTGTGGTGCAGCCACGGATAAATCAGCTCCTCGCACGTGCTGACAATCGGCTTGCCGTGCTCGAGAATCTCCCGGAAAGTCGGCTCGCAGCGCGGCAAGTCCGAGCTTGTCGTCACGATCGCACAGTCAACCTGGTCCCACGCTGTGAACTCCGACAGCGAGTGCAAAATCTTCAACTCGGGGTTGGTCCCCGGCACGAGCTTCGAGACCGAAGTCCCCGCCAGCGTCGGCGACGGGTCCACCACGCCCACCACCGTTCCCAGCCCACGCGCGATCAGATCGTTCAAAATCAAGTGCCCCAGCGGCCCAACGCCAACGTGCAGGATCCGTGCCATGCGATTCAATCCTTTTAGCAGCGCCCCGGCCGCGCCGCAAATCTCAACCCGATGAAAAAAGCAAAATCTCGTATCTCGTCATACTCTACCCGCCCTCCTGGGACAGGTTTTTCAACCTGTCTCTACCTTCTCTGTTTCTTTGCCTTCAAACTCGCCCTCCCAATCTTGTGGAGCAGGCGTCCCGCCTGCTTTCTACTCATCCTACTTCTTTTCTTCCTCTTCCCGCGTGATCTTCTTTTTCCCTGCCTCGCTCCATCGCTGTCTCGCTGCTTTGCCCTTCCCTCTCACTCCCCCAACACCACCCCCAACC
>CAZIMT010000115.1:0-10487 GCA_964540295.1 uncultured Phycisphaeraceae bacterium
AGACCGCGACGGTCGGGATTTGGACAGCCCGAACGAACGCGACGTGGCCGTGCCTCGTGATTTCACGAGACATCAACACTATAACCATCCGCCCGCAACAATGTGACGCGCTCCGTGCCCGAACATGTCCGAATATCAACGCTTTGGTCCGATTCCGCGGAGCCGAACTCAAACCCAGGGAATACCCGATGCCGCACGTCTCGAACTGTCCGACCTTCGCGTCTCACCCTATCAAGGTGGTCGCCCGCACAGCCCGTTCTCTGGCGACCGGCGTGGGGCTGGGCCTGATTCTTTGGGTTGCCGGTTGCGGCGCTTCCAAGTCTGGTTCTCCCATCGGTTTAGCGACACCCGGCGAGTGGGCCGACGAGATGAGCGTTGATGTTAAGAACGATCTAGGCGAGGTTTCGATCCAGGTTGACGTGCGTCTGACGGCCCCGCTGGTGTATGTCCGGCGGTTTGGAGAGTTTGGCGGCGATCCGATCGATGCCCAGGGCGTGAGCATCACGCGCGAAGGTGGTTCGTCAGGTCAGACGTTGAAGGTGGTTGCCCAGCGAGTCACGTACCCGGCGGCCGCGTCGTTCTTGAGGCCTGGCCGACGAGCGCTGTCGATAGAAATCCGCACGCCGAGGGTTTTCGGGGTGATCGTCCAGAACTCGGGCGGGCGGGTCTTGCTCGGAGGTGTAGGCGGTCCGATACAGGTCAACAACGGGATCGGTGCTGATCATTCCGTGACGAGCGGGTCGAAGTTTGCGGACCGGGCGCGAGTGGTCGTGCGCACGAGCCAGCCGATGCGGGAACCGATCGACATCACCAGCGGCGACGGCGGGATCGAGCTTGAGATCCCGCAAGACTCAGACTTGGAGCTTGCGGTGGCGGGTGCCAAGGGGAGGCCGACCGTGTTCGCCCCAATGGCGGGGTTCACGCAAGTCCGCAACGACCCTGCGGCGTGGTCAGCCACGCTCGGCGATGGGTCGGCGCCAGCCCAGTTGAAAGCCAGCGGCGGGCCAGTGCGGATCGAGATCACGAGCGTGAAAACCCGGCGTCCACCGCGCTAAGCCTGCGCCTCAGGCGGCTCGTTCGCCCCAGCGTTGCGGGCGGACGTTGGCGGGGGTGTCGGAGAGCTCGAGCCAGTCCTCGGCCGCGCCGATACGCAGCTTGCTGGGCATCGTTTTGCGGTAGCCCAACAGACGGACAACCTCGAGCACGTCCGTCCAGGTTGGGTACATGCGGTCGTTAGCCTTTTTGAAGGCGTCCACCGCCATGAGAAACAGGAACTGTTCTTTGGTCAGTTCGCCCTCTTCGGCAGACTTGGTGAAATCGCTCAGGCGCCGGCCAGCGCTGCGGCGGCGCTCCAAGCCGGTGCCCGTGTCGGAACTTGCGCTGGCCCCTATGTCGGCTCCGGGCTTGTTGCGGCGATCGATGCCGAGGCGGCGATCAACGACCGAACCTTGAGGCGGGCGGCCGGTGCCGGAGCGGCGTTCGAGCTGGGCAGGGTTCGTTTCGGCCGAGATTACGGTGGGCTGGAGCGGACGTTCAGTCTGCGTGCCGAGGTTGTCCCGACAACAGCCCGGTCCGGACGGTGGCGTAGAGCACTCGCACGATCGTGCCGATGCTTGAGCATGATCGAGGCTTCCGCTGGTGATGGCGCTGGAGTTCTGAACCACCGACTCGGGCGCGTTTTTCTTAGGCGATGAACGCATGGCGGACCCCTCGGGCAATCAATGCCCGCGAAGACTCTGGCCTGCGATCACCGCTGGGAACGTTACCGGCGAGGCTCGAGGTCAAAAGTCGTCGTCGTCATCGTCATCGTCCACGTCGGCGTCGCCCTCTACATCTTCATCGTCGTCTTCGAGGAAATCCTCGTCGTCGTCGGGATCTTCGGTCACGGTCTCGTCGTCGCCAGCGTCTTCGCCAGCGTCGGCGCCCTCTTCTTCCTCATCCTCGTCATATCCAACAAACTCTGCCAAGCCCTCGGCCCACAGGTTGTCGGTGCGCGCGAATGAGCCAGACGCGCTGGTGCTGCCGCCGAGTACGCTGCCAAGTGTCAGAAGTTCGACTTCCATGTTGACCCTTCCCATCCTTCAATCAATCCGCTGCCAATCCGCCGCCAATCCGTCGTGTGCGGGCCCGAGCCCGAACTCCGGGGCAAACCGGAAACCACTTCTCAATCCAAACCACGTTTCAATGTCTGATCCTGCGTGTGCTTCGATCTCAAGTTCCGCTCCGCTCAGATGCCGCCGACCGCCGCGCTCGTTTCACGAATGCTCCGAGTTTGAGGTCCGTTGCGATGTCGTGTGTTCCTGCGGCGGAAGGTGCTCCAATTTTGCGGTACAGTACAATCCTCGCCGCCCGTGTCAATTGCCATCCGTCCACTTCGTGGTCTTCTCCCCAGCTTGTCCTAGCTTGCCCCGGCTTGCCCGAACTGTTCTGCAGTCCAGTCCGGATGCTGATTCGACTCTTCTTTTGGATCCTTTCTCCGATCAGGGCAACTGTTCGTGACGCGGCATGATCGGATTCACGGTTCGGCGGGCGGCGAGGCTTTCCGCCGTCGCCAACCCCGGCTAGCCTGTAGGCCGAGTACCGTATGACAGCGTTCGTGCGCCGTTGATGTCGGTCGGGCGAAACCGGACCGAAACCGGACCGAAACCGGACCGAAACCGGGCCGAAACCCGGTCGAAATTGGGTCGAAATTTGGTCCTTGCCGTTCCCGCAGATTTTCAATCATGTCTCACACCCCCGATACTCACGCCGAGCCCGCCGGTTTCAATCCCTTGGCCGGAATCACGGCGATTATTTTGCCCGGAGCCGGGCACGTGGTGAGAGGCGAACGCCAGCGCGGTCTTCTGATCGGCGGCGGGATCCTGGGGCTGTTCTTCGGGGGAATGCTCATCGGCGGGATCGACGTGGTGGACAGCGAGGAAGACTTCCCGTGGTTCATCGCCCAGTCGCTGGTCGGGCCGCTCGCGTTCGGGGTCGATTATGTCCACCAGCACTACTTCAAAGTGCTCGCGGTCGTGGAGCAGGTCACGCCCGACGGGCAGCGAATGCTGATCGAGACGCGGCGTTCGGCCTACCCGCGCGAAGTTCGCGACGAGCACGGCAAGCCGACCCCGGCCGCGTCGCCCACAGACCCGCCGCCCAACACCAAATCTCTGTCAAAGACTAACGAACTGGGCACGCTGTTCGGGACGATCGCGGGAATGCTCAACGTGATCGCGGTGGTGGACGCCGCATTCCCCACGGCCCGCCGTCGCATCGCCAAGCCCGCGGCGAACACCGCTGGCGCGAGAGAGGCGGTCAAGGCATGAATACTTTCCTGAGCACGCTGACGATCGCGGGTGCGAGCCTGCCCGAGTTGCTGATGGCCTACAGGCCGTTCTTGGACCCGCTCCCGTTGCAGCGAGCGTGGTACTTGCTTTTGTTCCCGCTGTGCCTAGGGATCGCTGTGACGTACAAGGCGGTGCGGGTTCCGGACATGCGACGCTACTGGCGCGATGTCGCGATCTTCACGACGCAGCTTGTGCTGTCGGTCGTGGTCGTGGGCGGGTTGATGTTCTGGGTGGTGCTGTGGGTGCTGCCGCGGATCGTGCCGATGCCAGCGTGAATCGACCGGCACGCTGGAACATCATGAACCCTTGAACTCGGTAGCGGGCGCGGCCTTCCTCGCGGCCTTCTCGCGGCGTGAGGTCTGGATGACCACGCCAGCGATGCCGGTGACGAGCCAGATTCCAAGCCAGGCGATGGGGCCGCGGTTGAGAAGCTCGTGACCGGGGATCGAAGCGGCCTGAGCGAGCCACGTCCCGCAGGCAAGCAGGGACGCGGCGCCAAGGAACGACGTGAAGAGGGCGGCCGATTTTTTCGGCATGAGCACGCCGATGATCAGCCCAAGCAAAGCTCCGCCGAACGCGCCGCCCGTGATGGTGAGCTTGCTGTCGCTGGGCGTGCGTGACCAGAGGTCTTGGATTTCATCTTGGAGTTGCGAGGCGACTTCCCGCGAGCCTGCTCCGGTCTGGCCGTCTTTGGAGAGGTCGGTGAGAGGTGTGCCGTCCTTGACTTTCTTGGCAGCGTCGGCGAGGTCGGTGCCGAGCTTGCCCGCGGCGTCCTTGAGCCCGTCGACGGACGTTAGGGCTGAGGGAACTTCGATTGGAAGTGCGCCGGGGGTCTGGCTGAGATAGACGCCCGCACCGAGTACGCCGAGCACCGCGAAGACGATCGCGCCAGCGATGCCCATGGCGAATCGGAAGAGGGTCACGGCGAGCACCAGGCCGAGGATGGCGCCGAGGGTCATGCCGACGTGGAGGGAGGCGAAGCCGAAGATGGTGGCGGGGGTGACGGCGGGGATGAGCAGCCCGCCGATGAGTGCTCCGACGGCGATGCCGACGAGGCCGAAGGCGGGGCGAAGAAGCTTGCCGCCCAGGAGCCAGAGGATCGCCCCACCGATCAGCCCCGCGACCGCGAAGCTGTGCAGCCCAGTCGGGACGGACGTGACGGACGCGAGAGAGGTTTCCAGCAGGCGTGCGAGAGGAGCGAAGAAATTCATGGCGGCGTTCATCGGGGGATTGTTCGGGGAACCGGGAGGCCGATTTCGACGCCAGACTTCGCGACCGGTTAGGGGCGAGGCGGTCAGCTCTTGGCGAACGCGTCGCAGCGAGCGGCCAGATCGAAATCCATGCTCGTGATCCCGCCAGCGTCGTGGGTCGAGAGGGTCAGTGTGACTTTGTTGAATCGGACGAGGATGTCGGGGTGGTGCTGGGCCCGCTCGGCGGCGTCGGCGACCTGAGCGACGAAGGCCATGGACTGGCGAAAGTCTCCGAAGCGGAAGGTGCGCTGGATGGCCTCGCTGACCTCAGACCATTCGGGGACGGCCTTGAGAGCCTCGGCAACCTCAGAGTCCGTGAGTTTGGCGGGCGCGACTGGCTGGGCCGAGGTCTGAACCGCTGGCTCGCCTGAGGTTTGGGCGGCGATGGGTGCGGACGTCTGATCTGTTTTGCGCCCACGGGGCATGCAGGTACCCTTTGCTTAGAAGTGCGGAACGGACTGGTTCGACGACGAGAGTGTAAGTGAAATCGGCCCGAGAAGGATACGCGAGTTTCTTTCAAATTCTGTTCAGCGAGAGGTGAGCAGCATGAGAAGTCCGGAAGTCACGCGGCTGGCACCTTCGCCGACGGGGGCGTTGCACCTCGGGAACGCGCGGACTTTTCTCGTGAACTGGGCCTTGGCGCGGCGGAACGGGTGGCGGATTGTGCTGCGGATCGAGGATCTAGACGGGCCACGGGTGAAGCCGGGAGCGATCGAGGGGACGGTGGCGACGCTGGCGTGGCTGGGGATGGATTGGGACGTGGGGCCGATCGTGCAGTCGCGTGATCTTGAGCCGTACCGCGCGGCGATGGCGAGGCTTGCGAGTGCGAGGCTCGCGTACCCGTGCGAGTTGACGCGAGCCCAGATCGAGTCGGCGGCGTCGGCGCCGCAGGAAGGCGCGCACGAGACGCCGTTCCCGGCGGCACTGCGGCCTGAGGGTGTCGGCCCGCGAGAGTTCGATAATGAAGAAACGAACTGGCGGGTGGTCGTGGGGGCGGGGGAGATCGAGTTTGTTGATGAGTTCGCCGGTGTCCAGAGGCATCGTCCAGCAGAATCGGTCGGGGATTTCATCGTCTGGACCAAGCGCGGGCAGCCTTCGTACCAGTTGGCGGTGGTGGTGGACGACCATCGGCAGGGCGTGACGCAAATCGTGCGCGGAGACGACCTGCTGGATTCGGCGGCCCGGCAGATGGTGCTGTACAGGATGCTGGGATACGAGAACGTGCCAAGATACACGCACCTGCCGCTGGTGAAAGGGACCGACGGCAAGCGGCTCGCCAAGCGGCACGGGGACACGCGGGTGGATTCGTACCGAGACAAGGGCGTGGCGGCCGAGCGTGTGATCGGGCTGATGGCGGCGTGGTGCGCGATCGTGCCGCGAGAGAAACCTGTGCCGATGTCGGCGGCCGAGTTCCGCGAGCGGCTGGACCTTCGTACCATGCCTCGGGAACTGATCGTGTTTACTGCGGAGGATGACCGATGGCTGAGCTGCGTGACAATGTAGATCAATGGCGCAAGACCGGGGCTGGCGGCGGCGGGGGTGGTGCCGCGTGGGCCAAGCGGATCGCGGTGCTGCTGGCGGTGCTGCTGACCGGCGGGGCGCTGATGGCGGCCAGCGGGACACTGGTGATCCCCGGGTGCGGGGACCAAGGCGGGATTCACCTGAGCGATGGGCAGGTCAAGCCAGCAAGCGGTCCGCCGAAGGCGCCCGCGAAGGCCTCGGCGAAAGATCAACCCATGGCCAAGCCGGGCGAGAAGCCAGCGGAGAAACCCTTGGGAACGGTGGTGGCGGAGGCCGAGTACGAGATGGTGACGATCGCGGGCCAAGAGTTCAAGTTGGAGGCGGCGTTGAACGACGTGACCCGCTTCAAGGGGCTCTCGGACCGGAAGGAGATCGCGGCCAAGGGCGGGATGCTGTTCGCGTTCCCGCGTGCCCGGCGGCTCGACTTTGTGATGCGTGAGTGCCCGATCCCGATCGACATTATTTTTCTGGATGGGTCGGGCCGGGTGACGGCGTTCCACAAGATGCTGGCGGAAGAGCCGAGGCGGGCCGACGAGCCCAAGAACGACGCGGACCCGACTTTGGACAAGTACGAATCTCGTCTGAAGCGGTACGGCAGCACGTACGACGCGCAGTTCGTGATCGAGATTAAGGCCGACACGCTCGATTCGCTGAATCTGAAAGAGGGCGACCAGATCAAGCTTGACGTGGTCGGCCTGAAGAAGCGCGTGAAATGATCCGATAGCGACCTTGGACTGGCGCTGGTGGAAGACTGGGCACGGCTTGGGGTGTGGAGTTCGCGGGCGTGGCCCGAGAACGCGCTTCACCGGGTTTAGTGGAACGCTGCCGCGCGGCGAGGGATCGCAATGCGCAACCGCACGGTAACGTTCGCAGCAGGTGAAGGTTTGGTTGAGAGCGCGGGGGCACGCTGGGCCGCGCCGGTGCTGAAGGCCTGGCCGCGCGAGGACGAATCGCCCCGGCCCGAAGTGATTTCTTTGCGAGAGTACCTGCTGCGCGGCGAGGGTCCGCTGGGCGGGACAGGCCCCGAGGCCGAGTCGCCAGCGCTGGTGATCCTTGGGCCCGATTGCTCTCGGGCCGAGATCAGCCAGTTGATCGACCGGTTGCAGAACCAGCTCTCTCCGGCGTTGTTGTTGGTGCCGCGGCGTGAGCTTTCTCAAGACAAGGCGCTCACTCGGCTCGGCTCGGGCGGCGTGTTGGTCGAGGCGTGGGACGCCGACCCGGCGCGGCTCGCCACGATTTTGTACACGCTCGGCGAACGTCAGCACCTGATGCACGGCGTGGCCCGCGAGCTGCGGATCACGCAGCGTTCGCAGGGCGGGCTTAAGGGCGAGGTCGATCGGATTCACGAGGAGATGCACCTGGCTTCGGCGGTGCAGCGCGAGTTGCTGCCGGTGGAGATGCCCAAGCTCGAAGGCGTGGAGTTTGCGGCGTTGTTCCGGCCGGTCGGGTATGTGAGCGGGGACATTTACGATTTTCGGCGTTTGGACGATCACCGCGTGGCGTTCCTGGTGGCCGACGCTGTTGGGCACGGCGTGCCGGCGGCGTTGCTGACGGTGGCGTTGTGCCGGAGTTTGACGTCGCGTGATCGAGACGGCGACCAGTGGCGGTTCTTGGAGCCGGCCGAGGCGTTGTCGAGGTTGAACCGAGATTTGTGCGCGCGGCAGCACACGCCGCACCGGTTCGCGACGGCGGTGTACGGCTGGATCGATTCGCGGACGCGGCGTGTGACGATCGCGGGGGCGGGGCATCCGCCGCCGCTGGTGTTCGGGCCGAGCGGCACGCGGAACCTGGAGACGGAGGGGCCGCTGCTGGGCGTGTTTGATGACGGGGAGTTTACGCAGACTTCGACGGTGCTTGAGCCGGGCGAGACGATGGTGATTTTTACGGACGGCATGGAGTCGGCGTTTCCGGACGGGGCCGCGACGATGCGAGAGTTGTCCAAGCCGACGACGAAGTACGTCGAGCACCTGGCGCGGCTGGCGCGGCGGGCTAATGAGGCGGGGTCGTCGTTGGAAGAGGCGACGCGCGAGCTGGTGACGTTGCTGGAAGACCAGGCTGGTTCGCTGCACCAGGTGGATGACATCACGGCGGTGGCGATCGGGGTGCCGATGACGGCGCGGGCGATTAAGGCAACGGCGATCGCGGCGTGAGTGCGATGGATCGTTGTTGATGGTTAGATCGGCAACGCGCCAAAAAATAATAACACAAAAATGATACCAATGCCAAATTGCAAAAGTGTGACTTTCGCAATTTAGGTTTTGGCGTTTTGCGGCTTGCGCTGAGCGGATCAGCGGGTGGCAGCGTTAGCTTGTGTTTTGTGGTTGGGGGACGGCGTGCTCGCGGCGGCGAGGCTTGGCCGTGGGATGAGCGGGAGGTTGGTTAGGCTCGGAGAGTGATTGAGTTGGTGGGTTGGTTGGTGCGGGGGCTGGCTTGGAAGTTTGTTGTAAGATTGGCTCGCGCGGGCGTGTCGATTCGGTCTGGAGCGATTGGCCTTGAATTGAGTTTTGAGTCGAGGCTTGGGTTCGAGTTGGTGGTGAAGCTGGCGTTGAGGGTGGTGTGAGAGTTGGGGTGGGGTCCTGCGAGGTGTGGGTGTAGGCGCGGATGGGACGCGGGGTGAAGTGGGCGAGGCGGAAGAGCAGGTGGCTGGCGCGGCGAGCGTTTTTGCGTTGTTCTTCGCGCAAGGTTTGAGATTGAAGGTTGGAGGAGGATTCGCGAGCCGGGAGATTGCGGGTGGATTGGGTGTAGTCTTCGAGCATGGTGCCGAGGGCGTCGACGGCGCGAGGGAGATGGTGCATGGCCGCGAGGCGGATGCGGAGCGCGCAGGCGAGCTCGGTGGTGGCGATCTGGGCGAGGCCTTCTTCGCTTGTGAGATACAGAGTTAGTGCTTCGAGTGTGGTGTTGAAGGCGTCGGCGATCTCGTGGAGAGTGAGATCGGAGCGCGTGAGGAACTGCACGAACTCGATCTGCGCGGCGGGCGGGGGTTGGAAGAGGGAGACGGTGGGCACGAGGAGAGAATATGGATTCTCAAGAGGCTGTCAAGGGGTGGTGGGTGCTTTAGGATTAGAATTGAAGATTTATTGTGTACTATACATGGTCTGTGCGCACAAGAGATGTTGGTGTGATTGTTATGGAGGGGAGGGAGACGAAGATACTGAGGTCGCTGGTGTGGGTTCAGAAGTTTTGTGGGCGAGGTGGGCGATGTCAGTGGCACGTCGCCTTACATCTTCTGGACGTGCTGCTCGTCGAGAATCTCTTGCACGGTGAAGAGCTTGATGAGCCGCTTGGTTTTCTTATAGAACGCGGCGGCCTCGGCCTCGGCGTCGGAGGTGTACGAGAACGCGACCACAAACCCGCGCTGGCGTTCTTCGCGCTGCATGACAGCCTCGAAGTGGTCGATGTCGGGCCTGCCCACCTTGTCGGTCTGCTTGACCTGCACCGGGTACCAGTCGCCGGCGAACATGCTGTGCTGGTCGTCGGGCTTGGTGCCGACGGGGAAGATGCGGCCGTCGATGCCCATGTCGCCCACCTGTACCTTGTTGGGCACGCCGCCGAGGGCGATGACGGCCCAGTTCTCGAACTCGAAGGGGGGCATGTCCTTGAGCTTGGCGATGCTCCACGGGAGATCGCGGACGATGAATGAGTTGGGATCGTGGGCGCGGTGGCCGGGCTCGCTCTCGCGCATCTTGCAGACATCGCGGAGGCGTTTGGCCATGACGCGGCAGGCGGTGGGCGAGATGTCGATGCCGATCCACTGCCGCCCGAGGTTCTGGGCGGCGACGATCGCTGTCCCGCACCCGCAGAAGGCATCGAGGACGATGTCGTTAGGGTTGCTGCTGAGATTGATGATGCGTTCGAGCAGGGCGAGGGGCTTCTGGGTCGGATACCCCAGCGATTCCTCGGCGGATGATTGAATGGGTCCGATGTCGTCCCACACGGTGCCAACGGGAACTCCCTTGCCCTTCTCTAGATATCGTTTCTGCCGTGGCACGGCGCCGGGCTTGGCCTGCACGATCTCTCCCGCCAGGTACAGGCGATTCATTTCCTCTTCGCTGAAACGCCAGAACCGCTCGACACCGAGGAAGGCGTAAAAGGGATTACCCTTCGCCTCAGCAGCACCGCCGGGAGCGGTGATATCGCCCAGCGAATAGCGCTTGCCAGTGTTCGGATCGACGTGCTTGTAAAACTTCTCAACGTAGTCCACGTCGTATGCCTTGTATTGGTGATTGAAAGTGTAGTCGCCAGTGCCCGAGTAGAAGAAGATTGTATCATGCACACGTCCGAGGTGCTTGCTCCCCTGTTTGGCGTCGTTGTGCGCGCTCTGCCGCTTCCAGATGATCTCGTTGTGAAAGTTGCCCTCCCCGAACAACTGATCCAGCATCACCTTGAC
>CAZIMT010000116.1:0-1319 GCA_964540295.1 uncultured Phycisphaeraceae bacterium
CTCGGTGTGGGCCAGCGGCAGCCAGGTGTGGAAGGGGAAGAGCGGGACCTTGACGGCAAAGCCTAGCAGCAGGGCCGCCAACACCCAGACTTGAACGCTGGGCGGGAGGTTGCGGGCGGTCAGTTCGAGCGTCTCGATGTCGAACGTCCACTTGCCCACTCGCGAGGCGTGGTCCCACGCCACATATACGAAGCCCGCGAGAGCGATGACCGATCCGGTGAAGGTGTACAGGAAGAACTTGGTGGCGGCGGCCTTGCGGTTGGTCGAGCCGTAGAGGCTGATGAGCACGTACATGGGGATCAGCGTGAACTCGAAGCAGACATAGAAGAGCACCAGGTCGCGGGCGACAAAGACGCCGGTCATCGCGGCCTGGAGGACCAGAAGCCAGCCGTAGTACGTCTTGACGCGTTCGGTGATCGCGGTGCTGGACGCGGCGACGCAGATCGGACCCAGCAGCGTCGTGAGCGCGACGAGCATCATCGAGACGCCGTCCGCGCCGAGGCTCAGGGAGATGCCCAGCTGCTTGAGCCACACGATCGGTTCTGCGAAACCGCCTTGGAACGAGCCCGACGAGCCCCAGTCAAAGACGCCGAAGAGGAGGTATGCCGCGATGACGACGGGGAGCATGGTGCCCGTGAGCGCGATAGATTTGGCGCGGCCTTGGGGGGCGAGCGCCACCACCAGCGCGAAGAAGAGCGGGATCAGGATCAGCGCGGCGAGCATCATGCCGAGGCTCCTCGCCGGGCGCGACCAGCGGCCGAGCCGATCTTCGCGCGATGAGCCGGAGCGGCGTGTGAGGTCGTGGGTGATGTCGTGGTTTGACTCTTCATTTCAACAATTGAAATCTTGTCTATCGAGCTTGGAACATGGCGGAAAGTCATTAGTGGAGCACCATAAGCACGATGAGGATCAGCACCGCGATCCCGCCCGCCATGCCGACCGCGTAGCCGTGCAACTGCCCGCTCTGGCTAGGGCGGATAGCGGCGCCGACCGAGCGTGGCAGCCAGCCCACGAGGTTGACCAATCCGTCGACGATCAGCTTGTCGATCAGGTGGAACGTGTGGGCCAGCACTAGCAGCGGCATACGGATGATCGCGTTGTACAGCTCGTCCACGTACCACTTGTTTTGAGCCCACTTGGCGATCGGGCCCCAAGCGGGGAGCAGGGCGTCGGCCTTGCTGGTCGCGGCGGTGGTCCGGCCCATGAGGTGAAGCACGAAGGCGACGATGATGCCGATCGCGCCAACCACACCTGAAACATAGAACATGACCGCGTGCGGGTTCTGACCGAGGAAGGTGCCCAAGGCCGCGTGAGAATCG
>CAZIMT010000116.1:1419-10451 GCA_964540295.1 uncultured Phycisphaeraceae bacterium
CATGACCGCGTGCGGGTTCTGACCGAGGAAGGTGCCCAAGGCCGCGTGAGAATCGGCGGCGTGCTGGACCACTTCGGTCGCGCCGCTCGCCTCGTGATGCTCACCCGGCGCGGTCCAGACCGCGCTAGAGCCGTGGATCATCCCGCCGACCCACCCGCCGTGCTCGCTGCCGACCGAGCCCTTGACGAAGTAGAGACCGGCGGCCGCGAGCGAGCAGACCGCGAGCACCGCAAGCACCGTGTTGATCGCCCAGCCCGGCGGGTGCGGGTGGAACTCCGAGGTAGGTCGGCTCTCCGAGCCGACTTCTTTCTTTCCATGCCCATCATGGCCAGATCCGGCGTGGCCATCTCCGGCGTGCCCGCCGTGGTCGTGCGCATGATCGTGCTCGTGACGGTCGTGGGCCGCGTGCAGTTCATCGCCGGGTTCAAAGTGCTTGGGGCCGACAAACACTCGGAAGAAGACGCGGAACGTGTAGTACGCCGTGAGCCCTGCGGTGAGCAGCAGGATCCAGCCGATGGCGGCCATGCCCGGCGTCGTGAACGCTTGGGCGAGGATCATGTCCTTGGAGTAGAACCCGGCCGTGAACGGGAATCCGGCGAGGTTCAGGCAGCCGACGAGCATGCCGACGCCGACGATCCCCCAGCCCTTCATTTTCATGACGCCCGACAGCTTGCGAAGGTCGAGCTGGCCCGCGAAGCCGTGCATGACCGCGCCGCAGCAGAGGAAGAGCAGGGCCTTAAAGAAAGCGTGTGTGACGACGTGGAACGCGGCCCCGGTGCTGGTCATGACGCCCAGCCCGGCGAACATGTACCCGAGCTGGCTGACCGTCGAGTAGGCCATGATCCGCTTGATATCGAACTGGGCCATGCCGATCGTCGCTGCGAACAAGGCAGTGAGCGTGCCGACCCAGGCCACGATTGGCAAGGCGTGCTCGTTGAGTACGAAGAGCGGGTAGGTTCGCGCGATGAGGAAGACGCCAGCGGTGACCATCGTGGCGGCGTGGATCAGGGCCGAGACGGGCGTGGGGCCTTCCATCGCGTCGGGCAACCATACGAAGAGGGGCAACTGGGCCGACTTGCCGAACGCGCCGATCATCAGCAGCATCGGGATGGTCTGGACGATCAGCGGGATTTCCGAAAGATGCCCGGCCTTGAGCGAGGCGAGGTAGGGCTGGGCTTTCTCGAAGATGGTCGCGTACTCGATCGAGCCGAAGTGAACGAAGGTGAGCATGATCCCGAGTGCGAGCCCGAGGTCGCCGATGCGGTTGACGATGAACGCTTTCTTGGCCGCGGCCACCGCGGCGGGCTTTTTGTAGAAGTACCCGATCAGCAGGTACGAGCACAGCCCGACGCCCTCCCAGCCTAGGTAGAGCATGAGCAGGTTGTCGCCCATGACCAGGCACGCCATCGAGAAGACGAAAAGCCCGAAGGCGGCGAAGAACCGGCAATACCCGGCGCCCAAGTCGTGGCTCATGTACTCGCTGGCGTAGAGCGCGATCAGCGTGCCCAAGCCCGTGACAAAGAGCATCCACAGCACGGTGAGCGAATCGATGTAGACGCCGAAATTAGCGAGCAGAGCCTGAGCCCCGGTGCCGCCGGCGTTGACCGACGAGTGCCAGTGAACGTTGATCCACTGAAAACCGATCGCCACGCTGGGGTTGGCGACGGTGGCGTTCGAGACCTGCATGAACAGATTGACCGTCAGGGCGAAGGCGGCGCCTAGGCTGAGGATCGTGATCCAAGCGGGTAGCTTGGACTTGACCTTGAAGGCGGCGCAGAGAGCGCAGAGCGCAAACGCGACGAGCGGCAGGATCGGGATGAGCAAGGCCCAGCTGGGCCCGGTTGGCAGAGCGGTTCCGATGCTCTGCGTCGCGTGCTGGGCCGCCTCGCCAGCCATCTGCATCATGTCCGAAGCGGTTGGCTCGGGTGAGACGGCTTCTTGGATGAGGCTGAGGTCAAGCACGTCGGGGGGTCACTTTCAAAGAGCAGCGGATCGGTCGGTCGGTCGGCAGTTCGATCAGCAGATCAAAGGGATGCGTTGGGGGGCCAATGAGCGGGGCCGATCAGCCCTTCATGTCAGAAAACTCGTCGGCGTCGAGCGATTCGCGGCGACGGAAAAGCAGCACGATCAAGGCGAGAGCCATCGCGGCCTCGGCCGCAGCCACGGTCAGGACGAAGATCACGAACGTCGAGCCGGTGTGGTTGAGGTGGTAGCGGCTGAAGGCGACGAGCGCGATGCCAGCCGCCTGGAACATCAATTCCGTGCAGAGAAACATGATGATCAGATTGCGACGGGTCAGGAACCCGATAAGCCCGATCACGAACATTGCGGCGGAGACAAACAGGTAGTGGCTCAGCGTGGGGGCCGCCATCGGGACGGGCCAGCCGGTCTGAGCGAGGTTCGTTGCCAGCGAAATCATCGCGCGCCTCCGGCTGTATTAGGCTCGGGCGTCGTGCCGTCGGGGTTGGCCAAGCGTTGGGCGTGCCGCATTTTGGCGTCTTCGTCGATCTCAACCTGCTTGCGGCTCAGGACCACGGCCCCCAGCATGGCCATGAGAAGGATCACGCCAGCGATCTCGATCGAGCCAGGATGGTCACGCAAAAGCGTAAACCCGAGAGCCTCGACGTTCTTGACTTTGAGGTCCGCAGGCCATTCTGAGCCGGGGATGGTGCGGACCGTGCCCGCGGCGTCCTTGACCTTGACCCACGAGTTCTCAGGCGCTGGCCAGATCGCGTACCCGTCTCCCGAATCGGCCTTGGCGAGCACCTCGTCGGGCTTCATGAGCCCGTGGTTGCGAAGAGAGTTCTCGACTTTTTTGGGCATGAACACGAGCAGGGATGAGTCCGAACTGGCCGTGCCGGTGGGCTTGATCGAGGGGGCGCCGGAGAAGAGCATGGTGGAGAGCGCGGCCAACATGACGAAACCGCAGATCGAGGCGACAACGGGCTCGCGGCTGGCGGTGTCGTACTCGGCGAGCAACTCCACGCCCTCGTCGGTCGGGGCTTGGGTAGCGAGCATGATGACGAAGAGGTATGTAATAAGGATCGCCCCGGCGTACACGATGACGAGGGCGAAGGCCATGAACTCGGCGGAGAGGATGAGAAATAGGCCTGCTGAAGAGATGATTGTGAGGATGAAGTACAAGGCCGCGTAGATCGGGCGCGGATGAGTCACGACTCGCAGCGCCCCGGCCAAGGAGATCAGCGAGAAGATGTAGAAATAGATATTCGGGAGTTGGCTGGGTGACTTAAGCCCGAGCCCGAGCAGGACGAGGCCGCCCGCCATTGAGGCGATGATCGCCCCCAAAATCTGCACCGAGCGCTTCCCGCGCGGCAGGGCTAGGCACACGCCGACGCCTCCTAGGGCACACGCGGCGTAGAAGATGATGGGGTTGATGATCGAGTCCAAGAGTTCTCGCGCTGGGTCAAAGTCGGAACCACCACCAGATGTCGTCAGCCGATGATGGGGGTCAGGATAGTGTGGTGTTCGGCTTTCTTCAACCGCCCCGAAAACTCAAAGACGATTGAGCGCCGCCCTGGGGCCGGGCGGCGGGCGTACGTTCCTCTTCGTGACGACCCCGGCTCAAGCACGATTCACGCAGCTGCCTCGCGACCTTGCGGCTCGTGCGCGCACGGCGCGGCTTGGTCCCGATGTCCCGACGCTGCTGGCGCACCCGGATTGGGCCACGCCCGCGCCGGTGGTTCTGTGGATGCACGGCCGCACCGCGAACAAGGAACTGGACCCGGGTCGGTACTTGCGATGGATCCGAGCGGGGATCGCCGTGTGCGCGATCGATCTTCCGGGTCACGGCGAGCGGGCCGACGTGGCGATGCAGGCCCCCGAGCGCACGCTGGACACGATGCGCTTGGCGCTGAGCGAGCTCGGTTCGGTGATCGCTTCGCTGGCGGCACAAGAATATTCAGGGGTTTTCGATCTGTCGCGCGTGGGGATCGGCGGCATGTCGCTGGGGGGTATGACGACGTTGCGCAGGCTGTGCGATCCGCATTCGTTCAAGTGTGCCGCGGTGGAGGGAACGACGGGCTGGCTTGACGGGCTGTACCGGCCGATGGAGAACGGTCTGCCCGCACTGCAGCGTTGGACATCGGTTCATCCGCCGGAACTTATTCGAGAGATGGACCCGGCCCAGCACTTGAACGAGTTCGTGCCGATCCCGTTGCTGGCGGTGCATTCTGAGGCGGACCAGATGGTGCCGTTCGCGTGCCAGCGAGAGTTCATCGACCGGTTGCGTGCGCACTATTCGGGCCGCGGCGCGGACCCGCAGATGGTGACGCTGATTTCTTGGGCTGAGACTGGTGCACCGCTGGAGCACGTCGGGTTCGGGAGATTCTCGAACGACGCGAAGAACGCGCAGGCTGAGTTTTTCAGAAAGTACTTGTTCTGAAGACTGGTGAATCCGAGCGAGTTCGGCGTTGCAGCGAGTTTCTATTCATCGCCGCGTTTGGATTGTTTCGATCGCGAGCGTCGCGGCCGCGGTTCTGGTCGGCACGTTGAACTTGTGCAGGATGTTTTCGACGTGCTTTTTGGCGGTGAGTTCGCTGATGCCCAGGATGAGGCCGATCTCGGGGTTGGTTTTGCCCTCCGTGATCCATCGGAGGACCTCGGCTTCGCGCTGGGTGAGGCCTAGGGCGAGCAGGGCCTCGAGCGAGTCGGTGGTTCGGCCTTGCTCGACGAAGTAGACGCTGAACTCCTGGGGCGTGCCTTTGATGGGCGCGATGTAGGCGGTGAGGCTGCGGGCGGCGCGGTTGTAGCGTTGCGGCCTGGGAGCGCGGCCCGCGTTTCGCTGCTTGAATTCTTCCAGCCAGCTCGCGGGGATCTGCGTGGTCGAGGCTTGAAGACCGAGGCACGCGCGGAGATGGACGATCGCGCCCTCGTGAACGCGGAGAATTGCGCCGGAGCGATCGCAGACGATCCATGAGCAGCTGACGATCGGCAGGCGATGTCGGCTCATTGGGAGTTGGCCGGCGTTATCGCGGACAAGGCGTGCGGTGGCGGCGTCCATGTGCCGGGCGACGGTGTTGAGAAGCAGCGTTTCGTCGGTCGTGAAGTCCTCACCGCTGGCGCGGGCGGCGTTCAAGCGGTAGCCGTAGACGCCGGGGTTGAGGCTGCTGAGGAGCCACTTGATGCCCATGGGGCGCCAGGCCTGGTTGTAGAGGTCGGTGTTGAAGAAGCTGGCTTGATCGGTGAATTCGCTGACGGCGCCAGCGCGGTCGAGCTTCAGGCGGAGTCGGTTGGTGTAGACGGGGTCTTGGGTGGCGTGCAGGTGGGCGGTGCTGGCGAAGTGGTCCCAGTCGGCCCGGTGGGGTGAGCGCCATAAGCGGGTGCCCGACGGCATGTCTGTGGCGAGGCCCAGGAGCGGCCAATCGCAGGGGGCGAGGTCGGCGACGGCGGCGAGGGTCACGTCCGCGAGCGCGTCGAAATCACGGACGCCGTGCAACTGCACGGTCCAGTCGGTGAGGCGTTGGAGTTGCGACGCGTCGAGCACGGATGCAGGCTCCCGCCTGGCGATGGGCGGGCGTACCGAACGCTCCGCCGTCGCGCGGCCGGTCTGATTCAATGCTGTAAACGTACAACCGATTGCGGCGTAAGCAAGGAGAGTGGCGGGGAGTCCGCGCGGTCGTTCGAGGGAAGTTCTCTTTAACCTCCCCCGCTTGCGCAGACTCCCCGCCCGATTCTCCCTCTGCGGGGCAATGAAATGACTTATCGGCGGCGACCGCCGACCACCGCACCACCGGCGAGCAGCAGGAGCGCCGAGGCGGGCGCGGGGACGACTGAATAGGTGAGCGAGCCGACCGAGACGCCGAGGTCGCCGTCCACGCCGGCGGTGAAGGCGACGAGGTCGAGCGTCTCGCCGGGGCGGCCGATGGGCAGGACTTCGATGATTCCGCGGGTCAGCGGGTTGCCCGAGACGCCGCCGATAAGGTCGAGAAACTCGGGTGAATCGAACGTGCCAAAGGCTGCGACGAGCGTCGCTTCGGAGTAGCTGAAGTAGTCGCTGATGCGGTGCCCGACGCCCTCGCCCTGGCGGAACGCCATGATGATGCTGGTGTCGGTGACGTCGCCGCCGCTGTCTTTGGTGAGGATTCGGCCGTAGTAGCCGAAGAATTTGTAGTCGTCGAGCGTGGCGGGCGGGAAGACTTCGTCGTAGCTGATGACCGCGCCGGGTGAGGTGACGTTATCGAGCTGGCCGCCGGTGGAGAGGCTGTCGGGTGTGGTCTTGAACATGGACGACTGGCCGGTGAGCTGGTACGACCCGTCGGCCGGGCTGGCGAGGGTGACTCCGATAGAGATGACGTCGGCCTGGGCGGTGGGGGCGATCAGAGTCGCGGCGAGACTGGCAGAAACAACCAACACGAACGAGATGTTTTTATCGGAAACTCGGGTACGCATTTTTGTCCTCCTGGTAGGCCTTGTTGGGCGCGGCCATAACGCAAGGCCTGCCCTTTGGGCTTGAGGAGTATCGCGGTGTTACGTGCGCGAGTGAATACGCCAGATGGCGTAGAGGCTGGCACAATCTGAAGTGCCGCCTCGGTCTTCGCACGGCTAGGTGCGTCCGAAAAGTTTTTCTAGCTCCTTGATCGTCAGCCGGATCGACGTCGGCCGACCGTGCGGGCAGTTGCTCGACCGCTCGACCGCGTCACGCAGCGCGACCAGCGTGCCCAGCTCGCTCTCACTGAGTTGGTCGCCAGCCTTGACCGCGGCCTTGCAGGCCATCATGTCGAGAACCTCGCGCAAGGTTTGCTCGTCGCCGGGGACGAACGAATCGCTCTCGGCTCGTTCGAGCAGGTCGGTGATGAAAGGCAGCGGATCAACGCCGCGATCAAAGAGGAAGGTTGGGAAGGCGTGAACGGCGAGAGTTTTCGGGCCGAGCGGTTCGGCGTGAACACCGAGGCGCTCGAGCAGCGGGCGAAGTTCGTCGAGCTTGGCGAGTTGCGAGGGTGTGCACGGAACGGCGACAGGAGTGAGGAGTCGCTGGCTTTCGAGGCCGCCGTCGAGGACGCGCGCGAGAAGGTGCTCGAACATGACGCGTTCGTGGAGAGCGTGCTGGTCGATGATGAGCACGCCATGTTCGTCCTGGGTGAGCAGAAAACTTTTGTGAACTTGCAGGATTCGAGAGGCGGGCTTGGGCTCGAGGAACGGTGGGTTGTCCGCTTGCGCGGCGGCTGAGGCAGATGACGTGGTGTGAGAACCGGTGCTCGGAGTTTCGTACGAGGTTTCGTGTGCTGTCTCGTTGGCGAGCCTCGGGAGGTTGGCTTGCATCGCCGTGCGGATCGCGTCGTAACTAATGGGTGATTGCGTGTGAGGCGTTCGGCGGAAGAAGTCGGCGAAGGCGCGAGCGGAGTCGGCGGTGGGGGGTGCGGCATTGGTTCCGCCGAAGCTCGAGGGCGTGAGGTATTGAGGCTGGATGGCGCGATCGCCAAAGACGATCGGCGCGAGGCGCTGGCCGAACGCAGCGTTCGGGCCCGAAGTATTTCCTTGAAAGCTCGGCGAGATGTTGGGCGTGAGATCGTGGGCACGAAGCGTTCGGCGGACAGCCTGCAGGACCGTGCCATGGATGAGCGAGCCGTCGCGGAAGCGGACCTCGGCCTTGGCGGGGTGGACGTTGACATCCACGGCCTGGGGGCTCATTTCGAGCATGAGGACGGCGGTGGGGTAGCGTGAGGGTTCGATGAGCCCGCGGAAAGCCTCGGCGAGCGCGTGCTGGATGGTGCGGTCGCGGATGGCTCGGCCGTTGACGAAGATGTGCTGCGATTTGTTGGTAGCACGAGCGAGGCTCGGGCGGCCGACGAGCCCCCAGAGCGCGATGCCGCGGTGGTCGTCGAACTGGTCGGCCGAGACGTCGAGGAGTTCGCTCGAGAGTTCCTTACCGAGGATCGCGACGGCCCGCTCGCGAGGCGATTGGGCGGGCGGGAGATCGAGGACGGAGCGGCCGTCGCAGGTGGCGGCGAAGGAGACGTGAGGGCGTGCGAGAGCGAGTTCGCGAAGAGTGTCGAGGCAGCGGCCTTGCTCGGTGGCGACGGTTTTGAGGAACTTGCGACGGGCGGGGGTGTTGAAGAAGAGAGTGCGGATGGTGATGGAAGTGCCGACCGGCCCGGCGGCGGGGCGAGGTGGTTGGACCTGGCCGCCTTCTCCTTCGAGCACGGTCGCGGCCGAGTTCTCGGCGGTACGAGACCGGATTGAATAGCGGGAGACGGAGGCGATGGAAGCGAGGGCCTCGCCGCGGAAGCCGAGGGTGGCGATGCGGTCGAGGTCTTCGGGGGTGAAGACTTTGCTGGTCGCGTGCGGAGCGACGGCGAGAGGAAGGTCGTCGGGGTGGATGCCTTGGCCGTCGTCGCTGATGCGGACGAGTTCGGTGCCGCCGAGTTCGAGATCGACGGCGATGCGTGAGGCCCCGGCGTCGAGGGCGTTCTCGACGAGTTCTTTGACGACGGAGGCGGGGCGTTCGACGACCTCACCAGCCGCGATCTGCGAGGCGAGCAGGGCGGAGAGGGGCTTGATGCGGAGGGCGACAGGGGTGATCGAGGGCATGTTTGGATCAGATGTGTTGGTTGGATGAAATCGGAGCAGATCGCGCGCGTGCGCGGTGGGTTCTTTGAGGGCGAGAGATTGCAGTTTGGGCAGAGGGCTTACAGTTTGGGCATGTCGATCTTTGCGAAAATCATTTCTGGGCAGATCCCGTGTCACAAAGTGTACGAGGACGCGCACGTTTTTTCGTTTCTGGACATCAACCCGCTGAGCCGGGGGCACACGTTGGTGGTGCCCAAGGAGTCGGCGGCGACGCTGGACCAGTTGTCGGACGAAGCGTCGGCGGCGATCGGGCGAGCGATGCCGCGGATCTGCCGGGCGGTGCTGGCGGCGACGGGTGCGACGGCGTTCAACATTTTGCAGAACAACGGGGAGTTGGCGCACCAGGCGGTGATGCACGTACATTTTCATGTGATCCCTCGCTATGAGCGGGCGAAGGGCGACGGCGCGACGCCGTCCCTCGACGACGAGCGCGCCGTCACGGAAGT
>CAZIMT010000117.1:0-7915 GCA_964540295.1 uncultured Phycisphaeraceae bacterium
CGACGCGCGGAACCCGGGCGTGATCGCGGACTGCGTGGGCGACAACGCGGGCGACTCGGTCGGTCCTTCGGCCGACGGGTTCGAGACCTACGGCGTGACGGGCGTGGCCCTGATCTCGTTCATCCTGCTGGCGGTTCACGATCCAGCGGTGCAGGTGCAGCTGCTGGTGTGGATCTTCGCGATGCGCGTCATCATGGTCGTGGCCAGCGCGGGTTCGTACTTCATCAACGAGTTCTTCGCCAAGGCCAAGTACGGCAACGCGACGCACATGGACTTTGAGAAGCCGCTGACCAGCCTGGTGTGGCTGACGTCGATCGTTTCGGTCGTGCTGACCTACATCGCGTCATACCTGCTCATCAAAGATCTCGGCGACGGCGAGATGTGGTGGAAGCTCTCCACGATCATCACCTGCGGCACGCTCGCCGGGGCCATCATCCCCGAGTTCGTCAAGGTCTTCACTTCGACCTCGTCTCGCCACGTCCGCGAGGTCGTCACCGCGAGCGAACAGGGCGGCGCATCGCTCAACATCCTCGCCG
This sequence comes from uncultured Phycisphaeraceae bacterium, assembly GCA_964540295.1. Lineage (GTDB taxonomy): Bacteria > Planctomycetota > Phycisphaerae > Phycisphaerales > UBA1924 > CAZCPB01. The sequence goes on from CAZIMT010000117.1 coordinate 537, forward strand.
GTTTCGTCGCGGGCAACTTCTCGGCCTATTGGCTGGGCATGGCGATCGTCGCCCTCATGGGCGCCGCCTTCGGGATCAGCACGCTCTTCCCGGGATACGCTGGTATCCACTCGGACCTCATGCTCGCCCCGGCCGTCTTCGCCTTCGGGCTCGTCGCCTTCGGCTTCCTCGGGATGGGCCCTGTAACGATCGCCGTGGACAGCTACGGCCCCGTCACGGACAACGCCCAGTCGGTGTACGAATTGTCGACGATCGAAACCACCCCGGGCATCCGCGAGGACTTGCAGAAGAACTTCGGCTTTGATCCTGACTTTGAGAAGGGCAAGCAGTTCCTGGAAGAGAACGACGGCGCGGGCAACACCTTCAAGGCCACGGCCAAGCCGGTGCTCATCGGCACGGCCGTCGTCGGTGCTACGACCATGATCTTTGCGCTGATCATCGGGCTCACCGGCGGGCTTGAGAACCAGACAGAGATCGCCAAGCTCGGAATTATGCACCCGCCCTTCCTGCTAGGCCTGTTAGCCGGTGGCGCCATCATCTACTGGTTCACCGGCGCGTCGACCCAGGCCGTGGTCACCGGCGCGTACCGCGCTGTCGAGTTCATCAAGGCCAACATCAAGCTTGACGGGGCTGCCAAGGCCAGCGTTGAAGACTCCAAGAAGGTCGTCGAGATCTGCACCGTCTACGCCCAGAAGGGCATGTTCAACATCTTCCTAGGCGTGTTCTTTGCGACGCTCGCGTTCGCGTTCTACGAGCCGTTCTTCTTCATCGGGTACCTGATCTCGATCGCGCTCTTCGGGCTGTTCCAGGCCATCTTCATGGCCAACGCGGGCGGCGCGTGGGACAACGCCAAGAAGATCGTCGAGACCGAGCTCAAGGCCAAGGGCACGCCGCTGCACGACGCGTGCGTGGTGGGCGACACCGTCGGCGATCCGTTCAAGGACACGTCCTCGGTGGCGATGAACCCGGTGATCAAGTTCACGACCCTGTTCGGGCTGCTGGCGGTGGAGCTGGCGATGAGCCTGAAGGTGATCGGGCCGTCGGGCGACAAGGTGCACACGCCGCTGACGATGGTCCTAAGCGCCGCGTTCTTTGTGGTGTCGGCGTTCTTCGTCTACCGCTCGTTCTACGGGATGCAGATCGGCGGGAAAGTGACCAAAGTCCGGAGCCGTTAAAACTGATCGGAAGCCGATCAGGCTCTCTCGAGAAAAGAAGTTCGTGAGAACATAAGCGTGCCGCCCGGCTGAACGGGCGGCACGCTTTTTTTCCGAGTGTGCTCAGCGCATGAGTCGAGAGAGCCGCGAGCTGGAGCGGGTTGGGTTTATCGGTATCGATTGAATACGAACGCAGAGGGAGCAGAGGAGATCAGAGAAACGCGAAGCCGGATCGTGGTTGGAAGCAAAGACTCGGTTTTTAAGAACTCTTCTCACAGGCCTCGCTCTGAGTTTCTCTGATCCTCTCTGATCCCCTCTGATCCCCTCTGATCCCCTCTGGTCCCTCAGCGTTCTCTCCGAGTACTACACCTCAACCGAAAACCATCTAGAAACTCCACGGGTTAGCATCCGCGATCTGGCGTGGTTCCTTGGGCGGTCCGGCGCGATCCGCGGCCCGGCACGCCGCGGCCAGCGCCTGGTGCAGCTTCTCGTGCTCGGGGATCGCGTTGAGGAAATCGATCAAGTCGTCAGCCTGGAACGCGGGGTGGAGCGAGCGATCGACGACTGCGATCGCGGCATCGCCCAGCGACTCGCCCGCGGCCGTGAACCATTGCAGCGACGGGGCCGCTTGGGCACGATCGTCCCTCGCGGGCTGCGAGCGACGCGGTTTGGAAGGTGGCCCGCTCTTTGATTCACGAGCAGCAATGGGCGGCAGGTCGCGCGTGAGGCCTTGGCCGGTGAACACAACGCCGGGCGGGGGATCGACCTGAGCCCGCACGCTCCGCATGCCGGTGGCGCTGCCTCGGAGCGAGTTCGACTCAGCCACGGCGACGATGGGCCATTTGCCCGCGCGGGTCATGGGCTCGCGCGTCAGCACGAACGCGGGGACCTTTCGGTTGCGCATGGAATCGCGGAAGGCGCCAGCGTCGACGCCTAGCAGCGGCGGCTGCAGGAGGAAGCAGCCCGGCTCGCGAGAGATTGTTCTGGCAAGGTTCGCGTGAAGCTCGCGGCACACGCCGGAGGTCTCGGCGAGCTGGCGGATCTGACGGCGAGCCTCTTGGAGCGGGAGGCAGATGCGGGCCATGCGTTCGAAGTCGTTGGCGGCGCGAGCCTGACGCAGAGCGCGAGCGCAGAGCCGCTCGGAGTCGAAGTACTCGGCCTCGACCAGCGCCTCGCTGGCTCGCTCCATCAGCTCATCGATCGCGGCGATCCCTCGCGTCATCGTTCACTCATACCCAGGTCGGGCTGGGCACTCCTCGGGCTGGGCGCTCTTCAGGCTGGGCGCTCCTCAGGCTGGGCGATGGACAGAGTTGCTCTGTGGCCAGCGCCTTGGTCAACAGTACCACCCGGGCAACAGCGCGGTTGCTTTGGGGGCGGCTGATCCTGTGAATGCTTTGGGGAACGCCGGGCGCCGGGCGGGATCTGGATCGAGATCTGGGTCGCTTACGGGCGGCGAGCGACCAAGCGTTCGAGCTCTGCGAAGAGTGCGCCCCATGAGGTGGCGAGGGGGTCGAGGTCGTAGGAGAGCGCGTCGCCGACGGCCGACCAATCTTGGGCGCGCACGCCCGACAGGAGCAGATCAAGAGCCGCGGCGAGGGCGGTGACCTGCGCGGTGGCGAAATGATCGCGGTTCTGGTGTGAGTAGCGGAAAGTATCAAGATCAAGACTGAGAAGTTCAGCGCCCTTGCTCAGCGCGTCGCGGACGGCCTTCCAGGTTTCGACGACACCGCCGAGCTGAGCCATGGTCGCCTGAGAATCGCCGGTCGCGCAGGCGTCCGCGGCGGCGCGCTGGAGCGAAGTCAGCGTGAGGAGGGCGTGCTGCGCGTCCTGAAAGACTTCGCGAATCAGCGTGTGAGGGTCGGCCGAGATCAGTCGGAGTTCAGCGACCGCCGTGTTGGCGAGTTCGAGCTGAGAGAGTTCAGCTTCGTTGATGGCCCGTCCGTCGGCGGCGACGCTGACGATGATGCGCCCCACCAATTCAGCCGACTGGGCCGCGGCGCGTAGAGCGTCGGCCACGGTGGCGGGCTGGCGTCCGAGCGGCATCTCGTCGAGAAAAACTTTCATCGTGCCTCCGAGTGATCGATCGTTGACCTCGTGGAACGATCAGGTTTGGTCTACGGCGCGGTCCGGCGCATCTCGCGCCGCCGCCGCTTGTAGATCAATCGGATGTTCCGGGCGTAGATCACGACCCCGGATGCCTGGCCCAAGATAGCCACGGGATCCTGCCGCCAGACGAAGTAGGTGAAGAGCGTGACCGACCCGACTAGGCTGAACCACCAAAAGGACTCGGTGATGACGCTCTCGCGGCGGCGTTCGCTGGTGATCCATTGCAGGATCATGCGGCCCGAGAAGGCCAGCTGACCAAAGAATCCAATGCCGACCCAGACCACGTTGGACCACGAAGTGATGTTGAGCAGGTGAAAAACCCAGTTGCTGCGAGGTGTGATGGCGTTCTGATACACGGACTCGCCGAAGAGTTCGCGGACGTCGCCCTCGGAGTACGTGCGGGTCGGTTCATGCCCGCGCATGAAGACGCGGAACTGCCGCGTTCCGCTCGAAGCGTCTTGGAATGACTCCAGCACGCCGCGGTTGTCGCCGAGGCGGATGTCCTGCGTGATGGCCTCTTCGCGTGTATTGAAACTTGGCCTAGACGCGGGCCCTAAGGCGAGCCAGAGTCCCAGCAGCAGCACCACCGCCATCGCGGCCGCAGGCTCCCACTTGAGTCGCTTCTTCTTCCTCGCGAGAGTCTGAAGTAGGTCGGTTGGTAGGTCGGCTCTCCGAGCTGACTCTTCGCTGGTTGGTAAGTCAGCTCTCCGAGCCGATTCTTCGCTCTTCGAATCGTTCACGCTCCGCCCCGGTTCTGCGCGGAATCTTTACCTGCGCCGTCGCGCGCGACCTCGGCCGCCGCCACCGGCCGCCGCCTGTTCCGCATGTACCGCACCGCGAACAGATCGATCAACCCCGGCAGCGCTCGCTGCATGATCCCCAACCCGTACTTGGGCACGCCCGCCACGCGGGGCCGATGCCGCACGGGCATCTCGACGACTTTGTAGCCGAGCTGCCGGGCGGTGACGGGGATGAAGCGGTGCATGCCGCGGAACTCGAGCGGCAGGGCGACGGCGATCTCGCGGGTCATGAGGCGCAGGGAGCAGCCGGTGTCGCGAATAGTGTCGCCCAGCAGCGAGCGGCGAAAAACTCGGCCGACCCAGGAGCCGACCTTGCGAACGACGTTGTCCTTGCGAGCGTGCGAGCGATCGCCCTGCACGAAGTCGGCGTTGGTCTCGCGCAGGAGTTTGAGCATGGCGGGCAGGTCGGCGGGGTCGTTCTGAAGGTCGGCGTCGAGCACGGCGACGAGTCGGCCCCGGGCGGCGCGAAATCCAGCGTAGAAGGCCGCAGACTGGCCGTTGCCCTTGCCGGGCGGGGTGCGGGTCATGGCCACGCAGCGCAGCCAGGGTCTGGTCTTCATCTGGTCCTGCACGCGCTGGCGGGTGGAATCAGTCGAACCGTCGTCGACGATCACGAACTCGAAGGGCAGGCCCAGCGGCGTGAGAGCCTCGTAAACCTCGCGGACGAGGGCGTCGATGTTGTCCTCTTCGTTGTGGGCGGGCGCGATGACAGAGATCTCGACGCGTGCCGCGTGCGCGGTCGGCACGAGAGCCTGGTCGGGCAAGAGTGCGGTCGAGTTGGCAGGTTGAGGCTGGAGCACGTTCTGCATCGCTGGAACAAGCATATGACCCGGCCCGGCCCGGCATCGGTCTATAGTCGTTCGGGTCGGTCCAGAGCCGCATTTCGTGCGACGGCCGACTCGTCGCTCACCCCTCGGCCCGACTGTCTGGTCTCACCAAGTCCCCGGAACTTTTCATGCACCTCAAGCACTCCGACAAAGCCCACGGCCCCGAGATCGTCCCGGTCCATTTCGTTCTCGAAGAACCCAAAGCCCTCACCGGCGGGGACCAGAAAGAGCACAGCCTGCTGGCGGCCAAGGGCGAGCATCTGCTGGAGGTCGCGATGGAGGCCGGGATCAATATCGAGCACGCCTGCGGCGGGGTGTGCGCCTGTTCAACCTGCCATGTCTACATCGAAAAAGGCATGGACCAGCTCTCCGAGGCGACCGAGGCCGAGGACGACCGGGTCGAGGAGGCGGTGGGGTTGCAGAGGAACAGCCGGCTGGCGTGCCAGTGCGTGGTGATCGGCGACGGGCCCATTGTCGTGAGGGTGCCGTCGTGGAATCGCAACGCGGTGAAGGAGATCCCGCATTAGGTTTTCTGGTGGGGCGGGTTTTCAACCTGCCCGGGATGCGTAGCGGCAGGTTGAAAACCTGCCCCACCGAACAAGACCGGTCCAATGCCGATTTCACCACGACGACGGAACTTTCCCATGGGAATCTCCAAGACATTCGGTTGGCTCGAGGTGGACCGGATCGCCGAAGGGTTGGCGGCGGCCAACCCGAGCGCGAACCCGCTTTCGGTAAAGTTCGTGGACCTTCGCCGCATGGTGCAGAACCTGCCAGGGTTTCACGAGCAGCCGGGGCATCCGGTGAACGAAAAGATTCTGGAAACGATCCAGATGCTCTGGCACGAGGAGTTCGAGGACCTGAAGACCGACGAGGACGACTGACCTCCAGCACGTCATACACCCGCACGCCATGGCTCAACCGCGCAAGATCCAAGATCGCTTCTTCAAGATGGCCAAGGCCGACGGGTACCTCGCGCGCTCCGCCTACAAGCTGCAGGAGATCCACGCGAAGTTCCGGATCATCAATCGTGGTGACCACGTTCTGGACCTTGGCTGTGCGCCAGGGTCGTGGCTGCAGGTGGCGTCGGAGTTTGTGGGTGAAGAGGGCTCGGCGGTGGGGATCGACGTCCTGGATGTTCGGCACCACGTCGCGCCCAACGTGCGCACGATGAAGGGCGACGTGTTCGCGGTGACGCCAGCGGACCTGTTCGAGCTGGGCGGCGGGATCTTCGACACGGTGCTGAGCGACATGGCGCCGAACACGACAGGGCACGGCGACGATTTTCTTTCGGCCCGGCTGTGCCTGCGTGTGCTCGAGGTTCTGCCGACGCTGCTCAAGCCGGGCGGGTGCCTGGCGATGAAGATCTTCGAGGGCGAAGACACGCCCAACGTGATGTACCGGGCACGGAAAGTGTTCCGGCAGGTGAACGCGTTCAAGCCGCGGTCAAGCCGAGATGTTTCGCGCGAGACGTTCATTGTGGCCAAGGGATTCCGTGCGTCTGAGGCTCGAGAGACCGGGCCAACGCCGACCGGCGCGGCGTCCGATACGCCCCCGGGGTCGGCGTGACACTGCTCGCTCCGCTGTCAGCGCTGGCCGCGGCGGCGGTGTGCGTGCCGGTGCTGGTGCTGCTGTACATGCTCAAGCTGCGGCGTCGCCCGGTGCGCGTGAGCTCGACGCTGCTGTGGCGCTCGGCGGTGGACGACCTGCAAGCGAACGTGCCGCTGCGCTGGTTGCGGTCGTCGTGGTTGCTGTTCCTGCATCTGCTGATTCTGGGGCTGTTGGTGGTCGCGTTTGGCAGGCCTGCGCTCTCGACGAGCCAAGGGCGCGAGGCGCGGGTGGTGATTCTGCTCGACCGCTCGGCGTCGATGAACTCCACAGACGAGCCGGGCGGGGCGACGCGGTGGGCGGCGGCGCAGGACCGTTGCGTCGAGTTGATCGATCGGGCGATCGGGGCGGGCGGGACGAGTGTCGCGTTGGTGACGTTCGCGGCCGAGCCGAGTGTGCTCGTGGGGTTCGCCACCAGCGCGGCGGACTTGCGCGACGCGGTGCGTGCAACGATGCCGACGGACCAGCCCGCGAACCTTTCGGCGGCGTTCCGCGCGATCGAAGCGATGACGGCGGCGAACGGCGAAGAAAGCGCGGAGCGACGGCCCGTGGTGGTGCAACTGGTGACCGATGGTTCGATGGAGACTTCCGGAGAACTGGCGATCGGTGGGGCGGTGGTGGAGTTGGTGCTGGTCGCGCCGCCGCGGCAATCTTCCGGGCCGGACAACCTTGGAATTGTGGCGATGGCGGCGCGGCGTGATTACGACGACCCGTCGCTCACGCGCGTGCTGGTGGGCGTGGTGAACGCGAGCGAGACACCGCGTGACATCGCGGTGGCCTTGTCGCTGGACGGGCGTGTGGTTGAGCGGCGGGCGCTGCGGGTGCCCGAGAGAAACGCGCCCACGCCAGCGTCTGGATCAGCGGCCCCGTCGGCGAGCGCATGC
>CAZIMT010000117.1:7925-10442 GCA_964540295.1 uncultured Phycisphaeraceae bacterium
CGCTCCCGCAGACGCGGCGTCGGTGACGTTCGACCTGCACGCGACCAGCGGCGGCGTGGTGACGGCGCGGCTCGATCGCGCGGACGTGCTGGAGGTGGACAACTCGGCGTCCCTAGTGCTGTCGGCGGCGACCAGGCCTCGGATCGTGCTGGTAAGGCCCGACGACGCGCCGGCAATCACGAACGACACCACAGCGAGCACTGAGGCGGAACGCGCGAGCGGGACGGCCGCGATCTCGCCGCCCTGGTTGCTGGCGGACGCGCTCGCGGAGCTTGAGGCCTCGTTGCGTGTGATCTCGGCGAGCGAGTACGGGCGGCTCGCGGAGTCCGCAAGTCTGGAAGCTGATCTTGTGGTGTTCGATCGTGTGATGCCAGCGACAACGCCGGGGATGGCTTCGCTGTCGTTCGGCGCGGGCTTGCCGATCGCGGGGCTGGTGATGAACCCGACCACGACAACGACGAGGACAGGTTCGAGCGGCGGGACGTATGTCATCGCGTGGTCGCGCACTCATCCGGCGCTGCGCGATGTTTCGCTCGACTCGGTGTATGTGGCGGGGAACGCCTCGATCACCTGGCCAGCGGGTTCGCCGCGTTTCACGGCGCTGGCGGACGGCGCGGCCGGGACGCTGATCGCGCTGGTGCAGGAAGGCCCGCACCGCCAGCTGGTGGTGGGGTTTGATCCGGCGTCGTCGAATTGGCCGTTGCAGCCCGGGTTTCCGATCTTTCTGGCGTCGGCGGCGGAGTACCTGACGCAGCGTGGGGACGAGGCGGCGGGGCGCGCGTTCACGACGGCGCAGCGGGTCGAGGTGCGGGCGGGGGCGCGAGAGAGGATGCCGGGCGGGCGTGTTGAGCTGCGTGGGCCGGTGATTCTGACCGCGGTGCCGCGCGACGAACTGGGTGAGAGTGTTCCGTTCGGTCTCATCGAGCGAGCGGGGTTGTACGCGGTGGCGCCAGCGGGGCGAGACGCTGTGATTGCGTTAAATCTGCTTGATCGGACGGAGTCGAGGCTTGGTCTGGTGACCGACCTGCGGGTCGCGGGTCGTACCGTTCGTGCGACGAGCGGATCGGGTGTTCCGCGCGAGATCTGGGCTTGGTTTGTGGCGGCCGCGGCGGGTCTGCTGCTCATCGAGTGGATGGTGTACGCGGCGCGGATGCGGGTTTGAGCCAGCCGCGATGAGGTTCTTTCAAAGAGAGAAGCACAACGATGTCGATCGAGCGTTTCCAACACAGCGGCGGGCCGGTGCAAGGGTTTGATCGCCGCGCGTTCATAGCGACGAGCGCCGTGGCCGCGGCCGGGGCTTCACTGCTCGCGCGCCCGCTCGATGCTCACGCGGAGGTGGTGCGGCGTTCTCGTCGCCTGCCGCGCTGCACGAACATTATTTTCATGGCTTCGGACGGGATGAGCTCGGGCACGCTGGCGCTCGCCGATCTGATGAGCCGTCGGCGTGACGGGAAGGGTTCGCGTTGGGTTGATCTTTGGAAGCGACCCGGCGTGCTGCGTGCGACGGCGTTCACGGCCGCGGCCGACTCACCCGTGACAGATTCGGCGGCGGGCGGGTCGTCGTGGGGGTGCGGGTTCCACGTGAAGAACGAGGTGCTGAACATCACGCCCGACGGCACCCCCCGGACGCCGATCCTGGTCCACGCCAAGGCGGCGGGGAAAGCGACGGGGGTGGTGACGACGACGCGTGTCACGCACGCGACGCCAGCGAGTTTCTATGCCAACTCACCCAAGCGCGATCTGGAAGACCTGATCGCGTCGCAGTTGCTCGAGCGGAACATCGACCTGGCCTTCGGCGGCGGCGAGAAGCATTTCCCGGCCTCGCTGCTGGGCAAGCACGGCTCGCCGACGGTGGTGCGGACGCGCGAGGCGATGCTGGCGTTGGCGGGGGAAGCGCAGGTCACGCGGGCTGGCGCGGAAGGGAAGCCCGCGCAGGTGCTGGGGTTGTTCGACAAGGACCATGTTCCGTACGTGCTGGACACGGCGGCGACCGCGGGCTCGACGGTGCCGTCGCTGGCGGAGATGACCTCGGTCGCGCTCACGCTTCTCGGGAAACGCTCGGAGGGCTTCGTGCTGCAGGTCGAGGGCGGTCGCGTGGATCACGCGGCCCACAACAACGACGCGGGCTCGCTCGTCGCCGAGCAGCTCGCGTTCGACGCCGCGATCGGCGTCGTGCTGGACTTCGTAAAGGACCGTGACGACACGCTGGTGATCCTGACAAGCGACCACGGCAACGCCAACCCGGGGCTGACGTTCTACGGCCCCGACGCGCTCACACGCTTTGATCGGATCTTGCACGTCAAGCGATCAGCCGAGTGGGTGTTCGAGAAGTTGAACCTGAAGTCGCTCGCGACGCTCGCGCGGCAGGTGCGCGAGGTGGGGCAGCAAGCGACAGGGATCACACTGTCGGAGGCGGAGTCGCAGATGGTCGTCGATTCGCTGGCGGGCAAGCGGGTCAGCCCGTTCGCGGCCGCGAACACGCCGGTGAGCGTGCTGGGCGGGATCCTCGCCGATTCA
>CAZIMT010000118.1:0-9052 GCA_964540295.1 uncultured Phycisphaeraceae bacterium
GCGCTGCTGGAGCCGCCCTTCCTTGCCGACCGCCAGGCTCAACCGCGCGACCTCGCTCGCGATCCGATCCTCATGCGCGATAGCTTGGTTGAACGCCCCCGCGATCTGCCCTTCCGTTCCCGTCCAATCCGTGGGCAACCGCACGCTGAAATCTCCATCGCGAAACCTCGTCACCACCGCGAGGATCTGCCGCAACCGCGCCTCGTTCGAGTTTTCCTCAGCGCCCAGCGGCGCGGCGTTCCGAATGACTTTCCGCTCGTCCGCTGCGCTCCAATGCGCTGGTTGAGCATCGCCATTGAGCGCGGGTGCGGCGGAGGATTGGCTCGACAGAATAGTCGTAGGTTTTTTCATGGTTAAACAGAGTCAGGATTGAGAGCGAGAACCGATCGACGAAAGGAACAAAGCAAAGTAACCCACCGTGTGCCAGCCCGGGTTGCGCGCTGTAGAACAGGGTAGTGGAAGTGCCCCGGCTCGTCAATGAAAACCAACGAAAACGCGGGTGGTGTTGATCGGCGGGCAATCGGGTGTCCTTGGCAACAAGACTGCGAAAACCGGGGCTGCCGCCCATCTTTATCGCGCGGGCGGCGCGCGCCATCCTCGCTCAAGGCACTCGGAACCCACGACCAGCGCGGCGGGTGGCATTCCTCTTGCAGGTGAGGTGCCGAAAGAGGGCAGGCGTTGACACGCCGTCCGCACGACCCACGGCGGCGGCATGATGTTTCCCGCATAATCGAGCCGCCATGAGAAAGTACCACCGGTGGATCAGCCTGCCCGCGTGCCTGTTTCTCTTGATGGTCGCCGTCACGGGCGTGGTTCTTCAAGTCCAACAGTTCTTCGGCGCGGATGAGGTCGAGAAGGAGCGGCTGGTCACGGTCACGAGCAAGCAACTGGCGTCCGCGCCCGTGGCCGGGTTGCAGGAGCAGACCGACCGGGCGCTCGCGGCGGTCAAGGCCAGCATCGGCGCGAATGTGGCGGTCGATGCGCTGGAAGTCTAGTTGAAGGATGAGCCGCGGAAAATCATCGCGTGGGCCGCCCCGCGTCGCTCGTCGGGCGCGACGGTGCAGCGCGGCGCGGCGGGCGTCAAGAGGGCTCGCTTCGGTGGGCTGTTCTGGACGCTCGCGTTCGGCGTTGTTCTGCTCCGCACGCAACAACAGGCTCGCGCCAGACCACCGTTCCTCACCGACGATCCCGGCTTCACCGACAACAGGTGGGAGTTGAAGACGCTCCTGCAATACGAGCACCACAAGGACGGGCCGGACGTGCTGATCGGGCCCAGGCTTGACATCAACTACACGCTCGTCCCCGGCTTCAAGTTCAATGTCACCCTCGCCGACACAGACGCGAAGTTCAAGTGGCGTTTCTTCGATGAACACCAGGGTTTGGGCGACGACGCGTACAAACTCAAGGTGCCGTTCCAGTTCGGCAAGACCATCGTCGATGAACACCGCTGGTTCACGTACTCCGAGGTCGGGTTCGCCAAGAAACTCGACGAGAGGGAGGGCGCGAGAGAACCCCTGATCTTCGGCGCGGTGCTAAGGCGGAATGTGACGAACCAACTCTTCATCGGAGTGGAGATGTATAACGAATCCTCGCTGTACGGCTCGGCCAACATCAGTATCATTGTCAACCTTGGCGCGACCTACACCTTGAGCGAGCACTGGAATATCCAACTCGGCGTCGGCAAGTTCATCTCCGCCAACGACGGCCCGGACCTGATCGTGCAGTTTTTGGCGCAGTGGAACTTTTAGACGTTTCACATGCTAAGAAACCCGAGCAATGCCGGGAGAAACAAACTCTCCGCCATGCCCGACGCCAACGAACAACTCACGAGCACAAAGCTCCCGCGCCCGGTGATCCTCCTGAGCTGGGTCTCGTTCTTCCAAGACGTTTCGGGCGAGATGGCGACCCCGCTGGTACCGCTCTTTCTGGTCGGCGCACTCGGTGCTTCGGCCACTACGCTCGGATGGGTCGATGGCGCGGCCGCGGCGGCGATCGCGCTGATGACGGCGTGGGCGGGGTGGCGAAGCGACCGTGTTGTGCCGGGGGTGGAGGGCGGCACCCGGCGGCGCGTGCCGTGGGTGCGCTGGGGGTACGGGCTGCCGGTGCTGGGCAAAGGGCTGCTCGCCTTCGCCTTCGCGTGGCCGATGGTAATGGCGGGGCGCACCGTGGACCGGGTGGGCAAGGGGTTGCGGTCCAGCCCACGCGACGCGCTGATCGCCGATGCCGTTTCGGCGAGCATGCACGGCCGAGCCTTCGGCTTTCACCGGGCGATGGACACGGCGGGGTCGATGGTCGGCGTCCTGGCATCGGCCGCGCTGCTGTGGTGGCTGGTCGGCTCGTCGAACCCGCCCCAAGGCGGCGCGGCCAGCGCGGTCGCGCACGCCGGCTTGGCCGAACACGCCTCGGCGTTCAGGATAATCTTCGCCGTGGCGGCCGGGCTGGGTCTGATCGCGTGGGGGCTGACGTTCTTGGTGCGCGAGATTCCGAGCGCGAGGACCGCGGCCGAGTCGCCCGCGAGGGCCGAGGTTCATCCGAAGAGTTCCGCGCTGCCGCCCGAGACGACGCCCCCCGCGACCCCGAGGTCGGGCCCGCTGGGGCTTTCCGCCGCGTACTGGCGGACCCTGGTGCTCATGCTCGTGTTCGCTCTGGCGAACAGCAGCGACACGTTCCTCCTGCTGCGAGCCCGCGATGTCGGGCTCGAGCCGTGGACGGTGGCGCTTGCCTACGCGCTGTCCATGCTCACGCAGACGGCATTCTCGTACAAGGCGGGGATCATCAGCGACAAATTAGGGCGGTGGCCCGTGATCGGCGTGGGGTGGGCGATCTACGCGAGCGTGTACGCGGGCTTCGCGTTCATGGGCGGCACCGGCGCGTGGGGCATCTGGCCGCTCATGGCGCTCTACGGCATCTACATGGCACTGACCGACGGCGTGGGCAAGGCGCTCATCGCCGACCATGCGCCCAAAGAGCGCAGGGGCGCGGCAATGGGAATCTTTTACATGGCCAACGGGTTGGTCACGCTGATCGCCAGCGTCGCGGCGGGCATGCTGTGGGACCGCGTGGGGCCAGGGGCGACCTTCGGCCTTGGCGCTGGTCTGGCGGCGTTAGCGGTCGTGCTCATCCCGGTCTTGCGGAGCCGGGGGCGGTGAGCGTGGCGACTAGCCGCTTCATACCGTTCCTCGATGGCAGCCCATACGGCAATCGATGCGATCAACGGGCGCGCTCGTTGAGTGCGCATCAACCGATAAACGAAGTATGTAGGGCAAACTCAGAACAAAGAAGTGTGCGGCGGGCGCGCCGAAAATCGCCAGCAAAATCAATCGCCCCCAGTTGATCGGGTACTCCATTCGAAGTTGTGACCACAGCTTCCACGGAATGGTCGCGCGGTATACCGTGGCGGTCCAGGCGCGAAGGGTCCGGTTGGTCGCGTGCTCGAAGGACCATTGCGGCAGAACCAGCCTCGGATTCAGCACGTTCGCCCACGCGAACTCCAGCCCGCACTCGCTGCATACGCCATTAAGTGGGCACTTCTCAGACCATGTGGCAATCTCGACCGACTGGTCGTACCCACACCGCAGACAAGATGGCGGAGTAGATTCCGGCATAGCAACCTCACCGCGACACTCGTCGCCCGCGGCCGCACCAGCGTACCTCATCACTCCAAGTACGTGTACCCCTCCATACCGCTGTCATAAAACTTCAACAAACTCTGCCCTTCAGAGACCGCGATGGTGCCAGCCTTCACGGCTCGCTCGATGTCGCGGCGCATGGCCTGCACTAGGTCCTCGCTGTCGTACTGCACATACGCAAGGACTTCTTTGACGGAGTCGCCCTCGATGACCTCGTCGATGTTCCAATCGCCGACGCCGGGGGAGTCGTCGAAGCTGACGTGGACGACGTGGGTGTCGCCGTAGAGGTTGTGAAGGTCGCCGAGGACTTCCTGGTATGCGCCGAGAAGGAATACGCCGAGGTAGTAGGGTTCAGGCTTGTGCTCGGCGTTCATGCCGCCAGCGGGGGCGTCGCTCAGTTGGGCGTGGCCGCCGACGTTGCCGCTGTTCTGGCCCGCGTGTCCCTCGACGCCTTCAGAGATCCCACGCAGCTCGTGGAGTTCAAGCGTTGGCTTGCTGGCGGTACGCTTATCGACGAACTTATCGACCTGCCCGTCGGAGTCGCAGGTGATGTCGGCCAGGATCCCGCGCCGCGTCGGCTCCTCGTTCAAGCGATGGATCGGGCAGATCGGGAACAACTGATCGATCGCCCAGTGGTCCGGCAGGCTCTGGAAGAGCGAGAAGTTGACGTAATAAATATCGCTCAGGATCTGCGGCAGGTCCACGAGGTCGTCGGGCAGCTCGCCCTTGGCTGACGCGAGCGCGAGCACACGCCGACCCACCGCCCAGAACAGCCGCTCGGTCGCCGAACGCATCGGCAAGCTCATGTAGCCGAGGTTGAAGAGGCTCATCGCCTCGTCGCGAGCTTGCACCGCGTCGTGGTAGGCCTCGACGAGGTTCAGCTTGGGCAGGCTCAGGCTCTCAAAGGCGTCGATGAGTTCGAGCACGGGCTGGGGGTGCTCGTTCTCGGCCTTCATCAGGGCCTTGATGCCGTCGAGGTCGGGGTCGCTGGCGAAGCGGCTCTTTCCGAGCACGTCCATGATGAGCAGCGAGGAGTGCGCGACCATCGCGCGACCAGATTCGCTGAAGATCCGCGGGTGCGGGAAGCCGGAGGCGTCACAGACACTCTTGATGCGGTAGACCACGTCGGCGGCGTATTCCGAGACGCCGTAGTTCACGCTCGACGAGCTGGCCGACTGCGAGCCGTCGTAGTCGATGCCCATGCCGCCGCCCACGTCGATGGTGTCGAGGCCCGCGCCGAGGCGCTTGAGCTCGCAGTAGATGTGGGCGAGTTCGTTCACCGCGCCCTTGATGTTGCGGATGTCACCGACCTGGCTGCCGATGTGGAAGTGGATCATGTTCAGGCAGTCTTCCATGCCGTGCTGCTTGAGGTAGTCCACCGCGTGGATCAGCTCGGTGACGAAGAGCCCAAACTTCGAGCGCATGCCGCCCGACGATTCCCAGCGGCCCGTGCCCTGGGCCGACGGCTTCACGCGCACGCCGATGCGCGGGCGGACGTTGTAACGCTTGGAGTGCTGGACGATGAGTTCCAGGTCGCTGAACCGTTCAACGACGGGGATGATGTGCCGGCCCAGTTTCGTCGCGAGGATCACCGTCTCGATGAACTCGCTGTCCTTGAACCCGTTGCACACGATCGGCATCTGGCCTTGGTTTTCCGTCAGACCCAGCACCGCGAGCAGCTCCGGCTTGGAACCGGCCTCGAGCCCGAAGCCGAGCTTGGCGCCGATGTCGCGGATGTCCTCGCAGAGCTGGCGTTGCTGGTTGACCTTGATGGGGTAGACGCAGGCGTAGGTGCCGGTATAGCCGTTGTCGCGGATCGCGGTGTCGAAGGCCTCGCGGATCTCTTGCAGGCGGTGCTGGAGGAGGTCGCTGAAGCGGATGATGACGGGTGTGCCGATCTCGCGTTCACGCAGCCCTTCGATCACTTCGTAGAGGTCGATCTGCCGCTTGGGATCTTTATCGGGCATGACCGTGAGGTGGCCTTGCTCGTTGACGCCAAAGTAGCCGGTTCCCCAGTCGCGGATGCCGTAGAGCTTGGCAGAGCGTTCGGTGGTCCACGGCACGGCTGCCGGTGCGCCGTTGGATCCGCCGTTAGATCCGCCGTGCGCGCCCCCGTTCGCGCCGCCGTTCGCGCCGCCGTTTTTTACTTCGACAGAGGCGACGGTGCCGGGGAGTGAGCCAGAGGAAGACGAGCCAGCGGAAGAAGAGATGGTGGCCATGGCCTGTTGTTTCGTCCCGGTGGTTGGCCGCCAAACCAACCCAAGGCCCGGGGCGATTCACGGCTTCGATGAAGCCGCCGGGCAAGTGCGATCAAGACGCAGCACGCGTCCGTGGCGCTCGTTCTGGCGTCGCGCAGAGCAGAACCAGAACGAGGCACGAAAACGATAGCGAAGTCCGTCGGTCAGACCAGCGGCGGACGAGCGTTGAGGGAAAGTTTTTGAGGAGGGGAATGGGGCGTGAACGGAGCAATCGCGGAGGACACTCATTGAGAGCAATCACACGAGAAGGTCACTACTCGTGCCACACAGCCTCATTTTTCTCCGCCGCGGACATATGTTTTTAGCATGACATCATACTCCCACTCGCTCTTCGTCCTTGCCGCCTCCCTCCTTCTCACCACCTCCGCCCTCGCCGTCCCCCCTTCCCGCCTCTCCTCTCTCTCTCGCGGCATTAACATGTCCGCCTGGATGTGGATACCCGAGGCTGGCGACAAGCCGGAAAACGAGGCCGCCAGACGCGGCTTTGTTACCGACACCGAGCTCACCCACCTTCGCGAGATCGGCCTGACGCACGTCCGGCTTCCATTCGAGCCCCGTTGGATGTGGGATGAGCGTTCGCACACGCTGCGGCCCGACGAAACCGCCGAGTATTTCGACGCCGCCGACCGCTGCGCGAAGGCCGGGCTCGCGGTCATCATCGACGCCCACTACCTGAAGACCACCTGGGTCACGCCGACGATGGCGGGCGACGATCCGCAAACCACGCGCTTCGAAGAACTCGAACTCTTCTGGGCCGCCCTCGCGGCACGGGCGGCCACGACCGACCCCGAGCGCGTCTTCCTCGAGATCCTCAACGAGCCGCACGACCTGACGAAGGAAACCAAGAACGAGGCTTTCAATAAATCACCCAAGGCCCACGACGTCTGGCCGGTCGGGCAGGCCCGGCTCATCGACATCATCCGCAAGGCCGCACCAAACCACACCATCATCGCCACCGGCGACGACTACGGCGGGATCTCCGGGCTGCTTCGTCTCAGGCCGGTCGCCGACAGCAACATCGTCTACTCCTTCCACTTCTACGACCCGATGTTCTTCACGCACCAGAGCGCCGCGTGGGGCTGGTGGGTGTGGAAAGATCTGAAATCAGTCCCTTGGCCGGCGACGCGGGCCCAGCTCGAAGGGATCGCGGCCGGACAGCTCAACAAGGAAGTTCACAACCACGTCGAATGGTCGATCGACCGCGAGCCTTGGACGGAGGCGAAGCTCAAGGCCAAACTTCAGCAGGCCGCAGACTGGTCGGCGAAGAACAGCGTGCCGGTCTATTGCGGCGAGTACGGCGTGTACACGAAGGCGTCCCCGGCCGCAGATCGCGTGGCGTGGATCAAGGCCGTGAACGCGGCGCTCGATGAATTGAAGATCGGCCGAGCCATGTGGGACTACTCGGGCGGGTTCCGGATGACGGTTGGGAACGCGAGATCACGCACGGTCGAGCGCGACGTGGCGGAGGCGATGGGGTTGAGGCCGTGAGCAGAGAGGATTTCACGCCGCGGAATCGAGGCGGGTGACCGATGGGTCTCGTGCGCGAATTACTCGATCAAACATTATCATCGCCGGGGGTTGCGTAACCGGTTGGGCCTCCGCGGTGCGTTCGGTGGGTACGGCCCTGATTTCTCTCGCGCGGACGAGTCCGCGACGTGAGGTTCAGTGTTTGCGAGATTGCGCGGGGTGGTCGTGTCGCGTGCGACGCCAGCTTCGGGTTCGCCGATCTCATCGTCGGCGATCGTTGAGTCGCTGTTGCCAGCAACGGTCAAGAGCGGCACTGCGTGCGATGGCGATTTGCCTTGGGTGCTCGACGTCTCCGATTGCCCTGGTAGCCCTGATTGCCCTGATAGTCCTGATGGTCCTGATTGCCCCGATGGTCCTGACTGGGCAGGCGCGCCCGCCGCATACTCCGCCATCCCTCGCGCGAGCTTCGCGAAGATCATCCGACCCGCCGAGGTTTGCAGTGTCGAGACCACCGTGACCTCGACTTCTTGGTCGATCGCCTCGCGGCCATCTTCGACCACGACCATCGTGCCGTCGTCGAGATAGCCGATGCCCTGCTGAGGTTGTTCGCCGCGCTTGACGAGGCGGAGCTCGAGCGTTTCGCCGGTGACCAGCGATGGCTTCACGGCCACCGCGAGGTCGTGCAGGTTCAGCACCGGCACGCCCTGAATCGACGCGACGCGCGACAGACCAGAATCAGTGGTGACGACCATCGAATCGAGCTGGCGGGCGAGTTCGACGATCATCTGATCGACGCCCTTGCCGGGGACGGCCTTGGGGTCAATAGAGATGTCGAGCTTGCCGTTGCGCTGGAGCTTTCCGACCATGTCAAGCCCGCGCCGGCCTCGTGCTCGCTTGAGCTTGTCGGCGCTGTCGGCGAGGGCTTGCAGTTCGAGCACCACAAAGCGCGGGATGACGATCGGTGCTTGGATGAGCCCGGTGGCGGCGACGTCGACGATTCGGCCGTCGATCAGGGCGGAGGAGTCGAGCATGAGCGGGCGCACGCCGCGCATCTGCTTGGCGAACTCGACATACGGGATGACGAGCCGGAAGTCGTCCTGGGTTTGCAGGACGATGGTCACGCCGAGATAGCAGAAGCAGATACCGACGAGGATCTTGAGCATGGATCCCCAGGCGTTGTCGAGCTGGTAGGTGGTGAGCAGGAGGTCGATGACGAGGCTGACCGCGCCGGTGAGGATGAGCCCGATCAGAACGCCAGCGAGTATGCCGGTGAGCGTGCCGATTTTTTTGCTGCGAGTAAGCAGGTCGAGGGTGATCGAGGCAAAGCCCAGAACGACCGCCAGGCCCAGGGTGAGGTACCAAAGCCGGAGAAGTTCTTTCTCGCCCGAGTCGCTGTTGGGCCCGACGCCCAAGACGCGCAAGAGCGTGACGCTGAGGAGGATGACCACGAAGACCACGCGAACGATCGTGAGAAGGACTTTGCGTTGCCGGACGTCGCCGTCGAGCGGGTTGAGGGGCGCCGGGGCCGACGCGAAAGCGTTCGATTCAGCGCTGGTGGTCTCACGCTCGGCCTGTGGCACGTTCATAAAGAGATAGTACGCGAAGAGCCCCGGACGGATGCACGCGCCCAGCGACGCGCGAGGCAGGCCGACCACATCCATCGAGGCGGCGTTGCGAGCGGCGTGGCGGGCGGCGTGG
>CAZIMT010000118.1:9152-10416 GCA_964540295.1 uncultured Phycisphaeraceae bacterium
GTTTTTCCTGCTCTGCGTTGTTGGCCTTCGTCGGGGTCGCGTTTTCAATGACGAGCGATGTTCGAGCCCAAACTCTCGGCGCGGACTTCGCGGCCGACTACTCGCTGCTCGATCTCGGCAGCGTCAACGGCGTGCCCACGAACTATGGCGGGCTGGCGCTGAAACTCGGCGACCCCAACACGCTCATCATCGGCGGCAGCGCGAACGGCCCAGCGGGCAAGGCGTACAGCATCCCCACTGTTCGCAACAGCGCAGGGCACATCACGGGCTTCAGTGGAACAGCGGTCGTGTACGGCGACGCGGCGTACAACGACGGAGGGTTCGCGTACGCGCCCAACGGGGCGTTTCTCTACACCAAATACTCGGCCAATCAGATCGGACAGTGGAAGCCGGGAACGACCACTGACGCGCGGATCATCGATCTCACGCCGCTTGGAGTCACGTCATCGGTGGGCGGCGTAGGTTTCGTCCCCCAAGGGCAGCCCGGTGCGGGACGCCTCAAGGTGCTGTCGTTCAACTCGGGCAAGTGGTACGACATGACCTTCAACGAAGCGGCAGACCGTACGTACGACATCACCGCCGCAACCCTGAAAACAACCTTGGCGGCGGCACCCGAGGGATTTGTGTACGTGCCCAAGTGCTCGCCCGGCTTCTTCGTGCCCAGCGTGCTGATCTGCGAGTTCGGTCAAGGACGGGTTTCGGCCTACCGGATCACAGCCGACGGCGACCCGATCCCCGCGACGCGACGCGACTTTGTCACCGGGCTCACCGGCGCCGAGGGCTGCTTCATCGACCCGCTCACCGGCGACTTCGTCTTCGGAACCTACGGCGGCGGCAACCGCCTCATCCGCGTCACCGGCTTCCCCAACCCCGACGGCTGCAAGGCCGACCTCAACAAAGATTGCTTCGTCAACGGCGATGACTTCGACGCGTACGTCGCGTTCTTCGAGGCCGGAGAAATCGGAGCGGACTACAACGAGGACGGCTTCGTCAACGGCGACGACTTCGACGCGTTCGTGAAGGACTTCGAGTCGGGATGCTGAGGGGGGTGCGAGCCTCGGCATAATTCCGCAGTCGGTTTTTCGTGCGAGGGTTATTGGTGAGGTTATCGATGAGATTGGCGGGCGACTATTTCGTCGGCGATCGATGAGGCCCGATCAAGCGACGCGTCGCCCTTGATCCGTCGAGTGATGGGGATGCGTTGGGGCGCAGAGACCCAGCACCTCACGAATAGTCGGCCCGTCAAGCGGTCTTCCATGCCGGG
>CAZIMT010000119.1:0-10394 GCA_964540295.1 uncultured Phycisphaeraceae bacterium
CGAGCACCCGATCGGTCCTAGCATCCGAGAGCAATGCTTTTCAAGCGCCTCAGCAGCAAATCTCGGTTCCGTGATTACTCGCGTCGCCGCAAGGACGCCGCGTGGTCCAAGATGGAGAAGGCCGACGTCCGGGCCGCTGAATTGGCGGCCGGGGGCGGTGCGACGCCCGAGGCGGTCGCCAAGGAAGTCGCCAAAGCGAAGGCCGCCGCGACGCGAGGGCGGTCGTTCTCCGAGCTCTTCCGCGAGTTCTGGAAGCACCTTATCGGCCACCGCTCCACGCTGATGCTTGCTCTGTGTACGCTCTCGTTCTCGACCTTTATCGGGCTGGTCATGCCAGCGTCGACCAAGATCACGATCGACTACATCCTGACCGACCACCCCGGGCCGACGGGTCTGCCAGCGTGGGTGGGCACGGTGCTGGGCATCGGGCCAGAGTTTTCGGTGACAGATCGCAAGCACCTGCTGTGGGCGCTGGCGGGCGTAATGATTTGTGTGACGCTGGTGAGCGTGGCGATCGGCAGTTGGGGCCGCTGGCAGATGACGCGGCTGACCAAGCGTTTGCAGTCGCGGATGCGGCGCCGCGCGTTCGACCACGCGGTGCAGTTGCCTCTGCACAAGCTTTACCAATTCAAAAGCGGCGGGGTGGTGAGCATCCTGCGCGAGGACGCGGGCGGCGCGGCCGAGCTTCTGTTTTCGATGATCTACAACCCCTGGCGTGCGATCATGCAGCTCGCGGGGACGCTGATTATCTTGACGGTGGTGGACTGGCGGATGCTGCTGGGGGCGGCCGCGATCATCCCCGCGACGTGGCTGACGCACCGGACCTGGATCAACCGCATCCGCCCCGTGTTCCGCGATATTCGGATCACTCGGCAGGGGATGGACGGGCACACCACCGAGACGTTTGGCGGGATGCGCGTCGTGCGCGGCTTCGGGCGGCAGCACGGCGAATCTTCGCGCTACTCGCTCGCGCAGAACTACATGGTCCGGCAGGAAATTCTGGTCTGGTGGGAGTCGAGGCTGCTGGAGATCATCTGGGCGGTGATCATCCCGTTCGCGTCGGTGGCGGTGCTGGTATACGGCGGGTCGCGCGTGATCGATCGCTCGCTGAGCATCGGCGACGTCATGATGTTCTCGACGTACCTGTTGATGCTGCTGTCGCCGCTAGAGACGCTGACCTCGACGGCCGCGAACATCCAGTCGAACCTCGCGGGGTTCGACCGGATCCTGGACGTGCTCGCTGAGCCTAAGGAGTTCGCGGAGAACCGCGGGACGATCCCTGTTTCGCGTGATGTCGCGCAGGGGAGGATCTCGATCCGGCACGTGTCGTTCACCTATCCGATGGCGATCAAGCCCAGGTCAAAGAAGACCGCGGACATAAGGGCGAAATCGGGCGCCGCGATGCAATCGATGAACGAGTCGGCCGCGCTGAGGGCGGCGGCGAACGCGACGGAGCCAGACCCCGAGCCGATCGAGGTTCTTCACGACATCGATCTGGACGTGAGGCCCGGCGAGACGATCGCGCTGATCGGGCCGAGCGGGTCGGGGAAGACCACGCTGTGCAACTTGGTTGCGCGCTTCTATGAGCCGTCGCGCGGCTCGGTCGCGCTTGACGGCGTGGACCTCAAGCAGGTCGATCTGGACAGCTACCGCCGGTTGCTGGGGATCGTTGAGCAGGACGTGTTCTTGTTTGATGGTTCCGTCGCGGAGAACATCGGGTACGGGCGGCGCGACGCGACGATGGAGCAGATCCGCGCGGCGGCCGCGGCGGCCAACGCGGACGGGTTCATCGACAAGCTCGAGTACAAGTACGAGACCGTGATCGGCGAGCGCGGCGTGCGGCTGAGCGGCGGGCAGAAGCAACGGGTCGCCATCGCCCGGGCGATCCTGGCTGATCCGCTGATCTTGATCTTGGATGAGGCGACGAGCAACCTTGATAGCGAGTCCGAGGCCTTGATCCAGCGAAGCCTGATGAGCCTGATGCGCGGACGGACGAGCTTCGTGATCGCGCATCGGCTGAGCACCATCCGGCACGCCGACCGGATTGTGGTGATGGAAAACGGGCGGATCATCGAAGTCGGCTCGCACGACCAGTTGATCGAGCGGTCCGGTCGGTACGCAGACTTGCTGCGGCTGCAGGTGGAGGGGAACCAGGTGGCGGCTTCGCTGCGCGTCGGCAACGAGTCTGGCTTGAACGGTTCGTGAACTGTTCAAGGGCTTGAACGGATTCGGTTCTGGTCAGTGGCTGTAAGGTTTGTCTGGCGGGCGCGACCAATGCTGTGTACCATTCCTCAGGCCGTTTCACCAAGCTTTGTTCCGGTGAGATGGCCGAACATTGTGTCCTTGATCGTTCGTTCCGCCGTTTGCACTTAGATAGGAATTGACCCATGAAGAAGATCGCTTCCCTTTCGTTGCTCGCTCTGGCCGGTGCGTTGTTCGCTGGCTGTGCTGGCCATTCCGAAGGCACCTGCTGCAAGCCCGGCGATCTAAACGCTAAGCCCGTCGCGGGCGCGGTGAACGCCGTGTGCCCGATCGGTGGCGACGACGCCACCCACAGCACCGTGACGACCAGCTACCACGGCAAGACCGTCGCTCTGTGTTGCGCGGGCTGCAAGCCCAAGTTTGATAAGATGACCGACGCTGAGAAGGACGCGGCGCTCGCGAAGGTCGCGGTCAAGTAAGCCAAAGCCGCTGCGCAGAGTCGCGTGCGATTGAGTGAGTTGAGCCAGATTTCATTCTTCGATTGCATCGAAAGCCTTCCATCGAAAGCCCGGGGTCTCGCACCCTGGGCTTTCTTTTTTGGTGTAATCTCTATGTGCGATGTCGCCGGGTGAGCAAGTGTGTGCCGCGCTGTGGCGAAGTTTTCCGGGGTACAAAGGAACGTTCGATGAGGTACGAGATCGATCGGTTGCTGGGCCGGGGCATGTCGTGCGTTCTGTCGTGTGTCGGGACGTTCGCCGTCGGCACCGCGTCTCGCGCGGTCGCGGACGTGCGGCTGCCATCGATCGTGGGCGACAACATGGTCTTGCAACAGAACAGCGACGTTGCGGTGTGGGGCTGGGCCAGCCCGGGCGAGAAGGTCGTCGTGCGGGGCGCGTGGGGCGATTCGTCCAAGGAAGTTGTGGCGGACGAACACGGGAAGTGGCGGTCGTCGCTGCGCACTCCCAAGGCTGGCGGGCCGTTCCGCGTGACGGTCGCGGGGAACAACACGCTGACGCTGAACAACGTGATGATCGGCGAGGTGTGGGTGTGCTCGGGGCAGTCGAACATGGAGTGGCGGCTGGATCACGCCGAGGGCGGCACGGAGGCGGTGAAGGCGGCGACGCACAAGAACCTGCGGCTTTTTATGGTGAAGAACACCGTGGCGGCGCGGCCGATGGAGGATTGTGTTCCTGAAGGCGGCGGCTGGCGCGAGTGCGTGCCCGAGTCGGCGGCCGGGTTCAGCGCGGTAGGTTATTTTTTCGCGCGCGAGCTTCAGAGTGTGATCGATGTTCCCGTCGGGCTCATCAGCGCGGACTGGGGAGGTACGCCAGCCGAGGCCTGGACTAGCGCGCGAGCGCTGCGGCAGTTCCCCGAGTTCACGGCCCGGCTGGACCAGATGGAGGCGTTGTCGGCCGATCCGAACGAGCGGCTCCAGAAAGCGGAGGATGCGGCCAAGGGCTGGTGGAGCGCGATCGATACTCACAAGGACGGGGCTGGCGTGGGCTGGGCGGGCGCGGCGTTTGACGATAGTTCGTGGAAAACGTTGAAGCTGCCGCAGACTTTGGTCGCTGACGAGCTCGATGCGTTCGACGGCGTGGTCTATTTTCGCCGCACGATCGATATACCCACTGGCTTTGAGCACGGCGCAGTGCTGGAGATTGGCCCGATCGACGACATGGACGACGCGTACGTCAACGGCGTGCTTGTGGGCGCGACGCACGAGGACGGGCAGTGGAACACGGCGCGAAGCTATCGCGTGGCGGAAAGCTTGCTCAGCCCGGGGCGAGTGACGATCGCGGCGCGGATGTACGACCACTCTGGGCTGGCGGGGATCAACGGGAAGCCCGAGCAGATGGTGCTGCGGTCGGCGCATCCGAAGTTGCCCGCCCAGAAGTTGGCCCAGAAAGCGGGCGACGTAAAGGCAGTTTCGATCGCGCTGGCGGGCGAGTGGAAGTACAAGGTTGGCCCCGCGAAAGCGGCGATGGCTCCGATACCGAGGATGGCGACCGTCGACGCGTACACGCCTACGGCGCTGTACAACGGCATGGTCGCGCCGATTATTCCTTACGCCATCAAGGGCGTGATCTGGTACCAGGGCGAATCGAACCGCAACGACCCGGCACGCTATCGCACGCTCTTCCCGGCCATGATCCGCAACTGGCGCGAGAACTGGGGACGTGGCGAGTTCTCGTTCTATTTCGCGCAGATCGCGCCGTTCACCTACGGCGGCGATCAGGGGCAGACCGCGGAGATCCGCGAGGCGCAGCTGATGACGCTGTCGCTGCCCAACACGGGGATGGCGGTGACGATGGACGTGGGAAACCTCAAGGACATTCACCCGACCAAAAAGCTTGAGGTTGCCGAGCGGCTGGCGCTGTGGGCGCTGGCCAGGGACTACGGCAGGACCGGTGTTGAGTGGTCGGGCCCGTTGTTCAAATCGGCGACGGTAAAGGGCGGCAAGATCGGTGTTGAGTTCGAGCACGCCGAGTCGGGCTTGCTGGTGAAGGGTGATCGGCTCACGCACGTGCAAATCGCTGGCGAGGATCGGCGGTTTATGGACGCGCAGGTGCTGATTGTCGGGAGCACCCTCGTGCTGTCGCACCCGTCGATTCTCAAGCCGGTGGCGGTGCGGTACGGCTGGTGCGATGCGTGCGAGCCGAACCTGTTCAACAACGCGGGCTTGCCAGCGTCGCCGTTCCGGAGCGACGATTGGCCGCTGGGAGATGCGAAGTAGGTGGGCGCGACTTTTGCGCGATCAGTGCGAGAGCATCGCGGCCGGGATCTCCTGTTTGGTCATGCCGGGCCCTTTGACGAAGACCTTCAATTCTGCGCCGCCGGTCTTTTCGAAGTAGGTGACGGTGATCGGGTGCGAACCTTTGGCGAGAGCAACGGTGCCAGATTTTTCTGCCGAGCTGTGCGGGCCGTCGTTGGCGACGATTTTTTCATCGCCGATCCAGAGGTTGCTTCCATCGTCGGAGAGGGTGGAGAAGGTGTAGACGCCGTCGGCCGGGATGGTGACGTAGCCGCGAAAACGGAAGGCGTATTTGTCGTTGGCCTTGGCGAGAGTGATCTCGAACTTGGGAGCGACGCCTTGGGCCGCGGGCTTGGTCTTGCTGAAATCGGGCGTGAGATCCCAGTTGCCCTCGGCGTATTCGTAGCTCACGCCGGGCGCGGCGTTGGGGACGGTCATCGCGGGCTTTGGTGTTGCCCCGGTGAACTTCGCGGCCGTCGGGGTGCTGACGGCGCGGGGGCCTCGGAAAGATTGAGCGGTGACGGTGGACGTTGTGTTCACGCGCACCGGCCCTGCGGCGGCGGGTGAAGCGGCCGTGGGCTTGCTGCCGTCGAGCGTGTAGCGGACCTGAACATCAGACTGCGACGATGCGATCGCGACGTCGATCGAGCCAACAAAGATGTCAGTCTCGGCCTTGACGGTCGGCGGCACCGACACGTCGGGCTTGGCCTTGAGGTCGAGCACGATGACCGAGTCGTCAGACTTGGCCATGTCCGCGAGCATGTCTGGGGGGAGCGCGATCGAGGTTGAGTATTCGGATTGTTTGACCGCGAGCGCGCGCTTGGAAGGATCACCCAGGAGCGTGGCCTTGCCGTCGCCAGCGTCGCCGTTGAGCAGCCCGTCGATGATGAGTTCATTGCTGGCGGGCTTTTCGAAGACGTGAAAATAGAGGCGTGTGACGCCGCCCGGGAGTTGCTTCTGCGTGCAGCGTCCCCACGAGAACTTGCTGAACGGCCCGGCCTGGGTTCCGGAGATGGATTCACCGTTGACGTTCATCCATGCGCCGATGGTTTGCAGGCGCTCGACGCTCTCAGGCGGGATCTCGCCAGCGGAAGTCGGCCCGACGTTCAGAAGGTAGTTGCCGCCCTTGGACGCGATGTCGGCCAGGTTCTGGATCATCTCGCGCGCGGGCTTGAAGTTCTTGTCGGCGCGGTTATAGCCCCAGTGGTCGTTCATGGTCATGCAGGTTTCCCAATCGAAACCAGGGTTGGTTTCGGGGATGAACTGCTCGGGCGTGCCGTAATCGCCCAGGGCACCGCCGTGTTCGCCAGATTCGAGCCCGTACGCGCCGCCGCCGCGGCCTACGCGGCTGTTGATGATGATGCTGGGCTGGAGCGAGCGGACGTACTTCTCCAGGTCGCGCCCTCGATCGTTGTTCCAAGTCCCTTCCCACTGCCCGTCGAACCAGAGCAGCCCGATGGGCCCGTAGTTGGTGAGCAGGTCTTTGAGCTCAGCCTTGAGGTAGGTGACGTAGCGGTCGAAGTTGGCACCCTCGGCGCTGCGTGTTTCCCACTCGCGCCGCGGCGTGTAGTCGGGGTGGTGCCAGTCCATGATCGAGTGGTACCAGCAGATCTTGATGCCCTCGCGGGCGCACGCCTCGGACATCTCCTTCATGATGTCGCGTTTGAACGGCGTGGACATCACGTCGTAATCGGTGACGGAGGAATCGAAAAGATTGAACCCGTCGTGGTGCTTGCTGGTGATGACGATGTACTTCATCCCCGCGGCCTTGGCGAGCTTAACCCAGGCGTCGGCGTTGAACTTGGTGGGATTGAACTGGTCGCGGAACTTTTCGTACTCGGGGACGGGGATGTGAGCGGAGCTCATGATCCACTCGCCGTGGTCGGTGTTGCCCTTCCATTCGCCAGCAGGAACCGCGTAAAGGCCCCAGTGGATGAACATGCCAAAGCGAGCCTCACGCCACCAGTCGAGGCGGGGGTCCAGAGAAGCGCGGGGAGCCTGAATCGAATCCGTGATTGCTGGCGTGTCGTCGGTCTGCGGCGACGCGGGCACAGAGCCCGCAAAGCCAGCGTTGATCGAGCAGGCAGTCGCGGCGGCAGCGGAGAGTGCGACGGCCAAAGAGTGACGCGTGTTTCGACAATCGCGATTCATGAACGGCTCCTGCAAACGGACGGCTCTCTTGGAGTGGTGACCACTTGAGGGGTGATGACGCGAGCGGAGCGCGTTGTGCCCGGGCCCGATACCTCAGAGAAGCAGACTACACAACTTCGCGCCGCGTGCGCTGCGAAGCATGCAGATTTTTAGACGCGATCGACGTGTCCGAATCGGCGTCTCGCCGTGGGTACAAAGGAAGATCCGACACCGAGTCGCGCGCAGGCGGCTCGCCCAGCGTGGTCTCGTGCGAGCGTTGACTCTGAGGAACAACTTCGCCGTAGATCGTTCGGATCGAAGCTGGACTTCGGTCTCGGGCACTCCAAAAACAACACCGGCCGCCTCGAAGGCGGCCGGGGCTTTGATAGTGACCCCAGAGGGATTTGAACCCTCGTTACCAGGATGAGAACCTGGCGTCCTAGACCAGGCTAGACGATGGGGCCGAAGGGCTCGATCGAGGACGCAAGACGATAGCCGCGTGGTTCTGACGGTCAACCGTTGAGCGAGCGATGATCAAGCCTCGCCCGCGATTTGTACGTGGGGGCAGGAGGGCCGCGGCCAAAGCCGTTGGCGAGCGTTCAGACCTGCATTCTTTAAGATAATTTGAGATCTTGCGGGTCGGCTTAGAGTTGCGAGGCCGCGAGCTGTCGGCGGAGTTGAGCCAAGGCGTACACAGCCGCCTCGGCGTCCGAGCGACCGACGACCGCGCCGGTCGCAACGCCAGCCGCGTCGCGCCATTCTGCGCGGTAGCAATCGAAGAGTTGTACGTGCCGCACTGTGAGCTCGAAGCCCTCGCCGGTGAACTCTTCCTTGACCCGGGTCACGCTGGGATAGCCGCGCCCGTCGGCGTGATGGTTACACCCGGATGTGTCTAGTGCGGACCAACCCGTGGCGAGCAGTTCATCGATCGCAAAGTCAAGCCCCATTGGTCGATCCTTTCCTGATGAACCTCGAAGTCACTCTGCGGCGAAAGATCAGGCCGCGACGCTTCGAAGACGAGCTCTTGCTCCGTGACCAGTCTAGCAAGAGACGCGTGAAGACTGCCAGTGGCGGCGATCTCTTTTCGCAAAACCCGTGCGAACCCTATGTCGTCCGCGACATCTTCTATACGTACACGATACGAACAACGAACGCCGTGGAATTTATAGACTACGAACCGTTCCCGACTGAAGTGCTGGCGGCTTGAAAGCCAAGCAGCGCCACCACGTCGTACATCGCGTGAACAGCGACCACGATCCCAAAGCCTCGCGTGATGAACAGCATCGCGAAGTACAGGCCAGCGATGAGGTAAAACGCCGCGAGACGCAGGTGGATCGACCCGTCCTCGAGGGTGATGTCGTGGTAGGCCGTGAACGCGACAGCCGAGGCCAGGCCGGCGATGATCGCGGCGACTCGCTCTTTGACACGCCCCAGATCGACGAGCACGAAGTGGACCGCCACGATCAAGATCAGCCGGAAAAGAAGTTCCTCATAGAGCCCGGCCCCGATCGAGAGGGTCAGCCGCGCCAGCTTGCTCATTTGCGCCAGAGCTTCGGGCCCGGTTTGTTGCGCGAGGCTCATCGCCGGGTGCACCGAGGCTGCCGGAGAATGAGAGAGCAACAGGCCCAGCACGACGAGCGGGAGCGTCCACGCGACCGATTCGAGCGCCATCCCGCCCAGAACTTTCGGGTAGAGCCGCCACCGGTCACGCTCGAGCAAGTGCCACACCGCCAAGACCACCACGAGCACCACGCCGGGGAGGTAGATCGTCGCGCTGCCGAAGGCGTTGAAGAAACGGAACAGGATGTTGCGAGCACCGATGGTTTCCATCGTGCCGTGGGCGGGGTCGGAGAGGTACAAGATCGACCCGACCTCGTAGAGCACGATCAGCGGGACGAGAAAAACCAGAACGTGCAGAGGCCGGGTCGAGGCCCAGAAATAACCACTCTCGGCCCCGGTTCGGGGCGAGCCAGCACGGGGCGTCCGATGAGATCGTGCTTTGGACATGGACGCTTGATCTTCGGGAGACTGACCTTCAGAAATCTGTTCTTCGGAGAGTTGCGAGGCACCGGGTCGCGAAGAGTACGAGCCCGGGCACTATCAGGCCGGATTTCGCAGAACGATTTCGCTCCGGTCATGGTGGTCGACGAAGTCACCCCTCAAGAACAAACGAACCAAAAACAAACACGCCGCTCCGAGAGCGGCGTTTGAAATAACCCAGAGATCGGTGGTCGACCAGTGCAAGCTCGCTCAGTATAAGCAAACCTAGGCCCGCGAGCCGAGGCTTACCTTCGCGCGTCTTGCCCTCTAGGACTGAGCCTCGCTCACGCCTTCGCGAGCTTCTTGGACCGGAGGCGATCGTTCAAGCGGCTCTTGCGACGTGAGGCCTGGTTGGAGTGGATGATACCCTTGCCAGCCGAGCGATCGATGACCGCCACGCATTTGGAGAACGTTTCCTGAGCTTTCTCGGCGGTGCCGTGGACGATTGCTTCGTTGAATTCTTTGAGCGCATCGCGCATCGCCCGCAAGCGCCAGCGGTTGACCGCGCGCTGGCTGGCATTTTGACGGACGCGTTTCTTGGCGGAGAGAGAGTGAGCCATCGGGGTCGTCTTCCTTACTGCGATACTGGGCGGCGGAACTGGAACGTCTGGGACTGGAACATAAAAGATCGGACTAAGCCAACCGGCCAAACACCAGCGAGTGTCAGAGACACCACGCCAAGTCAGCCGACCGAGCTGGGAGAGAATCATTGCCATCTGGCGGCCGGGATCAAGTCTTCCGACCCAGACACTTGCCGAAGCCTCTCGCGCGGTTTACTCTAGGGATAGCCCATGAGGGCGTGTGCGGGCGTAGCTCAATTGGATAGAGCACCTGACTACGGATCAGGAGGTTAGGGGTTCGACTCCCTTCGCCCGTATTTTCGTCCTCTGCCGCTCTGAGCTGTGCAGAGGCGCGTAAACCCCCAAAATCCAAGGCCTTGCGATCATTCGGGCTGGTGCCCGGGGTGGTGTCGTCGTAGCACCCCGCTGGTTTGCGCCCGAACACACCAGCGGCCGAACGCATGCCACGCCGTCGCCGCCGCGTTGAACGTGCAGGCTCCGGTGCCTCGCAACTCGGCTTGCTCAGAGAGGTGTGTCGTTAGCCGCTCGGCGGCCGGATCGACCAGCTCGCGCACTCGCTCCAATTCCTTATCGATGTACACGGCCGCGATGCGTTCGGCGAGCCGCTTGTCCGAAGTCCCGCTCGCCTTCTCTTGGCGGTTTCCTTCGTGGTCGAAGTACGCCACGGACCAACGCTTGTCGCCCTTGCG
>CAZIMT010000120.1:0-10199 GCA_964540295.1 uncultured Phycisphaeraceae bacterium
CCCGGTCGGCTGCCTTTCGGGCCCAACGATCGCCGCCGAACTAGCCCGCTGCCTGCCCGCCGCCATGATCGCCGCCAGCGACGACGCGGGGTTCGCCAAACAAATCCAATCGTTGTTCACAACCAGTTGGCTGCGGGTGTACACCAACAACGACTTGTTAGGCGTCGAACTGGCGGGCGCGGTGAAGAATGTTGTTGCCATCGCGGCCGGGATCGTCGACGGCCTGCAGGCCGGGAACAACGCCAAATCCGCTCTGCTCGCTCGCGGGCTCGCTGAAATCTCAAGATTGGGTCTGGCCATGGGCGCCAGTCCCGACACCTTCTTCGGCATCGCTGGCGTGGGCGACCTAGCCACGAGTTGTTTCTCGCCCGAAGGCCGCAACCGATCCTGCGGCGAAGCGATCGGCCGCGGAGCCTCGCTGGATGAATACCTCGCCCAGTCGCCGCACGTGGTCGAGGGCGTGGCCACGGCCAAGAGCGTGATGGACTTGGCGAAGAAATACCGCGTGGAAATGCCGATCGTGCAGATGGTGCACGCGGTTTTGTTTGAGGAATTGGACGCGATCGAGGCGATCGGGAAACTGATGACGAGAGAGCCCAAGGCGGAGCGGGTGGGGTAGGCACGCCGGATTCCGCAGAGGTTTCTCTGTGATGCAACGCTCTTGCCTGGTGGAGCCGGTTTTCAACCGGCCTATTCAATCGTTCGAGCAGATTGAACATCTGCTCCACCACCAAGGCAGCGTTGCAAAGTCAGCAGCCGCTCTCGAATGCCAGCACGTACGCGTCGAAGTCTTCGCCTGTCACGAAACCGTTGCCGTCGAAGTCCGCGTTGAGCGTCCCGACCTCGAAGGCCGCGATGTACGCGTCGAAGTCTTCGCCCGTCACGAACCCGTCGCCGTTGAAGTCTGACGGGCAGGCGATCGAGAACTTGCCGATCTCGGTGCCCCAGCCGCCCGGGCCTTGGAACTCACCGATGTACCAGAAGGTTCTCTGGTCAACCGGGTCGATGGCCAGGTCGAAATAGTCGCCCCACCGCCCGCTGGCACCGTTGGGACTGGTGTTCACCGTCGTCAACGCGCCCATCGTCCCCAACGCGTCCGTCGATTTGCGGCCCGTGACGCGCACCGTCGGCGTGGTGCTCGAAGTGCTGGCCCCGACGACCAGCCCGACGTTATTATTGATATCAGAGCAGATGGCGGGGAAGTAGGAATACAGGCCCGTGGGGGAGGCTGGGTTGATGTTGCCCGACTGCACCAGCGAGACCGAGCCGCTGGTGGGCCAGTTATTGGTGTTCATGTGGTACCAGCGCGCCACGTCCTTGCCGCCCGAGCTGATGTTGTGGGCCGCGTACAGGTTCTTGTTGCGCCAGTGAACGTTGAAGATGCGTTGATCGACGGTGCTGAGCGTGCCGCCGATGTTGGCGCCTCCGGTAGGTCCGCTGAATGATGGGATCGTGACGGTGGTCGAGACCCGGGTCGGGGCGGTAATCGGGTTGAGGATCGCGCTGACCTTGAGCTGGGTCGAACTGCCCACCTCGACGAAGAACGGCGCGATGTTGGTCCCGAAGTGCTGAGCCGACTGGCCGGAGGCACCGCCGCTGTCGCGAAGGTTGAACATCACCGCGGGCGCGCCCGTCAGCAACGGAGCCTTCGTGAACACACGGTAGAAAACGCCGCCAAACCCGCCAGCGTTCAGACCGAACAGGTTGCCGGTGACGTAATACGCGTTGGAGTCGTAGCCAAAGCCGGGATAGTCAACCCAGTAGGTGCTGGCCCCGACGGTCACGACGGAGTTGGTGCGGTACTTGAACCAGACGCCGTTGGGGTCGTTGTCGTCGGAGACAGCGATATCAACCCACGATTCGGTCGTCCCGTATTTTTCCAGCACAACGATCACAAAGCGCTGAGCCTGGTGGTCGTAGAAGCATTTGGGGTCGAAGGTGAACCCGCCAGCACCAAGCGGCTCGAAAAAGCCAGGGCTGCCAGTGTTGTCGAGGTTGGCTGAAAACTGCAGCACCCCGGCCTTGGTGTAGAACGCCACCACCATGTTCACCGTTGTCACGATGTGATTGGGACCGACCGCCAGCGTCGGGTCCGGCGGCGTCCAAGGAGTCTGTCCGATGGCGGGGAAGGCTGGCCCGGGGATCGAGCGGATGACCGACTCGTCCAGACTGCCGACCGGCAGGCTGTTGGCCGGACCCTGCTTCAGAGGCGGACGATGCCCCTCGGCCTCTTCCAGAAGGCTTTCGATATCCTGAACTTCGCCCTTCCAAGGCTCAGACACCTGGATCTGCTTGGCGAAGGTGGTGGTATCGATGATTACGGCATCGGCGCTGGTCTGAACCGCCAAATCTCCGTTCGTCAGGTCAATAGGCGCCGGGGGCGCGGCGACGGTCGTCGTGGCACCTCGACCGGCGGGCTGGAACGATCGCGGGATCGCCTGGTCTTCGGTACCACCAGATCCCGCGATCGACGAGCACCCCGCTAATGCGGAAAGCCCGGCAAAGAGAGCCGTGAGAACCTTGGTGGTGCTCGAACTCTGGACCCCGCGAACACCCATCTGCCAATTCTTCGTCATGAGATTTCCCCAGAGAATCGAAAGCGACTTCACACAGCGCAACGCCGTAACTATCGGCCCGCACTAGAACAGTATGTAGAATTCGCGGGGCCGAGCAAGGCCAATCTTGTGAAATTTGTTGAGTTCACTGCGGTCGAGAGACTTTCGGTCGTGCCCGGCGCTGCCCGGTTTGCTCGCAAAACGGAATCAGTCAAACCTTGACGTGGAGAGGGCTTTCGGTCACCATGAGCGGTTGGCCTCCGGGCGAACCAGGTTTGTTCCGGGTCAGCGGGGCGTCGGTCCGAGGTTTTGTCTTGCCGTCGCCCAGTTTTCCGTGCTCTCAATCGCCACCTGAAACTCTCAAATCGGATGCTCGTGAAAGGATCGGATCGATGATGAACTCGACTCTGCTGGAAACTCGGGAAACTCACGGCGGGCGGCGGACGCTCCTGGGCCGACTGGCGATCGGTCTCTTCGCCAGCCTGGGCCTCGGGGCCGCAACGCTCGCCGGGATGGGTTGCGACAACAAGGACGCCGCCAAAAACCCGGCTAAATCCGCGTCTGAAACCACCCCGGCCTCTGGCGGCACCAAGCTCGCCGCCGAATCTGCCCCCGGCGACATGATCCTCATCGGGCACTATGGCTCCCTCACCGGCTCCAAGGCCACGTTCGGCAAGTCCACCGACAACGGCATCAAGCTCGCCGTGGAAGAGATCAACGCCGCAGGCGGGGTCAGCGTCGCTGGCGGGCCCAAGAAGAAGATCAAGCTCATCAGCCAAGACACCGAGGGCAAGGCCGACCAGGCTGGCACCGTCGTCACGCGCCTCATCACGCAGGACAAGGTCGTCGCCCTGCTGGGCGAGGTCGCCTCGGGCATCACGCTCGCGGCGGCCCCTGTCGCGCAACAGTTCGGCGTCCCCATGATCACCCCCAGCTCCACCAACCCCGAGGTCACGCAGAAGGGCGACATGATCTTCCGCGTCTGCTTCATCGATCCCTTCCAAGGGCTCGCCTGCGCCAAGTTCGTCCGCAACGACCTCAAGTTCACCAAGGTCGCGCTGCTGGTCGATCAGGCCTCGCCGTACTCCGTGGGCCTCAAGCAAGAGTTCGTCAAGGGCTTCACGGGGCTGGGCGGCAAGATTGTCTCAGAGCAGGCGTACAACGAGGGCGACAGCGATTTCAACGCCCAGCTCGCCCGCATCCGCGAGTCCGCGCCCGAGGCCATCTTCATCCCCGGCTACTACACCGAGGTCTCCAACATCGCCATCCAAGCTCGCAAGCTGGGCATGAACCTGCCCCTCGTCGGCGGCGACGGGTGGGACTCCGAGGACCTCGCCAAGAACGCTGGCAAGGCTATCGAGGGCTGCTTCTACTCCAACCACTACGCCCCCGACCAGCCCACCAAAGAGATCACCGAGTTCGTCACCAAGTACAAAAAGAACTACGGCGGCACGCCCGACGGGCTCGCGGCCTTGGGCTACGACGCCGCCAACATCCTCTTCGACTCCATGACCCGGGCCAAGAGCCTCAAGGGCAAGGACCTTCGCGACGCGATCGCCGCCACCAAGGGCTATAAGGCGGTCACCGGGAACATCACGATCGACGCCGACCGCAACGCCGTGAAGGCGGCCGTGATCGTGGAGATGAAGAACGGTGTGCCGGTCTACAAGGCTACGGTTAACCCCTAACCGCTTGAGGGGCGGCGTTTTCAAGTTCCGCGATGCACGAGTATCCGTGATACTCGCGTACCCGTGAAACTCGTGTATTTGCGAAACCCCTGTATTCGTGGAACAAGGGCGGCACGTCGCGCGTGGACCAGTTTCTTCAAACGCTCAAGGACGCCGTTACCATCGGGAGCCTCTACGCGCTCATCGCGCTGGGCTACACCATGGTCTACGGCATCCTCAAGTTCATCAACTTCGCGCACAGCGACGTGGTGGTCCTGGGCGCGTGGATCTCGCTGCTCACCGCCAACAAAGTCCTGCAACTAGCTGGCGGCGAACACGCCGCGCCGTGGGTCGGGCCCGTCGTCTTGGTCGTCGCCATGCTGGCGTGCGGCGCGATCAGCTTCACGATCGAGCGGCTCGCGTACAAACCTCTGCGAAAAGCCCCACGGCTCAACGTGCTCATCACGGCCATCGGCGTCTCGCTCTTCCTTCAGAACACCGGGCAACTCTCGGCGTTCTTCGGCACCAGCCCGCGCAGTATCGTCCCCTTGCTGGGCGATCAGGCCGTGTTCAGCATCGGCCTGGTCGACGTGAGCACGGTTGACATTGTTGGCGTTGGCACCGCTGTCGTGCTGATGATCGTGCTCGAATGGCTCGTCTTCCATACCAAGCTCGGGCGGGCCATGCGGGCCGTCAGTTACGACACCCGCAACGCCGCGCTCATGGGCGTGCCGGTCGATCGTGTCATCAGCTTCACGTTCGTCGCGGGCGCGATGCTCGCCGCCGCGGGCGGGTTTCTCTGGGCTCTCCGCTTCGTCGTCATCAAGCAACCCGCCGACACAAGCTGGACTCTGCTCGGGCTCAAAGCCTTCGTCGCGGCCGTGGTCGGTGGGATCGGCAACGTCCGCGGGGCCATGCTTGGTGGGCTCGCCATCGGGCTCCTCGAAATGTTCGGTGCAGCCTACCTCTCGTCGAGCTACAAGGACGTCTACGTCTTCGGCCTGCTCATCATCGTGCTGCTCGTCCGCCCGTCTGGTCTGCTCGGCAAGGCCATCGTTGAGAAAGTCTGATTCAGATCGGAGTGTCGCCTCGGTGTCGAGTCTCAGCCAAAGCGCCAACCGCCTCAGCCCCGGCTTCGCCAAAGCGACGCTCGGAGGCTTGTGGCCGATCGCGCTGGGAATCACCCTCGCCGCCTGCCTCCAAGTCTTCATCAAGCCGCACATCGACGCCTATTACGCTCTCATCGCGCTCAACATCGGCGTCAACATCGTCCTAGCCGTCTCCCTCAACATCGTCAACGGCTTCACCGGCCAGTTCTCTATCGGCCACGCCGGGTTCCTCGCCGTCGGCGGTTACGCGGCCGGGGCCGTCACCTACTACGGCTCCATCTGCCTCTTCGGTTCCGCCGACGTCCACGGCGGGCTCCTCAGCGGCATGCCCATGGACACCGAAGGCCTCGCATTTCTCGGGTCGGGCGACGCGCTCTTCCTCGTCGCCCTCATCGTCGGCGGGCTCGTCGCCGCGCTCGCTGGCCTGCTGGTTGGGCTTCCCTCACTTCGCCTTCGCGGCGACTACCTCGCCATCGTCACCCTCGGCTTCGGCGAGATCGTCCGCGTCCTGCTCCAGCAAACCGACACGCTTATCAAGCGCAGTGTCGGCAGCGAAACCGCCGAGCAGTTCGCCCAGCGCGTTCGCGACACGCCTTGGTGGCAGCTCCCTAAGTCCGTCGGCGGCGCGCTCGGCTTCACCGACCTCCCCAAGTACACCAGCCTCTTCTGGGTCTACGCACTCGTCGCGGTCATGCTGATCGTCGCGTTCCGCCTCAAAGAAAGCAGCTACGGCCGGGCTTTCCTCTCCATCCGCGAGGACGAGATCGCCGCCGAATCCATGGGCGTCAACACCACCCGCTACAAGGTCTGGGCCTTCGTCATCGCCGCGTTCTTCGCGGGCATGGCGGGCGGGCTCTTCGCGCACCAGCTCGGCACCTCCCTCAGCCCCGTCAACGCCGGGTTCCAAAAGAGCTTCGACATCATCATCATGGTCGTCCTGGGCGGGCTCGGCTCTATCTCCGGCGCAACCCTGGCCGCGATCATCCTGACCATCATCCCCGAATGGCTTCGCGGCGTTGAGCTGCAGACCTCGACGATCTTCGTGCTCATCGGTCTGACCTTGCTCGCGGTCGGCGTTCTCAAGGTCTATCGCGCCCGCGCGATCGCCAAGAAGACCGGCGTCGAAGACCGCTCCGCACGCCGTCGCGCCATCGGCCCCGCCCTCGGGCTCATCCTCATCTCGCAATACTTCTTCCGCGGGCACCTCCCCGCCGCGCTGCAAACCACGATCAACCTCGGCGAGTACCGCATGATCCTCTACGCGCTCATCCTCATCATCATGATGATCGCGCGCCCCAAAGGCCTCTTCGGCGTCCGCGAGCTCTGGAACATCGGACCGTGGGCCAAGAAAGCTCGGGTCGCACGCCAGAACGCTGGCGGCATCGTGCCCACGCAGGGCGGTGCCGCGTGAGCGAACTCCTCCTCGACGTCCAAGGTCTCCACAAAAGCTTCGGCGGCCTCAAGGCCGTGCAGGACTTCAACCTCTCGTTGGTGCCCGGCGATCTTCAAGGACTGATCGGCCCCAACGGCGCGGGAAAGACCACCGTCTTCAACCTCCTCACCGGCGTCTATAAACCCGACCGCGGGCGAACCACCCTCGCTGGCCAGATCGTCAGCGGGATGAAACCTAGCCAGATCGCGGCCGCGGGCATCGCGCGCACCTTCCAGAACATCCGACTCTTCGGCGAACTCAGCGTCCTCGACAACGTCATGGTCGCCTGCCACCTACGTGCGAGCACCGGCATGGCTCAGGCCGTGCTCCGCACCTCGGCCCACATCGGCGAGGAACGCGCCATCGAAGAGCGTGCCCGCGAACTTCTCTCCATCTTCAACCTCGACCATCGCCGCTACGAGCAATCCAAGAACCTGCCCTATGGCGACCAGCGCCGCCTCGAGATCGCTCGCGCCATGGCGACCGATCCCAAAGTTCTTCTGCTCGACGAACCAGCCGCGGGCATGAACCCGCAAGAGAAGAAGAGCCTTCGCGAGCTCATCCGCAGCATCCGCTCGCGCTTCAAGCTCACCATCCTCCTCATCGAGCACGACATGAGCGTCGTCATGGACATCTGCGAACGCATCACCGTTCTCGATTACGGCCAGATCATCGCCCACGGAGTCCCCGCCGAGATTCAGAAAAACCCCAAGGTCATCGAGGCGTACCTCGGCGGCGCGGAAGAGATCACCGCCCCGCACGGCGCGCAGCCCTCGAGCACGAGGGCCGCCGATGCTTGAAGTGAAAAACCTGCACGTTCACTACGGCGCGATCCACGCTCTCCACGGCGTCACCCTCTCCGTCAAGCAAGGCCAGATCGTCACACTCATCGGCTCCAACGGCGCCGGCAAGTCCACCACCCTTCGCACGATTTCTGGCCTTTTGCGCCCTAGCGAGGGCACCGTCGAGTTCGAGGGCAAGCCGCTGACACGCCTCGAACCGCACGAGATCGTCCGCCTAGGCATCGCTCAATCTCCCGAAGGCCGTGGCATCTTCGCGAACATGACGGTCGATGAAAACCTCGACCTCGGCGCGTTCACGCGGCACGACAAGGCCGGGATCGCCGCCGACCGCGAGAAATCACTCAATCTCTTCCCGCGCCTGCGCGAACGACTCAAACAAAACGCTGGCACGCTCTCGGGCGGCGAGCAACAGATGCTCGCCA
Organism: uncultured Phycisphaeraceae bacterium; assembly: GCA_964540295.1. GTDB lineage: Bacteria > Planctomycetota > Phycisphaerae > Phycisphaerales > UBA1924 > CAZCPB01. Next base: position 7,989 of record CAZIMT010000120.1, read on the forward strand.
TGGCTCGCGCCCTGCTCGCTCGCCCACGCCTGCTGATGCTCGACGAGCCCTCTCTCGGGCTCGCGCCGCAGGTCGTCCAAACTATCTTCAAAATCATCCGCGACATCAACCAGACCGGAACCACAATCCTGCTCGTCGAACAGAACGCCCACATGGCCCTCAAGGTCGCTCACCGAGCCTATGTCCTGCAAGTCGGCCAGATCGTCATGCAAGGCTCGGCCGCGGACCTCGCCGCCAACGATGAAGTCCGCAAGGCCTATCTCGGCGTCGGTTGATTCCCTACTCAAGCTCGTGGAACAGGTTTTCAACCTGTTTCTACCCAGCCTTCTTTCTTCTGCCTTTTCCTTGTTCTGCTTACTCACTCACACAAAGGACACCATCCATGCCCAAACCCACCACAAAGCCCACCACCAAACTAACCGCCCCGGCCGAAGCCCCCGACGGCACCCAACTCCTCATCCTCTCCACCGACTCCCGCCCCAACGGCCTCATCATCGACGAACTCAAACTCGGCAGCGGCGAAGAAGCCAAGGCCAAGTCCACCATCACCATCCACTACCACGGCACGCTCACCACCGGCAAAGTCTTTGACTCCACCCGCGGCGATCAACCCGCCACCTTCCCGTTGAACCGACTCATCCAGGCCTGGCAAGAAGGCATCCCCGGCATGAAGATCGGCGGAATCCGTCGCCTCACCGTCCCGCCCGAGCTCGGCTATGGCGAGGCCGGGGCTGGCGACGACATCCCGCCCAACTCGACCCTCGTCTTCTCGATCGAACTGGTCAAGGTGAAGTGAGCGCAAGGTCAATTGGACTCAAGGCAATCCGAAGCGCGATGCTGTTCAACGCATCACTCAGCCTCGCAGGCCAGGCATGATTCACGATAGAGACCTAGAAACGTGGAGAAAATCTCTTTAAAAAAAACCTGAACTGCCCGCGTCGTTCATGCTTAAGACACTCGGCCGTGGTTACCTTTTCTTCGCAGCCAATTTCTTCTCTGCGTGACTTTAATCTGTGTTTCTGAGTCTCTGTGGTGAGTCTTCGCGATGCTCGATCTCGCAGCTGTTCCGGCCTCCACGCTCAACCTCGAAGCCTATTTCAACCGCATCGACTACACCGGCCCGCGCGCGCCGACGCTCGATGTCCTGCGCAACATCGTCTTCCAGCACACCACCCACATCCCGTTCGAAAACCTCAGCGTCCTGCAAGGCCGCGGCGTCTCGCTCGACCCGCTCCACGTCCACCGCAAGCTCGTCACCGAACGCCGCGGCGGGTATTGCTTCGAGCAGAACACGCTCCTCCTCCACGTCCTCACCACGCTGGGCTTCGCAATCACGCCACTCTCAGCCCGCGTGCGGTTGCAACTCCAGCGCGACATCACCCCGCCCCGCACGCACCTTTTCAACCGCGTCACCATCGACGGCACACCCTGGCTGGCCGACGCTGGCGTCGGGGGCTTCTCCCCCACCGCGCCGCTCCGGCTTGACACCAGCGAGCCGCAGACGACGACGCACAACACCCACCGCATCGTCCACGAAGACGGACGGTTCTTTCACCAAGCACTGCTCAAAGATGAGAGCTCCAGCGCGAACGATGGCGCGCGCGATGGCGTGAACAACTCTGCGGGCAACAAAGGAAGTTGGTCTGACGTCTACGAGTTCACCGGCGAGCCCATGCCGCTCATCGACCGCACCATCGCCAACTGGTGGACCAGCACCAGCCCTGAATCCAAGTTCAACAAGAGCCTCATGGCGGCCCTGGCCCACGCCGACGGCACTCGCGTCGGCGTGATGAACCGCACCTTCACCCGCCGCCGCGATTCAGACGTCATCGAATCGCGCGACATCGCGTCCCCGGGCGAACTCCTCACCATCCTTCATCACGAGTTCGGCCTGTCGTTCGACGCGGGCACACGCTTTGGTCAACCCGGCAGCGATTGGCCGTCGTAACGAGCCGTCAGAGCACAATACGTCGCCCCGGCCGTTGTCCCCGAATCGCCCGCGCGTGCTCGCGCACGATCACGCACACATTTTTTTCGTTTCAAACGTCGCGCTCGCGTCACAACCGCCACTCCGGCGCAATTCGCGCCGTCCCACGTTGACACCACGCTCGCGCCTCGGTACGTTCTCCCGTCGCGTCCGGGTGGTGGCCCGGCACGGACTCGGTCGGTGATCTCGGTGGTGCATGACGCGATTGTGCGGCGGTGTAGGGC
>CAZIMT010000121.1:0-10181 GCA_964540295.1 uncultured Phycisphaeraceae bacterium
TCGCTTCGAGCAGCGCGCTTTGGGTCTTGGGCGTGGCCCGGTTGATCTCGTCGGCGAGGACGATCTGGGCGAAGATCGGCCCGGGCTGGAACTTGAACTCGCGGCGGCGGGCGCCGTTGTCAGATTCGGTCTCGATCACGATCGTCGTGCCCGAGATGTCGGCGGGCATCAGGTCGGGCGTGAACTGCACGCGTTTGAACGACAGCGACAGGGCCCGGCTGAGCGTGCGCACGAGCAGCGTCTTGCCGATGCCCGGCACGCCCTCAAGAAGCACATGACCGCCCACGAAGAGGCACGTGAGCACGCCCTCGATCACGCTTGACTGCCCCACCACCACTCGCGCGACCTGCTCGCGCACGCCCGAGAAATCGCGACGAAACTGCTCGCTGGCCGCGAGAACTTCTTCGGGCGATTGCGGCTCGCGCGAGCTCTGGATCGGAGTGAGGGTCGGGGCGTGGTTGGTTGCGTCTGTGGCTGGGTTCATCGTGCTCATGTCGTGGTCATGATAAGCCGCGCGAGAGTCCCCGATGCGCCTTCGCGTGCGGTTCGCGAGGTGCCCGTACCTGCGCCACGCCCGGCATAGGTGTTGCGATCGCCAGCGAAAGTTGCGCCTCTCACCCACACCGCTGATCCATCTCGGAGGAAATCCCGACATGCCAGCGGGAGGCTCGCGCATGAAGTCTTTGAAACGCTCCGGTTCTTATACCCACACCCAGCGCACCAACGCGACCAAGGTCCGCGAACTGTCGTGCTGCGAACACCTCGAATCTCGGACGATGATGTCAGCGTTCTCGTGGTCTGCCAGCGAGGTCTACCTCAGCGAACTGGTCAACCGAGCTCGCGCCAATCCCACGGCCGAGGCGGCCTTGCTGGGCGTGGACCTCACGCAGGCTCTTACCACGAGCGAGCTGGCCCACCTAGTGCCCCAAGAGCCGCTGGCGCTGAACGCCGCGCTGACCCGGGCCGCCCGGGCCCACGCGCAGGACATGGCGACCCGCGCGTTCTTCTCGCACGTCAACCCCGACGGCAAGGACCCGACCCAGCGTGCGACCGACCAGGGATACTCGATTTCGGCGGGCGAGAACATCGCGGCCGGGTATTCGAGCATTGACGCGGTACACAAGGCCTGGCTCGAGTCACTCGGGCACCGCAAGAACGTGCTGAGCCTGTTCGAGGACTTTGACGCCAGCTTCCACTACGACGAGTTCGGACCCGGGTTCTTTTACCCGACCACGACCGCGCCGTACACCAGCTATTTCGCGCAGGAGTTCGGCTATCAGGGGTCCACTCCCAACATCTACCTGCTGGGCGTGATTTACACCGACACCGACTCTAACAACTTCTACGGCATGGGTGAAGGGCTCGTGAACGTTCGGATCGACATCCGCGCCCAGGGCAGCGCCACGATCGTCGGAACTTATACCACCGACGCGGCGGGCAACTATCAGATCGCGCTCCCTGCGGGCAGCTACTCCGCTGTAATGACCGACCTCGCAACGGGGCTGGGCACCGTCCGCGACGTCACCATCAACGACGTCAACGTCAAATCGGACGCGACCGCGGCGGACCTCATCACCGCGCTCAACGCCAGCAACGTGGCCCTGCCCGGGGCCGCGGCCAACGGCTCGGCCAACACCAACGACCAGCTCACCGTCACCACCCGCGACGCGTTGGGCAATGTCATAGTCTTCCGCCAGAACAGCAGCGGGGCATGGACCGCGCTCAACCTGACCTCGATCACCGGGTCGGCCTCGCCGTCGGGTGAGGTCGTGAGCTGGAACGACGCGCAGGACAGCGCGTCGCTCGCGGCCGCCCCCACCGCCTCGGGCCTCTTCGTGTTCCGGCTCAACCCTGTCAGCAATATCTGGACTGGGCGCAACCTGACCACCGAGATCCCTGGCTCGGCCGTGATCACCAGCGAGCTTACGGTGTTCGTTGATGTCAACGGCCTTGCGCACGTGGCCGGTCTGACCGCCGACGGCCACATCGTGACCTACGACGAATCGACCACCGCCGCGACGACGCCCTGGACGTACAACAACATCTCCGTCAGCAGTCTGCAGGCCAACGGGCAGGAAACGCCGCAGTTTGTCGGCGGGCTTGTCAGCTATGTCACGCAGTGGAACGGGATGAACATCACAGGCCTAGACGACAGCGGCGCGATCCAAGTGGTCTGGTGGGCCCCGGGCCTGGCGGCGTGGCGCACCGACAACCTTTCGGTGGGTACTGGGGCGCCAGCGCTGTCAGGCGGGCTGACCGCGTACCTGACAAGCTGGGGTGGCATTAACCTCGCTGGCATCGACACGAGCGGCAAGCTCTCCGTGACCTGGTGGGTTCCCAGCTTCGGCGGCACCTGGGTCACGACAAACCTCAGCGACCAGTTCAGCGGCCCGGCCCTGCAGGCGTCGAGCGTCTCGAGCTATGTCACGCCTTGGGGCGGGCTGAACGTCTCGGGCCTTGACCAGTCGGGCAAGGTCGTCGTGTACTGGTGGGCGCCGGGGCTTGACAACTGGAACATCACGCCCCTGACCGACGCCATCGCGGGCGCGGGGCTCCCGTCGAGCCAGATCCGCGGCGTGACGTCCGCGGCGGGGACGATCAACCTGCTGGGAGTCAACTCAGCCGGGCACGTGATCCGTTACTGGTGGAGGCCGGGGCTGAATTGGACCTCGCAGGACTTGACCGAGCTGACGTGATCTCGAAATCTTTGGTGGTTTTCGCTGCCGAGCGTTACAATGCCGCTCCCTAGGCGAGAGCACCCGAGAAGAGAGGATCCTTGATGTTCAGTTCTACCAAGACGTTCGGCGCTGTGAACCGTGCGCGTCGCTCCGCCCGCGCGTTCACCCGGTCCTGCGCGGGGGTCGCGGCCTTCGTTTCACTCGCCGGGTCGGCCTCGGCGACGTGGTCCATCGTGATCGTCAACACGCGTACCGGCGAAGTCGCCGCCGCGTCCGCCACCTGTCTGACCGGCTTTGACCTTCAGGCCAACACGCCAGTGATGCTCACGGGCATCGGGGCGGCCACGGCGCAGTCGGCGGTTGATTCCGACTCGTCCAACCGCACCTTCATCCGTGATCGGCTCAACTTTGGCACCGCCCCGCAGGACATTCTCGCGGGGCTCCTCACGTTTGATTCTTCACCACAATCGCGGCAGTACGGCATGGTCGACGTGGCGGGCCGCGCCGCGACGTTCACCGGCACACAGGCGGGCAGGTGGGCTGGCGGCCGCACCGGTCGGGTCGGCGACCTGGTGTACGCGGTGCAGGGCAACGTGCTGACCGGCCCGCCGGTGGTTGACTTCGCGGTCGCCGCGATCGAGAACACGCCCGGCGATATTCCCGCCAAACTGATGGCCGCGATGGAGGCGGCGCGGCTCTATGGAGGTGATGGGCGCTGCTCGTGCACCACCGGGACGCCCGACAGTTGCGGTTCACCGCCCCTCACCTTCACCAAGTCCGCCCACATCGCCTACATGCTCATCGCTCGCGCTGGCGACCGCGACGGCGCTAACCCGCTCTATAAGAACCTCTCCGCCACGTCTGCCGCCATCGCGGACTTCAACGGTGACGGAAAGCCTGACATCGTCACCGGTGGAGGGAACCCCTCGATCGCCGTTCTCAACAATGTCACCCCGCCCGGACGCGGCGCATCATTCGCGCCAGGGTATCGATCGCTCGACGGCATCACCAACCGAGACCTCGCGGCGGTCGACGTCAACGGCGACGGAAAGCCCGACGTTGTCGGGATCTCGAACACCGCCGACCGCGTGGCCGTGTTCATCGGGGTGGGCGACGGAACCTTCGCGCCTTGGTCGCTGTACTTCACCGGTGACGGGCCGATTGCGCTCGCGGCTCGCGATTTCAACGGCGACGGCAAGCTCGACATCGTCACCGCCGACGCCAACGGCAAGACGCTCTCGCTCCTAGCCAACAACGGCGACGGCACGCTCGCCACGGTCGTGAGCACCTCGATCGGCGGTGGGACGCCGAACTTTCTCGCAACCGCAGACTTTGACGGCGACGGCGATCTGGATATCGCCGTCGGCACCACGGCCCCCAACGCGGTCGTGATCTTCACGAACACCGGGGGAGTGTTCACGCGGTCCGCCGAGATTCTCGCGGACGCGGTGCTGACCTCGCTGGCGGCGGTCGACGCCAACGGCGACGGCAAGGCCGACCTGTTCTTCGGTTTCGGAACAGACACCTCGATCCGATACGCCAAGAACAACGGCGCTGGGTTCGATGTTTCGCTGGTGCCCGCGGGCGGCGCGATGGGCGGCATCGTCGTGCGCGACATCACTGGCGACGGACTGCCCGATCTGGTCACCACGCTCCGCACCACGTCGCGCCTGTCGATCATGCCGCAGCTCGGCGCCGGGGGCTTTGGGGCACCGATCTTTTCCTCGCTCAACTTCAACCGCAACAAGCTCCTGCTCGCCGACCTCGACGAGGACGGCGACCTCGACGCCGTCATGCCCACGGGGAGCGTGCTCATCTCCCAGGCCCTGAGCAAGGGCGTCTTCCCGAACCCGGGCGGGCTGGGCGGCGGCGATTTCTTCATGACCTTCAACGTGCCCAACCAGACCACCACGGACCTTGATCCGGTCTTTACGCTCCGCTCCAGGTTCGACACGTGGCGCACCGATCTGATCGGCAAGCCCGACGCCATCACGAGCACGGCGACGCTCGATCGCGCGTACGTCCAAGCCGACGGTGTGTCAAACGCTGTGCTGACCGTGCGAGCCCGCGACCACACCGGTGCTGAGATTCCGCTGCTGGCGTCTTCCTTGGAAGTCACGAATAAAGGCGGCTCGCCGCTCACTTCTGCGGGCCCGGTGACTCAGAACCTCGACGGCTCGCTGAGCGTGACGATCACCGCCGGGACCGCGTGCGGCGCGGACCGCTACAGCCTCCGCCTCACCGGCAACTTCCGCCCCGTCACGCTGATGCCCGAGACCATCGCGCATGTCTCACCCGCCACGGACGTCAACGCCGACGGGTTTGTGAACGGCGACGACTTTGATCTTTACGCGAACCTGTTCGTGGCCGGCAATCTTGCGGCCGACTTCAACCACGACGGGTTTGTGACGGCCGATGATTTCGATGAGTTCGTCGCGAAGTTCATCACCGGCGGGTGCTGAACGACCAGAGACTCAGGCGATGCTGGGTTCTGACACGGCGGCATGGGGTCGGTTCGCGACGATCGCTGTGCGATAGCTCGATGGTGATCCGCGGCGTGGTGGAAGTTCTTCAGCCCGATCTTGGGCGTACCGGCGCGGATTACCGATTCACTGCTCGCGCCACGCCTTGCTGACCACGCCGTCGCGGACTTGGACATACGCCGCGTGGCGGGTTTCGTTGGTGCTGTCGCCGGAGAAGATCAGGAAGACGGAGCCGCCGCTGGTTCGTCGCTCGGTGTACTCCCACTTCATGAGTTCCGAGCCGTCATCGAGCTTGGTTGTTGAGCTGGGCTGACCGAGAGCCGCCTCGACCCAGGGCTTGGTGGTCTTGCCGGGCTCGATCTGCGAGAAGGTAGAGAAATCGACGCGACGGCCCGAGTAGTCGGTGTGGTCGTGGCTGGTAATAAGGCAACCGCCCAGTCCGAGCGAAAGACCGAGCGAGAGGGTGACACCAGCCACAACGCACGCGAGCGAGCAGATTTTCATGATCGATCTCCTATAAAAGTGACGAGGCTGGGTTTGTTGGAGGTTCTGTTTCGCTGCTTTCGGATCGAACTCGAAGAGCTGCGTGACGGCCAACAAGAAGAGGCTGGAGCGGCAGTTGAACACCTATCTCACAACGCGGAGTAGAGAAAGATCGTGAGAAGGCAGGCGGGACGCCTGCCCCACAAAGGAGGCGGAGGACGGCTTGCAACCCGTCCTCCGCAACGTGGCTCTACCGATCCAGTTCGGCCGCGACGACGTTGATACTGCCGATGACGGCCACGATATCGCTGAGCAGGTGGCCTTCGATCAGCTTGGCCATGACCTGATAGTTGAGGAAGCTGGGGGGGCGGGTCTTGACGCGGAAGGCGCGCGGGCTGCCGTCGCTGACCACGAAGTACCCGAGCTCACCGTTGGCGGTCTCGTTCGCGCCGTAGGCCTCGGCGATGGGCGGGGTCCAGCCGCGGTTGCTCATGATGAGCTCGAAGTGCTGGATCAGCCCTTCGATCGAGCCGTACACGTCATTCTTGTTGGGCTTGGTCATTTTACCGTCGGCGAAGGTATCGATCGGGCCGCCGGGGATGTTGTCGATCAGCTGCTCGACGATCTTCATCGACTGCTTGATCTCTTCGACGCGGACCAAGTAGCGTGCATACGCGTCGCCCTCTTGCATGATCGGCACCTGGAACTGCACAGCCTTGGCCCCTTGGCCGTCCCAGTTGTCGGCGTAGCACAGGTACGGCGCGTCCTTGCGGAGGTCGCGCTTCACGCCCGAGGCGCGAGCCATCGGGCCGGAGAGTGACCACGCGATGGCGTCGTCGTGGCTAATGACGCCGATATGGCGGGTGCGGTCTACGAAGATGCGGTTGCGGTTGAGCAGCCCTTCGAGATCCCCCACCGCTCTGGGCAGTTCGCTGTGGATGAAGGCCTTGACCATCCTCTGGAACGTACCCTCGTCGGGCAGGTCCTGCATCGCGCCGCCGACGCGGGTCCAGTCGGGGTGGAAGCGCTGACCGGAGATGAAGTCGCAGATGTCATATATTTTTTCGCGGACGTTGAAGCAGTAGATGAAGCCCGTGAAGGCGTTGAGGTCGAGCCCGGCCGCGCCGACGCAGAGAAGATGGTCTTGGATCCGCGCGATCTCGGCCATGATGGTCCGCAGAACCTTGCAGCGCGGCGTCAGGTCGATCCCGAAGAGCGTCTCGACGGCGTGGTGCCAGCAGATATCGTTGGCGATCGGCGAGAGGTAGTTCATCCGCGAGACGATCGTGACGTACTGGTTATAGTCGAGGTGCTCGCCGAGCTTTTCGAAGCCCGAGTGCAGATAGCCGATGTGCGGCGTGCATCGTGCGATCCGCTCGCCGTCGAGCTCGAGCACAAGGCGGAGGGTGGTGTGCGTGGCCGGGTGCTGCGGGCCGAAGTTCAGGACCCAGCGGTCGCCGGTGTCCACATGCGAGGCGAGATAGCCAACTTTATCGGCGTCAACACCGATGCCATCGTCGGGTTTAAGAGTGTACGGCAAGATCAGATCTCCGGCGTTGCTCGCGGTTGCGTTTCAAGGCCCAAACACAGGCCAAGCGTAGGCGTTGGCTCGCGCACGGGAGACACCAATTTCACAGCGCGCCAGTGCTTCAGTTTGAATCTTGCGGCACAGGTTTTCAACCCCGCGTGAACTGCCGGCGGTTTGAAGATCCGCCTCACTTTGAGCCAAGGCACGGCCCGCGACTCCCTCCAACTATTCCCCACGCCGCCCGGGCCGTACACTCCCGTCCCCGGGGCGGTAGCTCAATTGGTAGAGCACTAGCTTTGCAAGCTAGGGGTTGAGAGTTCGAGTCTCTTCCGCTCCATTGCAGATTCGGCCCTTGAATCCGCGTTGTTTCCCGAGAAAACTAGGCTTTTCTGATCGGGGCGTGAGTCACGGTCGCGCCCGAATTGGTCGCGCTGAGCCGCGCTGTTTTTCCTTGTTTCGCGCCCCAACTGCTGGCACCTCTGCTGGGTGTCAGTTGGCACCGCTTTGAGGTTGATCGGCCGGGCGTCGGTGGTGCCCGTTGCGGCTTCGGCTTGCCGCTCGCGTGCGATGCTCGGCAGCCGGTACATCGCCGCCGACGTGTCGGTCAGCCCCAGCACAGTGTAGTGCTTCAATGTCGTTTGGTAGTCACTGTGCCGCATGATCCGTTGGGCGACTTGAGGCGTCACACCAGCGCGGGCGAGTTGAGTTCCGAGCATGGTTCGGAGCGCGTGCAGGTCGATCACGCGCCCTTGGTCGTCCGTCGCCACGATCCGCGTCTTGGGCTTGGCCTTCTCGCCCGCCCCAACCATGACCGGTTTTCCTTCGTCGTCCAGCACCGGCACCTCGCGTGCGATCCCGGCCTGCAGGAAGTCTTTCAGCCGCGTTTCGTCAGTCACCGTGTCCGGGAACACCTTCGCCGACCAGTTGCGACACGCGCGTGTGAAAGGCATCGACCACGGCGCAAGCGTGGTTCAGTTGCGATGGTGGCTCATCGAGCTTGTCAATCAGCCGAACGTACTTCAGGCCATGCTCGCGGATATCCGCGACGAGAGCCTTGTCTTCGTACCACGCCAGCGCCTTGCGAACGAGTTCGGAGTTCGAGCACAAATGGCCAGAAGTTGCCAATTCACACCGCCCTTGAAAGGGCTGGGCCGAGCGGCGCATCGTGGACGGTGTGTTTTCGACACCGCCGCCCGGACCATTCGCGGGGGATCAGCCCGCTACCCGATTCCAGAGTACACCGCGTCGGCGGCGGAGCCACTCAACAATGGGTGTCAATTGAGAGCATGCGCAGCGGCCAATCAGCACCCGCTTTCAAACGCCGCGACAAAGGCGTCGAAATCGTCCCCGGTCACGAAGATATCACGATCGAAATCCGAGCTTCCCTCACAGGCCTCAAATGCGGCTACGCCAAGACTCAGACGTCTATTGAGGGCGTTCAAGATCTACTCCAAACTCCAAACCGTGCTTAGTCTCGGGACTTCCTCGATACGACCCTATCGCCGCCGACGATTCACAACCAACAAGCTCGCAACCAAAATCGGCATCACCCCAGGAGCCGGGAGTTTCACCAGAAAGGCCATTTCCTGTCCGTTGAATGCGCCGTAGCCCGTGATTGCGGAGCCGTCGGCAGAAAGTCCGCTAGCTTCGGTCAACGTCCATCCCGAAAGGTCAACTCCGAGAGTCGGTAGAAAAGTATTTAGGTCCACCATCCCGCTCGATTCAGTCCACATGAAGGCGTGGTTTTCGAACGTGCCCGTCGGATTGCTGAACCCGGCGACAATCGAGCCATCTGCATTCACTGCGAGCGCTTTGGAGAATCCACCGAGCGATCCGATGTCGTGCATTTCACTCCCAGACCAACGAAACGCGTGGACTAATTTATCCCCTGTGGTATAACTGTCTCCGACGACCGCAGAGCCATCGCCGCTGATTGCGTATCCGAAAGAAGACGTTCCCCCCAGTGTGCCTAAGTCTTGCATTCCACTTGTTGTCCACCGAAACGCGTGACTCTTGGCGTTCCCGACAGTGCTGCTCCAGCCTGTCACCGCGGAGCCGTCGCTGCTGATTCCGTAGCCATATGCCGACGCGCCGCCAAGCGTTCCAAGATCTTCTATTCCTGCGCTCGTCCAGCGAGCGGCGCGAGAAAACTGGCTTCCCGCTTGAAAACTCAAACCAGCAACAATAGAACCGTCGCTGCTTACGCCGTATCCCCCCGACGCCCCTGTGCCCCCCAGCGTCGGAAGATCTTTCATCCCGTTCGATTCGTTCCAGCGGAACCCGCGAATTTGAGAACTGGTTGTTGGCCTTATCGCTCCAACCACAACCGAGCCATCACCACTTAGGCCGTAGCCGACGGACGTTGATCTTGCGGTCGGTCCCAAGTCTTGCATTCCCATCGATGTCCATCGAAATGCGTGCAAGTCCGTGTCGCCGCTTGTCCTGCTTTGTCCTGTGACGACCAAGCCGTCGTTGCTCACCGCGTATGCGCGAGAATATGTGCCCCCAAGAGTTCCGAGGTTCGTAATAGTCGCACCGCCACGTGTGACGGGCAAAACCATGAGTCCGAGGACGCAGGTAGACAGCGTGAACAAGGCATTCCGAACAAAGCTGACGTAAGACATCGTGAACATGTTTCATCCCCTCGTGATTGGTCGGCCCACAACGTACCGCTAGCGGATCAACATCGCGCAGCCGACGACCACCCGCCAGCCTACTCGAAATCGCCCTCAACCGCAAAGCATGAATCCGTTCGTCGGTGCCCAGTATCGCTGGCGTGCCCGCCCGACCTTGAAAGTCGAAAAAGCGGCGAACTTGAGAGAGTGGGTGTAAGTAAAGCGTGAAGGCCGCGCCCCCGTGGGGTTGGCGGGGTCTTTCTCCGCCCGATCCAGCTCGCGTTCGCACCGCCGTACCCACGCCGAAACTTTTCTTTCGGATCGCCCGCGATTCATTCCAGAACCCCGCCGCCCGCGCCGCAGTCCCAGCCAACGGCCCGAGCGTGTGCGATCG
>CAZIMT010000122.1:0-2848 GCA_964540295.1 uncultured Phycisphaeraceae bacterium
CTGTAAATGTTCACGCCGTAGAAATCTAGCGGCTGCTTGATCGTCTCCATGTCGCCCGCGGCTGGCGTTGGCGCGTCCTTGCCGTACAAATCTAGCCCGTCCTCCGGGTAGTGCCCGAGGCACACCGGGTCGGCCCACCACGTGTTGTTCCACGAGTCGCGCTTCGTGATCGCGAACATCGCTTTCCGCGCCGCGTCAATGTCGGCCGCCGTTTCCGTCACCGGATACTCGACTCGCGCGCACGGCGCCCAACCCACCGTCGATCTCAGCTTCGCGTGGGCCCGGATCACCTGCACCGACCGCCCGTGCGACAGCAGCACGTTGTGCCCCACCTGCAAACGCTCCGCCACCGGCAGCTTCAGCCCCGGGGCCTGCGTGGCGTCGCCGTGGCCAAGCCCGATGAAGATCTGCGGTTCGTTGATCGTCATCCACCGGCTCACGCGGTCCGACAGACGATCGACGATCACCCGCGTGTAATCCGCGAACCACTTGGGGCTGTCCGGGTTGAGCCACCCGCCCCGACGCTGCAGCGCGTGCGGATAATCCCAATGAAACAGCGTCAGCCAAGGCGTGATGTTGTGCTCCAGCAGCAGGTCCACCAGCTTGTCGTAAAACGCCAGCCCGGCCTGGTTCACCGCGCCGATCCCCTCGGGCATCACACGCGTCCACGAAACCGAGAACCGGTATGACGGGATCCCCAGATCGCGCATCATCTTCACGTCGTCCTCGACGCGGTTGAGATGGTCGCACGCCACGTCCCCCGTGTGCCCGCGCTTTACCGCGCCCGGCACCCGGCAGAAGGTGTCCCACACCGACTCGCCACGCCCCGCCTGACGAGCCCCGCCCTCGATCTGATACGCACTCGACGCCGAACCCCACACGAATCCTTCGGGAAACATCCGTCCAACCTCCTTCGTGCCGCGGCGGCGGCGATCAACCGTTGAAACCATTCAACCCTTGACCGCGCCCGACGTCAGGCCCGAGACGAATTCCTTCTGTAACAACATGAACAATACGAGAACCGGAACGATCGACACCACCGTGCCCGCCATCTGCAAGCCATACTCCTGGTAGTACACGCCCCGCAGCTGCGCCACCGCCACCGACAACGGGAACTTCGACGGAGTCTGCAAAACCACCTGAGGCGAAATGTAGTTGTTCCACACCGCCAGGAACGTGATCATCATAAAAGTCCCGATCATCGGCCTGACCAGCGGCAGCACGATCGAGAAGAACACGCCCATCTCCCCCGCCCCGTCGATCCGGGCCGCCTCGATCAGCTCCGTCGGCACCGACGACAGCATCGACTGCCGGAACAGGAACACCCCGAACGCTGGCGCCAGCGCGGGAAGAATCAGCCCGGCGAACGTGTCCAGCATGTTCAGGTTGTACAGCAGTTGGTACCCCGGCGCGATCAACAACGGCGGCGGGATCAACACCGCCCCCAGCACCAGGGCCGTACACCACTTGCGTCCACGAAAATCAAACTTCGCCAGCGCGTACCCACCCATCGCGCACAGCAGCGTGGCGATCACGCCCGTGACCGAAGCGAGAAAGATCGAATTGAGCAGGCTGCGCGCAAAGTCGAGCTCGCGGAAGAGCCGCTCGTAGTTCGCGCCCGTCAGCTTCTCCCACGCCACGCCCCAGCCGCCGCCCTCTTTCATGGGCAGGAACATCGACTGGAAGAACTCATCGTTGAGCTTGAAGCTGGAGACGATCAGCCACGCGAACGGCAGTAGCGTGACCACCGACGCCGCCGCCAGCGCCAGCCATGTGGCCGTGCGCTTGACGCTGGAATCACCAACCCCGACCGGGTTCTCGCGCCCGGCGTCGCTCAACTTCAGTCGTGCCTTGGAGGCGAGAAGTGTCGTCATCCCTCGACCTCCTCGCCGCGGCTCAAGGCCCGCTGGGCCACCGCGCACGCGATCAAAATCAGCGACAGCACCCACCCGATCGCGCTGGCGTACCCCAGGTCGCCCGTCTCGAACCCGGTCTGATACAGGTACATGACCACCGTCAGCCCGCGATTGCCCGCGCCAGCCGTGTTGAACAACATGAGGTACGGCAGCTCGAACAGCTGAAAGCTGCCGATCACCGACAGCAGCACCACAAACCCCGCCACAGGCCGGATCGCGGGCACCACCACGTGCCTGAACCGCGACAGCGGCCCCGCCCCGTCCACCGTCGACGCTTCGATCAGCTCACGCCGCACGTTCTGCAACGCCGCGCTGAAGAAAACCATGTTGAACCCGACGTACATCCAGAGCGCCGAAACGATCAAGGCCCCCATGATGTGGTCCTGCAGCCACGCGTAATCAAGGTTGAACCCGAAAAGCTTGTGCAGCAGCGTGTTCAACAGCCCCGTCCGCTTCTCTAGGATCAACCCAAAGATCATCGACGCGAACACCACACCCACCAGCGACGGCGAGAACAAGATAAGCCGGAACCACGACCGCCCGCGCACGCCGGGCCTCTCCAGCAGCAACGCCAGCCCCAGCGAGATCGGCAACTGGATGAGCACCGATCCGAGCGCAAAGAGCGTCGTGTTCGCGAGCGCCGTCCAAAACAGCGGGTCCGCCACGATCGCGCGAAAATTCGCCAGCCCCACAAACCGAGCGTTCCCCGCCCCGAACGTCTGCTGCCCCGCCAGCACCAGCGATTTCACCAGCGGGTACACCGTGAACAACACAAAGAAAATCAGGAACGGCGCAAGAAACATCCAAGGCGTCCGTGCTGGCGTCCGGTGCCCCGCCCGGATCGTCCGCGGCAGGCCCGGCACAAGCTTCGAAGCGGTCATCGTGCTCAACGAACACCGCCGTTCAACGCCACGCCAGTCAACACCTCTCCA
>CAZIMT010000122.1:2948-7490 GCA_964540295.1 uncultured Phycisphaeraceae bacterium
AACACCTTTCCACTCAACACCTCGTGCGCCGCATCACCCGCCGCCACCGATCCCGGCTCGCCCGCTCGCAGAAACACGTTCCGCTCGATCTGCCCGCGCACCGAGGCCTCGGCCTCCTTCAGATAAACCCGGGCCTTCGCTTCCAGCGACGCCACGTCTGTCCGCCCGTCCTTCTCCGCGCCATCAAACAATTTCACGAACGCGTCAAGCACGCGCGCCTTGGCAAAGTTGTTGTACGCCGACGAGGTCCGCGGCGGAACATCTGGCGCCAGGTTGATGTACATCCGCCCGTGCGGTTGCTCGCTGAAGTACGCGCTAGGCCGATCAAAGATCGGGTCCGACCAGAACGAACGCACCGGCGTGATGATCCCCCCCGCCTCGTACAGCTTCCGCGCCATCGTCGGCGAGATGTACAGCTCTTTGGCGATCGTCCACAGCTGCTCGAAATCTTCCGGCGTCTTCACGGCCGTCTTGGGGATCCCGATCATCGTCCCGCCCCACACGCTGGTCCGCCGCCCGCCCTTCTCCCACGCGGGCATCGGCATCAGCTTCATCTTCCCCTTAAGCTGCGGGATCTCGTGCTTCCACACGTCGCCCATCCAGTCAGGCATGAGGCTGCACACCACGTACCCGTCCAGCTTCAGCTTGTTCCCGCCCGCCTGAAAGTTTGGCGCATCTCCGCAGATCCGATCCGGCCCGACGCCCCAGTTCACCAGTTTGGCCAGCACGTGCGCGTTCACCGCCGTGTCTACCGCGACGTGCCCGTCAGCGTCAAAGAACCCGCCCCCGGCCTGCAGCAAGAACACTTCCAAGTGGTCGTCGTGCTGCTTCCACATGTTCAGCAAGTAGCGGTCTGGCTTGCCGTCACCATCGCGGTCGGCCTGCAGCGGCTTCATCACTCGCGCGAAGTCGTCCCACGTCTCGATCTGCGAAACATCGATCCCCGCCGCCTCGACCAAGTCCGCCCGGTACCCCAGCATCACTGGGTGTACATCGTGCGGCAGCCCGAAGATCCGCCCGCGGCTCATCCACGGGCTGAACGACGGCAGATTGATCTGGTCCATCAACCCCTCAGACTTCAAACGATCCGTGAGGTCCACAAACCCCACCGCCTCCAGCGGCCCCGTGAACGCCCGGGCCGCGGCCTTTCGTTCCACCTCGATCAAGTCGGCCGACGGCAACCCCGCCATGAACGCCGCGAGCATCCTCCGTTGCAACGGCACGTCGCCCAGCAACCGCAGGTCAATCTTGGAATCGCGCGTGCTGTTCCACTCGTCGATCACCGGCTTGTAGATCAGGCTGTGCATGACCGCGAAGGTCCACATCACCCGCCCCTTGGGCTTGGGCACCGGCCAAGCCAGCACCGCGACCGACGACAACGCCGCGATCAGCACGATCGCCCACGTCCCCGTCGAGAGCGCCGACGAACGGACAAACCCGCGCGCGGTGCGCCGCTGCTCGCGTTCGATCCGGTGTGAGAAAGTCGAGTGTTTCACGCCGGGGAGTATCTCACAAAGAGAGGTCGTCAGAAGCCAGACCAATAAAAAGGCCGCCCGCCGGTTCAACGGCGGGCGGCCGCTTGAGGCTGTCGCATGCCAACCCCCGGGCCAGGGAGCGTCAAAGCCCGGAAGGCCCCACGAATTAGCAGCCCGCCTCGAAGGCCAGAACGTACGCGTCAAAGTCGTCGCCAGTCACAAAGCCGTCACCGTCAAAGTCCGAACTGGCATCGCCCGCCTCGAAGGCAAACACGTACGAGTCAAAGTCGTCGCCAGTCACGAAGCCGTCACCGTCAAAGTCCGACGGGCAGAGCTGGGTGAGGCTCATGTCGTCCCACCACGTCGCGCCGCCAGCGAATCCGCTCTGGATCTGCAAGATGACCGCGCGGGCGAAGGCCGTGCCCTCGGGGGCGGTGCCGACCGTGGTCTCGTAGAACTCATAGGCCAGGCTGTTGCTCGCACCGGTGGGAACGGACGCCGAGTTTGTCGAAGAGCCGAGGTTGCCGCCGAACTCGTCGTGGAACTCGGTGACGAGGAACACGTCGTTGCCCGCGGAGATCAGGTCAAACGACGCGCTGTTGCCGTAGCCCGAGGTCTTCCACTTGCTGCCGGGGACCGCCGGAACGTTCTGGTACCAGCCCGAGAAGGCCGGGTCGCCGTTGAACCCGCCGAAGAGCTTGGCGGCGTAGCTGCCCGTGCGGACGTTCTCGCCGAAGTTCTGCTGCCCGTTGCCGAAGTTGGTCCAATTCTGGGCCGAGCTGTCGTTGCAGCCGGGGAGCTGGTCCTCGAAGCTGAAGTTGGGGACCGTGACCGAGCCAAGCGTCAGCTCGGTCAGGCTCACGTCGTCCCACCACACCGCGCCGCCGATGAAGTTCTGCTGCCGAAGCAGGAGTGTGATCTGCACCCAGGCCGCGCCCGCCGGGGCCGTGACAAAGGCTGACTCGAGCAGCACCGCTGGCTCGATCGGGCCGGAAAGCTCGGGCGAGGTCGTGCCCGGGTAGAACACCGTCTTGTCAGCGCTCAGGAAGTCGATCGCCACGTACGCGACAGAGCCTGTCGGGCTCAGCGCGTCCCACACCGGGTTCGTGGCGAAGGCCGAGGCCTTCCACTGCTGACCGGGCGTACACGCCTGCGACGACTGCTGGATCCCGCTGAACCCAGTCGGGGCGTTGAAGGGGCCGAACATCTTGATAGCCTTGGTGCCGGTCACCGTGAAAAAGTTGATGCTCGAGACGTTGCCGAACGTCGTCCAGTCAACCGCAGGCCCGCACTTGATCTCGAACCCCGCGTTGAGGAGCTGGGCCGAGGTCGTTTGGACCGTGCCCAGCGCCGTCACCGCCACCGCCGCCATGAACGTATTTCGAAGAGACAACCGCATGTTCAATTCTCCCGCTGCTTCTGTGTAGGACCAGATTCACGCCCTCGCGGAACACCCGCATGGGCTACCGAACAAAAAATCCACTCGAGGAAAACCATTCCTGAATGGGTACTTCCAAAGCTCAACCGACTGAACCTCCCAGCTCCCAACCCACTCCCAATCCACTCCCAATATTTCAACTGCGCCAGCAATCTAATTACACGCGCTCGCCCGCCACCGGCGACCGACTGCCATCGGGCAACACCCGGAACGGCTCGGCTGGCGGCCTGCTCGTGCTCTGGTTAATCTCCAGGAACGTCGAACGAACCATCCGAAAGCTCTTGCTTTCCTTGTCGTCAGTCACCACGCGGTGCGTCAACCACCGGGCCGCCTCGATCCCCAGCATCTGGGCGTCCTGGCACACCGCCGTACAGGCCGGGTACGTGTGCTTGCGGATGTCGCTGTCGTCAAAGCCAACGATCGAAAGATCCATCGGGATCCGGACGCCAAGTTCCAAGCAACGGCGCAGCGCACCGACCGTCGCCAGCGGGTCCGTGAACATCACGGCCGTGGGCGGGTTTGGTAGGCTCATCAACCGCGTGATCGCCGAAGCACCCCCGCCGGGCCCGCCGTCAGACTCGAGCATGAGCTGCGGGTCGGGGGTGAGCCGAGCGTCCGCCAGCGCTTCCTTAAAGCCCTGCTCGCGGTCCAAGTGGTCCGTGTCCGGCACGCGGTGAACCACCAGCGCGATCCGTTTGTGACCGAGGTCGATTAGGTGCTGGGTGGCACGCCGGAAATCGTCTCGCGACGAGCACCAGATAAAGTTGACATTCGGTTCTTCAAAGTGGTCCGCCACTACGATCGACGGGAAACCCTCGTCGGCGATCGCCTTGCAGATCCCGCGCGTCTGCTGCACCGAACGCAGGATCGCGCCACGGATCCCCTTGCGGTAGAAAAACTCCGAATACGACTCGCTCGGGCTCTTGTCACGCTGCACCGACAGGATCTTCACGTCAAACCGGTGCTCGTTGAGCCCACGCAGAATCCCCGAAAGCAACGCCGACTCGAACGCCCCGTAGTCCGCCAGCACCACCTCGCCCGCGTACACCAGCCCGATCACGGTAGAGACCTGCCGCCCGCCACCCGGCGAGTACCCCGCCTCGCTCGCGTCCTGAAGCACCCTCCGCCGGGTCTCCGGATCCACGTGCGGGTGGTTGTTCAACGCTCGCGACACCGTCGCGACCGACACTCCAACACGCTTGGCAATTTTTCGAACAGAACTCATCGCGGGCTCCCCAGATTTGGCGGCTGCCACAGCAACAGCTGGAAACAGTGATCTCAAATGTGTAACTGTTTCAGATTCGATTTCACGATACCACACGCCAGACGGTTGTCAAAGCGGAAACCCTATGGATCTCGTTTTTTTTGCTGTGGCGATCGCTGATTCAACGATCTACCCAAACAAAGTCCTATATTCCGATCTACCCTCGAGATCGGCCTATGGAAGATACCCCACGCTCGCGCTGCGACCGCGAGGTGTTCTTCCAAAATCGATTCTGGCTGGCGGTCGAGCGTTGACCATCAGATGGTCAATACTGGATCAAACGATCATTGATAAGTTGAGTTGCAGCGAAGAACCAAAGTCGCTTCCCAGTGCCGTCCCCACTGCCAATCCCCACTGCCAATCCC
>CAZIMT010000122.1:7590-10123 GCA_964540295.1 uncultured Phycisphaeraceae bacterium
TCCCCACTGCCAATCCCCACTGCCAATCCCAGACATGAACCCTGTGGTGATGGCCAGACTGCTCTCCAAGCATGGCACTTTGGCTTGCAGATACTTTTCCCTGCATCCAAGAGCTTGTATGGCTCTCTACTCAATAAAAACGCCGCAAACCCTTCGGTTTGCGGCGTTCTCGTTCAAGTGGAGGCGACGAGACTCGAACTCGTGACCTCTTCCATGCCATGGAAGCGCTCTACCAAAACTGAGCTACGCCCCCTGAATCAGACTTCGGATCAGACTTCGGATCGAACGGAGACTTGGACGTATCCTGCCCCCGACCCCTCACCGTGGTTGGTCGCCAGTGACGGGGCAGAATGGTAGAGGATCGGCCCGGAGGGTCAAGCCGATCAAGAGCTGCCTTGATTTTTCGGAAAGTTCAACCGCCCAGAACCCTCACCCAGAACCTCCTCCCAAAGCCCGGTCGGCCGCGGCCAGCACCTCTGGAACGCCGATCCGCGCTATCGAGCACCGCTCTAGATGATCGTCCGCCACCTCTGATTCCGGCAGCGTCGGGTCGGCCCGCAGGATTACCTCCAACGCCCCGGCCCGGGTCGGGATCGTCGTCCAACGCGGGTCCGTAGGCCCGAACAGCGACACCAGCGGCACACCAAACGCCGCCGCCAAGTGCCGCGGGCCCGTGTCATTGGTCACCATCACCCGGCAGCGCCGGACCACGGCCTTGAGCGAGCCCAGCGTGATGCCAAGCTCTGAAAGCCGGACTACCGGCGACGTACACATCGACGCGATCTGCGCGACCAGCTCGCGCTCGACGGGCGAACCGTTGATGAGCACCGTCAGCTCGTGCTTGGACGAAAGATGATCCGCCAAAGCCGCGAACCGATCCGCTGGCCAGCGCTTGGCCACGTTGTTCCCGCCCGGGTTCAGGATCGCGCACGGCGTCCCCGCCGCGACCCCAGCCTTCGTAAACAACTCGTCCGCCGCAGCCTCTTCAGCGAGCGTGGTCGCCAGTTCCATCGGCATCGATGTTGATTCGTGTTCGTGGCTCGCGCTCAGCACGCCTCGAGGCTTGAAGAGAAGTTCCTGCGCGAGCGTGCGGTAATAGTCCACCGCTGGCACGATCGCCCATCGGCCGTCCGGGCGTTTGGGGGCCGCGAGCCGGTCCGTGAGCAGCAGCCCGCGGGCGTCGCGGTCGTACCCGAGCCGGCGCGGTATGCCAGCGATGCGCACGATCAACGCGCTGGAGAAGGAGTTGGCGAGCAGCAAGGCCGTGTCGTACCGCCTCGGCCTGACCTTCGCGGCAATAAACTTGGGCCCCAGCACCCCGGTCGCGTGCGCGACATGCAGCTCGTCGAGAAGATCGGACCCGGCCAGCAGTTGGTCGATCCCGGGCCGAACCAGCCCGCCGACGAACACGCCAGGGAACGCGCGGCGGATTAGCCGCAGCGTCGGCGTCGCCATCACCGCGTCTCCCACCCACGAAGGCATGACCACCAACAGCCGAAGGATCTGGTCGGGGCGTGCGCTCAAGGCGTGTGATCCTCGCCTTGTTGCTCGTCTGGTTCCTCGTCTTGTTCGTTATCTTTTCCCTCGTCTCGTTCCTTGCCTGGTCCCGGTCCCCACAGCGGCCCGGCGTTAAACTTGCCGACGTACCACGCGTTGGTCAGCCGCATCAGCTCGGCCAAGAACCCGACCGACTCGACCTCGCCGCAGTCGAGCGTGACCTGGATCGTGCGCTCGTCGGTCTGGATGTGGGCGATCAGAACTCCCACCCGCTCGGCGATGGCGTGGGCGGTGGCGACGACGGTGGCGCGAACCTTCCCCTCGGCGAGCGGCGTGCCGTGGGTGGCGGTCAGGCGAACGGTGAAGTGCTCCATCGGCGGACTTTAGCCGTGCGGTGCCTGACGCAGAATAGTGTCGGTCGCGGCGCGCAGGCTGGGGATCGGTTGATCCGTGCCGATCCGCAGGCAGCGGTTCGCCGCGATCCCGGCCGCGATCCCTGCTTCGATGTCCCGGGCCGCGTCGCCGACGAGCCACGAGCGGGCGAGGTCGATGTTGAGTTCGTCGCGTGCGGCCAGGATCATTCCAGGGTTGGGCTTGCGCCACGGGTGCTCGCGGGCGTAGGGCTCGACGGTGCCGCGCGGGTGGTAGGGGCAGAAATAGACGGCGTCGATGAGGCCTGGGAGGAGGGCTCGCACCGCGTCGTTCACGCGCTCGACGCCAGCGATGGTCAGCCCGCCGCGCGCGACGACGCCTTGGTTGCTGATGATAATGAGCGTGAACCTCGCGGCGTGCAGGCGCGTGCAGGCCTCGAGCGCGCCGGGGAGGAGGCGGACGAGCGCGGGGTCAACGAGATCGCCCGCAGCGGCCGGGGGCGGTGGAGAGGGCAGCGAGTTGGCCTCGATGAGCGTGTCGTCGCGGTCGAGAAAGACTGCGGGGTGCATGGGGGGAGTGTAAGAGGCTGTTTCAAAATCATGAAGTAGAAGGCATAGACACGGGTTGAAAACCTATCCCACTAGAAACTTGAGGGTTCTGAAAC
>CAZIMT010000123.1:0-10121 GCA_964540295.1 uncultured Phycisphaeraceae bacterium
CTATAATAATAGTATAAAGAATAACATTCAAATGAACCACTTCTCCTTTATACTCGAAAAGCTGTCGTCCAGGGCAAAGAACGCCCTAATCACCTCCCAGCGCCTGTCTGAGGACCTTCACCACGACCACATCGGCCCGGAACACCTCCTGTTTGGCATCATTGAGGAGATTTCCTCCTTTGCCTCCGAAATCCTCCTGAAGAACAAGATTACCCCGGAAATGGTCAAGGAGGAGATCATTCGCATGAACACCGGCCGACTGTCGGAAAAATGGCAGCCCAAGCTGACTTCCGACCTCCGCGAGATCATAGAGAAGTCCGCCATCATCGCCAGCAAGTACCAGTACCAGTTCATCGGCACAGAGCATTTCCTGTTCGGCATCGCGGACCTGGAAGGCAATGACGGCCAGATGATCCTGGACGGCCTGCGCGTCTCTTCCGCCGACCTCAAGAAGAACCTGACCTCGATTTTCGACAACGTCTCGCGCTTCCCGGACATCCTGGACTCCGTGGACCAGGGTTACTCAGCGGGCGGCATGAATTCCGGCATGGACATGGGCTCAGACGCCACCGGCCCGGTCCCGGTCCAGGAACGCCAGCCCCAGCCCGGCAAGACCCCGGCCTTGGATTACTTCACTAACGACCTGTCCAAGAAGGCCATGAAGGGCCAGATAGACCCGGTCATCGGCCGCAAGCCGGAAATCGAGCGCCTCATCTCAATCCTCAACCGCCGCACCAAGAACAACCCGGTCCTGATCGGCGAGCCGGGCGTGGGCAAGACGGCCATCGCCGAGGGCTTGGCGCTTCGGATCATCAACGGCGACTGCCCCGAGGGGATGCGCGACCAGAGGATCATGGCGCTGGACGTGGGCCAGTTGCTCGCCGGTGCCAAGTTCCGCGGGGAGTTCGAGGAACGCTTGAAGGCGGTGCTCCGCGAGGTCACGGCCGCGCCCGCGCCGATGATCGTGTGCAGCTCGTCGATGAACAGGATGATCTTGCCCTGCGCGGCCGAGGGCGCGGTGTCGGCGGGGAACCTGCTCAAGCCGGCGCTGGCACGCGGCGAGCTTCGCTGCATTGGCGCGACAACCCTCGACGAGTACCGCAAGCACGTCGAGAAAGACCCGGCCTTCGAGCGGCGCTTCCAGCCCATCTTTGTCGATCAACCCAGCGTCGAGCAGACCGTCGCGATCCTGCGCGGGCTCAAGCCGCGGTACGAGGCTCACCACGGCGTGCGAATTCAAGACTCGGCGATTCTTGCCGCGGCAACGCTGAGTAACCGCTACATCGCCGACCGCTTCCTGCCCGATAAGGCGATCGACCTGATCGACGAGGCGGGGGCCCGGCTGCGGATCGAGAACGATTCGATGCCCACCGAGCTCGACGAGCTGCGGCGGAAGATCATGCAGCTGGAGATCGAGCGCGAGGCGTTAAAGATCGAGCTTAAGGACAAGGCCGCCGCCGACGGGACCAAGAAGGAGTTCGACCGCATCCAACGCGAGCTCTCGGAGCTTCAAGAGCAGAACCGGGCGCTCTCGGCCCGCTGGGATACCGAGAAGGCCGAGCTGGACGCCGTGAAAGCGGTCAAGGAGCAGATGGCGACGCGGCAGGTCGAGTTCGATCAGGCTCAGCGGCGCGGCGACCTTGAAGCGGCCGCCCGGATCCGCTACGGCGACCTGCGCGAGCTGCAGACCAAGCTGGAAAAGGCCGAGAAATCGCTCGCCGAACGGCAAGCCAAGGGTAACGCGATGGTGACCGAAGAGGTTGACGCCGAGCAGATCGCGCAGATCGTGGCGCGGTGGACGGGCATCCCCGTCTCGCGGCTGGTCGAGGGCGAGCGTGACAAGCTGCAGCGGATCGAGGAGGAGCTGAGCGGGCGTGTGATCGGTCAGTCGCACGCGCTCAAGGCGGTGGCGGACGCGGTGCGCCGCAGCCGCGCGGGGCTGGGCGATCCGCAGCGGCCGATCGGCTCGTTCCTGTTCCTCGGGCCGACGGGCGTTGGAAAAACAGAAACCTGCAAGGCGCTCGCCGAGTTCCTGTTCGACAGCCAAGAGGCGATGGTGCGGGTGGACATGAGCGAGTACGGCGAGAAGCACTCGGTCGCTCGGCTCATCGGCGCCCCGCCCGGATATGTTGGTTACGAGGAAGGCGGCGCGTTGACCGAGGCCGTGCGGCGCAGGCCGTATTGCGTGATCCTGCTCGACGAGATCGAGAAGGCGCACCCGGACGTGTTCAATATCCTCTTGCAAGTGCTCGACGACGGCCGCCTGACCGACGGGCAAGGCCGCACCGTTGATTTTAAGAACTCGATCGTGGTGATGACCAGCAACGTGGGCAGCCAGCAGATTCAAGAGATGACCGCGCGCGGCGCGGAGGACTGGGAGATCGACGCGGCCGTACGCGATTTGCTGCGGCGCGGGCCCGGCGTCGACCTGCAAGGCCGGGGCATGAGGCCGGGCATGGACGAGGGCGAGATGAACGCTCAGTTCAACGTCGGCCTGCGCACGCCGTTCATGCGGCCCGAACTCCTGAACCGCATCGACGAGGTCGTGGTCTTTCACCAGCTTCGCAAGGAAGACCTGGGCGGTATCGTTGACATCCAGCTCGCCCGACTGCGGCAGCGGCTTAAGGAACGCGAGATGGGGGTCGAGCTGACGGAGTCGGCCAAGATGCAGATCGCCACCGAGGGCTACGACCCGTCCTTCGGGGCACGCCCGCTTAAGCGAGTGATCCAGCAACGGATCGAGAACCCGCTGGCAAGTCGGATATTATCAGGCGAGTTCGGGGCGGGAGACACGATCTTGGTCGACGCCCAAGGCTCGGCGCTGGTGTTCAGCAAGGGCACTGCGACTTCGTCGGCGTTCGGATCGGGGGTCGCGAACTAAGCGGATACCAGCCTCGAACTTCAGCGCTGTGCAAACACTCGGACCTCGCCGATCCCCTTCCAAAGACGTGTCGGGCACGGTCTAGGTGAAGATCTTCACCGAACCTGCTCACAGACTAAGTTATTTCTGTGCGCACCCCCTGAAAAACTTGGTAGACTCATGGCAGCCCGAGAGGTGTGGGTATTGGGTTTGGAATCCGTGCCAGGAGGTTCCGGTTCGGACCTTCGCGGTTGAGATCCTGACGAACGGGGGTTTTCGTGGACGTACTCAGCGAATCTTTTTTTTCGTGCTCGCGGCGAGCCTTGGCGAGCGTGGCGATCGCGACGCTCACGATGTGCTCCACGGCCGTTGCGGAGGATTTGCCTCTCACGTATGTTAGCAGCGTGCGTTCTTTTATAACCTGGGTTGGTATCGGGCCGGTGACGTTCGAGACGCGGAGCACCGATTTTAATCCTCTCATTGGATGGACTCGGCTGGACCTCCCCAACGGCGGCGGCCAGCCAGACAGCACGGGGTACTCGTCGCAGAACTCCGTGCTCAAGAGCGACGGGATCACGATGTCGGGCACGGTGTGGGGGATCGACGGCTCCTACAGCCCGCTGGGCTCGGGCGGCGGGAGCAGCACGCTCAATGTCGTGTTCAACGTTCCCGAGGCCTCCACGTTCTCGCTTACCGGGTTCTTTCGTTCGTCGCTCGAAAGTAGCGCCGCGGATTGGTACGTGTCGCTGATGCGCGACGACATGGGGCTGGTCTTCTGGCACGCGCGGGTGGACGGGGCGGAGAGCTACCTGTCGAGGGGGCAACTCGATCCCGGGCAGTATCGGCTGGTGGTGTACGTGACGGACGGCTGGATCGGGTCGGGGGCAGGCTCAGGATCTTGCAAGTTCGACGTGAAGCTGTCCATTGCCGCGTTCGACGTTCAGTCCGCGAACCTGCCTCACAAAGTGGGTAAGTCAGACCATGGGGGAGTGGCGTCGCTGGCGATGCTGTGCCCGCCGCTCGTGCGCCGCCGTCGGCACGACGGCACCGACCGCGTCGGCGTGATCTGACATCCCCGGGCCGGAGATCGGCGCGTCGCAAAGTCGCGGCTTGAAGGTGACGCAGGTGACAGGCTGGTGTTCCTAGGGGGCCGTACGCTGCGCCATGGCATCGGTCTTTCTCAACAACGAGTTCCTGGATCGTGACGCGGCCTTGGTTTCGGCCTTTGACGCCGGGCTGCAGCACGGCGTCGGTCTTTTCGAGACCATGCTGGCGGTGCGCGGCACGACCGGCGGGTCTTCCATCGTTTCGCTCCACGCGCACGTGCAGAGGCTGGCGCTGAGCGCTCGATTGCTCGGGCTTTCGGAGTCGATCCGCGTGAACGCTCTGGCGGAGGCGTGCGTGCGCACGGTCGAGAAGGCGGCGATGGAGATGCTCGGTGTGGACCGGTTCCGCGTTCGTCTCACCGTCACGGGCGGAGACCTGAACATGCTCGGCAAGCCCGCCAAGAGCGCGGCAGACGGCGGAGAGGACCAAGAGAACGGCGGGCCAACCAGAGGCGGGGACGGGGGCCAAGACCCGACCGTGCTGATTGTCGCGCAGCCGGCGACGGCGTACCCCGACGAGATGTTCGAGCGCGGCGTGGCGGCCGTGATCGCGGACCTGAAGGTCAACCCGCTCGACCCGTTCAGCGCGCACAAGACCTTGAACTACTGGGGCCGGTTGCGCGAGCTGCAGGTCGCGGCCGGGAAGCGGGCGGGCGAGGCGCTGGTCTTTCAAGTGACGAACTACCTGGCGGGCGGGTGCGTGAGCAACGCCTTTGTTGTGAAGGATGGCGTGCTGTACACGCCCATCGCGCGCGGCGAAGAGCAGGAAGTCGCGGGCCGCGACGAGTTTGATCGCGACGACGAAGACGAAGGCGGCCCCGGCGCGAGGATGTCGGGCGCTGGCGTGCCGGGCGGGGTCTCGGGCGGCGCGAGTCGCCGAGCGGTCATGCCCAGCCCGGTGCTGCCGGGGATCACGCGGCGGACGGTGATGGACCTGGCGGGCGACCGCGGCACGGACGTGGTGCGGCGGATGCTCACGATCGACGACGTGCTCAACGCCGACGAGGTGTTTTTGACCAACTCAAGCTGGGGCGTGCTGCCAGTGGTGAAGGTGGAGCGCGAGGCGATCGGGGACGGGGTGGTGGGGCCGATGACCAAGGCGCTGCGCGAGGCGTGGGAAGCGATCGTCTTCGGTCAGTGACACGCCGAGCAACAGATCAGGTCACTTCATGTTCGAGTATTTCCCCAGCGCCTGAGGCCACGCCCGCACCCAAACGGCCGCGTACCCGTCCTCGGGATACGCACGGCCGCACTCGGGGCACACTCCCGGCGCGGGCAGGCTGGCGAGCGTGTACGAGCAGTGGATGCAGACTCTTCCCGCTGCCGCGACGATCTTTGAGCGAAGACGCCGTGCGTGTCGAACTTGGAGTGTCATCATCACCGCGGTCAGGATAATCTGGGTCGCGAGCACCCACCAATGCGACAGTGCCGAACCCAAGGCCATCGAGGCAAGCATCAAGGCCGTTATGATGGCCACACCTGCGAGAGCGGGCCAAGGGCTGATTTATCGTTGAATCGCCTTGAGTTCTTCATTCGGCAACGATCGCCTCGATCTTGGATCATTTCATCGGATCGCGCTGCACCACCCGCACGTTCTTCCGCCCCTGCCCGTCCATCTTCAGCACCCTCGTCGCCAGCCGCGCGATCGCCCGCAGGCTGGCGAAGAGCAGCGTCACCAGCACGACGATCAGGCCCACGGGGACGAGGACGACGATCGCCAGCGCGAGGGCGGCCAGGATCAGCAGCCAGAGCGCGAGGCGAGCCAAGAACGAGGGGCGGCTGTTCACGCTCGTGAAGACGCGCGAGCCGTGCTGCGAGAGGTTAAAGGTTGAAATCTCCACGGTGGATTGTACGTCGCCCGCCAATTGACAGCTGGCGCGAGGCGCGAGCGGATCGCTCGCTATCATCGCGCTGATGGCCTCCACCAAATCCAACTCTGCCTCCACTACCTCTCACGCGGCGTCCGCAGTCGCGATCGCGCCAGACCAGCAGTTCGTCCACCTTCACCTGCACACCGAGTACTCGCTGCTGGACGGCGGGAACAAGATCGATCGGCTCGTGAACCGCGTCGCGGAACTCGGCATGAATGCGGTCGGCATCACCGACCACGGCAACATCTTCGGCACGGTCGCGCTGTATCAGGCGTGCAAGGAAAAAGGGATCAAGGCCGTGCTCGGCGTCGAGGCCTATGTCGCGCCAGGCTCGCGGCAGGACCGGACCTACACCGGCAGCGGCGACGGCGGGTTCCACCTCGTGCTGTTGGCGGAGAACAATGTCGGGTGGCAGAACCTGCTGGTGCTCTGCTCCGAGGCGTATCTGACCGGGTTTTACTACAAGCCTCGTATAGACCGCGAGCTGCTGGCCAAGCACAGCGAAGGGCTGATCGCCATCAACGGGCACCTGGGGTCCGAGATCGGCGATGCGTTGCTGGACTATGAGCGGACGGGGGATGAGAAGCACTGGGAGAAAGCGGTCGAGAGTGCGACCTGGCACGCGAAAGCGTTTGGAGAGAGCGAGACAGCGAAACAGCGAAACAGCGAGACAGGGAACAGAGGGACTTGCGATCCTTCGACTTCCCCTGCCTCGCTGTCTCGCTCGTTCGCTGATTCGCTCCCCCCCCGCTTTTACATCGAACTTCAGCATCACATCCTCGAGCAGAACTCGATCAACAAGCACTTGATCCGGCTGGCGAAGGAACTGAACCTGCCGCTGGTGTGCGACAACGACGCGCATTTTTTGAAGGCCGAGGACCACGACGCGCACGACACGCTGGTGTGCATCTCGACTGGCAAGGGCAAGCAGGACGAGCAGCGGATGCGCTACCCGCCGCAGCTTTATGTGAAGTCGCCGGGCGAGATGCGAGCGCTGGCCGAGGAGATGTCGCCAGAGATCGCGAGCGAGTGGGCGGCGGCGTGCGACAACACCGTGAAGATCGCCGAGCGTTGCGACGTGAAGCTGCCGCTGGGCGCGAACAACGCGCCGATGGTGCGGATCGACCTGCCCAAGGCGAAGGCGCTGCCCGAGCACGACGATCCGAAGTTCGCGGGCGATCCGACGGCGTGGTACAAGGCGTATTGCGCGGCGTTCGAGCTGAAGCCGTTCACGACGCAGCCGACGACGAAGGAATTGGAAGAGGCCAAAGAGCAGTGCGACGCCGCGCTGCGGATGCTGGCCGAGGCCGGGTTTATTTGGCGGTACGGCGGCGAGAAAGCAGCGGCGAAGTCTGATCCGAAGAACGCTGGCGGCGTGCCTGATCCGTTCCGCGCTCGGCTTGAGCGCGAGCTGAAGATACTGGCCGACAAGAACATCTCGGCGTACTTCCTGATCGTGTGGGACTTCGTGAACTGGGGGCGGCAGCGCGGTATTCCTGCGCTGGCTCGCGGTTCGGGCGTGGGCACCATGGTCGGCTACACGCTGGGCCTCTCCAACGCGTGCCCGGTTCGTTATGGCCTGCTGTTCGAGCGTTTCACGGACCCCGATCGCAACGAATACCCAGATATCGATATTGACCTTTGCCAGGATGGGCGTGGCAGCGTCATCAATTACGTGCGTCAGAAGTACGGGCATGTGGCGCAGATCATCACGTTCGGGACGATGAAGGCGCGAGCGGCCGTGCGCGACGTGGGGCGGGTGTTCGGGCTGCCGCGGCCGGACGTTGATCGGATCGCCAAGCTGATTCCCGAGGCCCTGGGCACGACGCTCGACAGCGCGCTGGCCAGCGAGCCGGACCTGAAGAAGATGTACGACTCTGACGAGCGCATCAAGCGGCTCATCGACAACGCGCGAACGCTCGAAGGGCAGGCGCGGCACGCGTCGGTACACGCGGCGGGCGTGATCGTGGCGACCAGGCCGCTGCACGAGATCGTGCCGCTGTACAAGCAACCAGGCTCGGAGGAGAACGAGATCGTGACGCAGTGGGACGGCCCGACGTGCGAGAAGATGGGCCTGCTGAAGATGGACTTCCTCGGGCTGCGCACGCTGAGCGTGGTGGAGCGGGCCAAGAAGCTGATTCGCGAGTCGCTGCCAGAGGTGGAGATTTGGAACGCGGTGGGACGTGGGCAGGAATACGAGGCGAGACAGCGAAACAGCGAAACAGCGAAACAGGGAAAGGCGATTGACCCTGTCTCGCTGTCTCACTCTCTCGCTGATCCCCTGGATCTTGACCGCCTCGACTTCACCGACCAGCGAGTCTTTGAGATGTTCCGCCGCGGCGACACGACCGGCGTGTTCCAGTTCGAGTCCGGCGGCATGCGGCGGCTTTTGGTCGAGATGAAGCCCGACCGGCTCGAAGACCTGATCGCGGCCAACGCGTTGTTCAGGCCCGGGCCGATGGACTTGATCCCCGACTACAACCGCCGCAAGCACGGACAGGATGACGTTCCGAAGGTCCACCCGATCGTCGAGCAGTACACGGCCGAGACCTACGGCGTGATGGTCTATCAAGAGCAGGTCATGCAGATCGTGCACGGGCTGGGCGGCATCCCGCTGCGCTCGGCGTACTCGCTCATCAAGGCCATCAGCAAGAAGAAGCAGAAGCAGATCGACTCGGAGAGGCCGACGTTTGTAGAGGGCGCGGTCAAGCAAGGGCTGACCAAGCCCAAGGCCGAGGAGTTGTTCGAGCTGATCCTGAAATTCGCGGGATACGGCTTTAATAAGAGCCACTCGACCGGGTACGCGATCGTGGCGTACCAGACGGCGTACTTGAAAACGTTCTTTCCCAACCAGTACATGGCCGCGTTCTTGACCTTCGAATCTGCGGCCAACAAGGTCAGCGAGTGGATCCCGTACTTGGAAGACTGCCGGCGGACGCGCTTCGTTGAGCCGACCACGGGGAAGGTCATCAAGACCGGAGTCGAGGTCAGGCCGCCAGACGTGAATCTTTCGGACGCAGATTTCACGGTGGTGTACGGCCTCGACGAGCCGCGCACGGCCAGCGCGGGGCACGTGCGCTTCGGGCTCGGCGCGATCAAGGGCGCGGGTGAGAAAGCGATCGAAGCCACGATCGCGGAACGAAGCGGGGCGGAGAAAAGTGGCGAAGTGGCAAAGTGGCAAAGTGGCAAAGCGAAAGAGACGGCGGAGGGTTCCTCACTTCGCCACTCCACCTCTTCGCCACTCCGCCACTCTCCTTTCACGTCCATGTTTGATTTCTGCGAGCGAGTGCTCGCGCGCGGCAACGGGATCTTGAACAAGGCCACGATCGAGGCGCTGGTGCGCTGCGGCGCGTTCGATTCCATCCATGGAAGGAACAACCGGGCCGCGATGGTGGCGACGATCGAGCAGGCGGTGAGCGCGGGGCAGAAGGCCGCGGCGGACAAGGCGAGCGGGCAAGGAGCGCTGTTTGGTTTCGGTGGCGGGTTCGGTGGGGGGTTCGATGAACCCAAGTCCAAGTCACGCGACGCGGGCTCCGGTTCTGGTGCGAGAACTGGTACTAGCGCGGGCGGAACCGGAACACCGCTGGGCAAGGCCACGCCTTGGACCGAGGCCGAGTCGCTCGCCAATGAAAAGGAAGTCCTCGGTTTCTACATCTCGAGCCACCCGCTGGACACCTGGAAGTCGTGGTACTCGGTCTTCGCCACCGCCAACACCGCGACCGCCAAGGACATGCCGCAGGACACGCGGGTGATCTTGCCAGGGTTGGTGCAGTCGCTGCGGCAGTTGGTCGTGAAAACGGGCCGCTCGGCGGGTCAGAAGATGGCGATCGTGACCTTCGAGGACACCTTTGGCGCGGTCGAGGCCGTCGTGTTCACGGATGCCTTCGCCAAGTACGCCCACCTGCTGGACCCGAGCAGCGCGGGAGTGGTTTTCCTGCTGGGCCGACTCGACCGGTCGCGGGGCGACGCGCAAGTGATCGTCGAGCGCGTCGTCCCGATCGACGGCGTGCCGGTGCTGCCAGGGCGGCTGCAACTGATCTTGGACGACAACCGATTGAACGGGTCGGGCGCGGCGGCGTTGCAGGCCGTGGCGGAGATCGTCAAACCAAGATCGGCCGCGGGCCCGTCGGGGTTCCCGCTGGAGCTGGTGGTGCTGTCGGGTCAAACGGCCGCGACCCTGCAGGCCGACCCACGGATGCGGGTGAGTCTCGACCTCGCGATGGTCCGAGAAGTCGAAGACCAGATCGGCCCTGGCACGGTTCGGGTGGTGAACGGTGTGACAGC
>CAZIMT010000124.1:0-10041 GCA_964540295.1 uncultured Phycisphaeraceae bacterium
GGGCCGGGCGGGGGCGGCGGTGGGGAGATCGAGCCCAAGACCGGCCTGAAACCTCGGCCTTCGCCGCGGAAATAGGGGCACGGTGAGGTCGCGTTGGGGCCGGATTTCGTGGCTTTCGCAGCGTGCTTTGCGGGCGCGTTCCCTAGACTCGCTGCGTCATGACTGCCTCACCACCGACGTCGTTGTCTTCCGCAAGTTCAGGCCCCGGGCCCGATCCTGATCATCCTTTTCGATATTCTGCGGCGCTAGCGGGCGTGATGGAGCCGCGTTGGCAGCGAGAGTGGAAGCAGCGCGAGAGCTTCGTGGCCAAAAACCCGGGCGAGCCGGGCTTTGACGCGAGCAAGCCCAAGTTTTACTGCCTTGACATGTTCCCCTACCCGTCGGGGGCGGGGCTGCACATCGGTCACCCCGAGGGGTACACGGCCACCGATATCTTGTGCCGGTACAAGCGGGCCAAGGGTTTCAACGTTCTTCACCCGATGGGTTGGGACGCCTTCGGGCTGCCAGCCGAGCAGTACGCGATCCAGACCGGCGTGCACCCGGCCATCACAACGCGGGCGAGCATCGAGAACTTTCGCCGGCAGTTGCAGCGCTTCGGGTTCTGCTACGACTGGGAGCGCGAGTTCGGAACGATCGACGAGAGCTATTACAAGTGGACTCAGTGGATCTTTCTGAAGCTGTACGGCAGCTGGTTTGATCCGGCGAAGAACGCGGCTCGGCCGATCGGAGAGTTGGAAGCTGGACTGAAGTCTGGCGTGTTCGATGTTTCGCCCGATGGAGGCGTGGTGCGGCTGGGCGATGGCGAGCGCGGAGCGCGGCCTCCGACGAGCACAAGCCGTTGGAGCGGGCTGGGCAACGGCGAACGCGGCAATGTGGTAGACCATCATCGCCTCGCGTACCTTGCCCAAACCACGGTGAACTGGTGCCCGAAGCTGGGCACGGTGCTGGCCAACGACGAAGTGATCGACGGGCGAAGTGAGCGTGGCGGGTACCCGGTTCTCCGCAAACCCATGAAGCAATGGATGTTCCGCATCACCGCGTATGCGGGTCGGCTGCTGTCGCAGTTGAATGGGTTGGATTGGCCTTCGAGCACGAAAGCTCAGCAGGCTGAGTGGATGGGGAAGAGCGAGGGGGCGGAGGTTGAGTTTAAAATCGACGTGACCGTCGCGAGCGGCGGCGCTTCGTCGTTGACGGTTTTCACAACTCGGCCCGACACGCTCTTCGGCGCAACGTACATGGTTGTTGCACCAGAACACGAACTGTGTGAACAGGTAACGCGGGGTGAGCTGGGCGTAGACGCCGCGACCGTGGCCGCGCTGAAGAACTACTGCGATCGCGCACGCAACCGCGGCGATGTCGAACGCCAGCAGGACAGCAAGGAAAAAACTGGTGTGTTCACGGGCGTGTACGCGGTCAACCCGGCCAGCGAGGTGCGCATCCCGGTGTGGACGGCCGACTATGTCCTCATGGGTTATGGCACGGGCGCGATCATGGCGGTGCCCGCGCACGACGAACGCGACTATGAGTTCGCCAAAGCTTTCGATCTCCCCATTCGCGACGTGGTGTACTCGAGCATCACCTGCGCGATGGACTATTTCGCGCGGCGTGCGTCGCCCGACGAGCAGGCCGACGACGTTTGGTCTGCGATGCTGGCGGATATGCTCGGCGTGACGGTGTCGCGCAGCCTGCCGCCGTCGCGGCTTGAAGAGGCGATCAACGTGGTGCGCCACGGCCGGCCCAAGGGCGTGCCCGTGCCGCCGCCCGACCGGCGCGGGTCGTTGCGGGCCGAGTGGCTCGACATGATCGAGACGGTCGGGATGAAAGAGTTCGAGGATTTCCGCGATGTCTTTCTCGCGGCGAGCTATCACCGCGCGAGCGGGGGCGCGTTCACGCAGACGGGATACGCCGTGAACTCATCGAGTAAGATCGGAAGCGGCGGCGTGGACATCAACGGGCTGCCCACCGAGCACGCAAAGTCTGCGATGATCTCGTGGCTGGAGCGCGCAGGGGTCGGGCGTGGAAAGGTGAATTACCGGCTGCGCGACTGGACGTTCAGCCGGCAGCGCTATTGGGGCGAGCCGTTCCCGATCGTGTACGACGCGGCGGGGAAGGCGTACCCGATCTCGGCGTCGCACCTGCCGGTGACGCTGCCAGAGTTGGCGGACTATGCGCCGGTCGAGAGCGACACGCCTCAGCCGCTGCTGGCCAAGGCGACGGCGTGGATGCACACGACGGCGGGCGCGGCGGGTGTTGACCCGGCGTTGCTGCCGCCAGAGACGCTGGTGACGCGCGAGACCAACACCATGCCGGGCAGCGCGGGCTCGTCGTGGTACGCGATCCGGTATTGCGATCCGAAGAATTCAGAGCGGCTGGTGGGCAAGGAGGCCGAGGCGTACTGGATGGGGCCAAAGAACGAGGTCCGCGGCGGATCTCTCGGCGTCGATCTGTACCTGGGCGGGTCCGAGCACGCGGTCGGGCACTTGCTGTACTCGCGCTTCTGGCAAAACGTGCTCTACGACCTTGGCGAGGTCAGCACGCCCGAGCCGTTCCACAAGCTCGTCCATCAGGGGCTCATCACCAGTTTCGCGTACCAGCGGCCCGACAAGACCATCGTGCCGGTGGACGAGGTGAAGGAAGTCGTGGACGGTGAGAAAGTTTCTTATGTTGAGATCGCGACGAGCAAGGCGGTCGCGCCGATCGTGACGAAGATGTCCAAGCGGTACAAGAACGTGGTGAACCCCGACGACGTGATCAACGAGTTCGGGGCGGACACGTGCAGGTTGTACGAGATGTACATGGGGCCGCTGGAGACGAGCAAGCCGTGGAACCCGCGCGATATCAGCGGGTGCCACCGGTTCTTGCAGCGAGCGTGGCGGTTGTGTGTTGATGAAAAGACAGGGGCGCTCAGGCCGATCGCGGCTTCGGACGCGAGCATTGAGAAGCTGCTGCACCGCACGATCGCGAAGGTCGGCGCGGACATCGAGCGACTGGCGTTCAACACCGCGATCGCGGCCATGATCGAGTTTGTGAACGCTTCGACGACGGCGGGGGGGCTGACGACCGAGCAGATGTCGAATTTCGCGCTGGTGCTGGGGCCGT
The DNA here is from genome assembly GCA_964540295.1 of uncultured Phycisphaeraceae bacterium. Classification (GTDB taxonomy): domain Bacteria; phylum Planctomycetota; class Phycisphaerae; order Phycisphaerales; family UBA1924; genus CAZCPB01. The sequence goes on from CAZIMT010000124.1 coordinate 3,100, forward strand.
TCGCGCCGCACATGGCAGAAGAGCTGTGGGCGAAGGTCGGCGCCGCGAGCCACGCGGCGAGCGGCACGGCGAACGCGAGTTTACCGCGCGAGCTGCTTTGCGATGCGGCGTGGGCGAAGTTTGATGAATCGATGCTGCGCGACGATCAGGTCGAGATCCCGGTGCAGATCATGGGCAAGGTGCGCGGGCGCGTGATGGTCGCGGCGGGTGCCGACGAGACCGCGGCGCGGGCGGCGGTCATGGCGGACGCCAAGCTAGTCGAGGCGATCGGCGGCAAGGCGATCAAGAAGATGATCTATGTGCCGGGACGGATGATTAATTTGCTGGTGGGGTGAAGGCCACTGTTCTCAATCGGTCAGAGTGATGGAGAGATCATCGCCGAGCCAATTAAAAACCCGGAGCGGCAGCCACTCCGGGTGAAAGATCGGTACTGGAACTTTATGATCTTGGCTACTTACTTGGAATCAGGCTTTGACACCGGATCAAGCTTGGTCTCGGGCTCGGCTCTGGGTTCATCCTTTGGCATTGCCCATTCGCCAGTGCGGACCTCCAAGAGGTAATCTTGATCGTATTTCTGCTGGCCGATCTTGAATACACGTCGCAAGGTTTCTTCGGGAACCTTCGCGCGCAGGGCCTCCGCCTTCGCGAGCTAATTCTTTGCCATCTTTAAGAGTTCACGGAACCGTTGTATGCTCAACAGGTCCTTCTTGGACTCGATCACCTGACAAATTTGCGAAATTGTGATCGCGTACTGACGGTATTGATTAACACGCAAGAACAACTCGTCTTGCATGTAGTATTCACCGGCGGAAAGTTTGTCACACTTCGCACTCTGAACGGCATCCATCGTGAGATCCATAAAACTTCCAAAGCTCACATGAACCCGCGCGATCTCACGAATTCGACTCACCTCCGCGAGGATTTGTTCTTTTTCCGCTTGGTTTGAGGCCGTTGTCACGGGAGCACTTGCACAGGCGATCATCAGGATCGCTGTCATCGTTGCAAAGAGAAAGATCATCGCATTCATTTTCACGCAAAGGCTCCTTGTTTCTGTCGCTTTATGGGCACCAAAGCTATAGGCGTTCAGTTACTGGTTGTCGAGGTCACGCTGGAACCGTGTGAGCCAGAGGTCGATGTCGGTTTGATCCCAAACGCCATCAAAGTTGCTGTCCGCCAGAGTTTCGCTGCCCGCCCAGCCATCCAAGAACGCGGCGTAATCAGACGCGAGATCGAGCGCGCCATCCTTGTCGTAATCCGACGAGAGCCACGGATCAGACGAGAAAAGTTTGCCGATCTTGTCGTTAAACCGGAAGCGAACGTGGCCTTGCGCGTCGATGGTGATCGGAAGGGTGATACCGGCAACAGGATTGATGATCGCCGAAAGCAGGTTGGCAGGGAGGGTCAGCGCGTCGGTGCGAACATAAATGTGGATCGTGCCATTGCCAGCGGCGTCGGCCGTCAGCGTGCTGGTGAGGATCTGTGAGTACTGCTGATCGATCGGGAACTTCAGTGTCGGGCCGACGGGTGGGCGAACGCTGATCGTGCCGGACGTGATCGTGCCGACAAAGCCAGATTCATTTCGTGTGGCGTTGACGTGGAATGAACCAGTGATTCCATAATTCCCCGCCAATTGTCCCTCGTGAAAATTGAAATTTCCCGTCAGGACGTAATCAAGACTGGAAAGCAGATGTTGCACCGAGATGCCCCCGCCTTTGGTATCGATCGGCGTGCCGGGCGGGAGTTTCCGCGGTATGGCATCGAGAATGCCGTCTCCGATCTTCTTCTTGTCTTCATCGATGAGTTTTTTGAGCTCTTCAAGCAGGTCCTTGAGTTCGGGAGACTGCGGGATCAATCCGATCAGCCTATCGTAAAGCTTCTAGCGCTCGGCTCGTGCGTCTTGCCAACTTTGCTCGAGCACAAGCGTCTTGAGTTTCTCCAAGTCTTCGTTCAATTGTATATAAAAATCCTTGGCGTCTTTCACGCACGCTGCGTCACCATTGCAACGTGCGATTGCCATTCCAAGACACCGATCAATGTCGTTCTGCTGACTATTAATTTCGTCCAAAGTTTGTTGAGATGTTACGCAACCGGGAACGAAAATCAACGACGAGAGCGCCATCGCCGCCCAGACCATTCTGGTGGCGCGGCCAGATCCTGCGGCGAGCGCGAGGCTATTCACGGCTGACGGCTGACGGCTGACGGCTGACGGCTGACGTGGTGAGCATGACCTAGACCTTTCAGAAAGTGTTGATCTCATCGGTTCAAACGCTCGGGACAACTCCAACCTACCGACCTTTGGCGCACTTCGCAAGTTAGACTCATCAAGTTATTGTTTATAATTTGTTCGTGTGCAAAAACTTTACTAAATGCCGTATTCTCGCCACCGCTCAGTCACACCACGTTTAATCACGTCATCCATTTTCAAAATCGGCGGCCAGGCCCGCACCGGCCAGCCGTGAGCCTCGTCGCCAGGGACCTTGGGCATTCCTTCGAACGCGACGCGCCGGCCGCAGACGCTGAGGGAGCGGTCGCGCTCGTGCGAGCTGTGGGCCATCCAGTGGAAGAGGACGCGGTCGAGGTCAGTGAGTTCCGCGTCGGGGCCGACGACGATGGTCCAGCGCGGCAGGGCGCATTGGTCGGCCAGGCCGCCGAGGGCTTTGATGACACGAGTGCCGTCGCCGGGGCTGTGCTTGTCGGCCTGGAGCACGAGCCAGTGCCCGCCGAGCTCGTCGGGCACGCGCGCGTCGCGCACGCCGGGCAAGGACTTGACGAGAGATTCGGTCGCGCGAGCTTCGCTGCCGACGGCGGCCGGGATCGGCCCCGTGGCGCACAACTCCGCCGCTCGTCCGCAGATCGCGCGGTGGGTCTCGGCGGGGCTTGATTTGCATGTCGCGTCGAGCCCGAGCTTGCCGCCCGCGCCCAGGAACGGTGCGGCGTGGTCGAGGATATCGAGCGGGCCTCGGACGAGCTCGCTGTCGCGGGCGGGCTCGCAGTGCTCGCCGACTGCGCGCAGCACGGCGTCGCGGTCGTGTACGTCCACGTCGGAATCCACGACCACGATGGTCTTGGTCCAGCTCATCTGCCCCGCGCCCCAGATCGCGTGCATCACGCGGCGGGCGTGCAGCGGGTACTCCTTCTTGATCTTCAGGAAAGCGCAGTTGTGGAAGCAGCCAAAGAGCGGCAGGTCGTAGTCGATGATGTCGGGCACGATCGTGCGCAGCAGCGGCAGGAAGATCCGCTCGGTGGCCTTGCCGAGGAAGTAATCTTCCTGCGGCGGCAGCCCGACGATGGTTGTTTGGTAGATGGGCCGCCGGCGGTGCGTGATCGCGGTGACTTCGAGGAGTGGGTAGCGGTCGGGGAGCGAGTAAAACCCGGTGTGGTCGCCGAAGGGACCTTCAAAGACGGCGCCTGGACCTGGGCGAGGCGACACGCCCCGGCTTACTTTATCGCGCGAGTTCTCAAGCGGGTTCTCGCGCGGGTCCCAGTCGATGAAGCCCGCCTCGTTGCTGACGTATCCCTCGATCACGATGTCGGCGTTGGCGGGGACGTCGATCGGGACGGTTTTGCAGGCGACGAGCGGTATCGGGCCTCGGTTGAGAAATCCGGCGAGAAGGAACTCGCTGATCCCGGGCGGCATGGGCGCGGTGGCGGCGTAGGGGAGCACGCTCTCGCCGCCGATCGCGATGGCGACGGGCATTCGCTGGCCCTTGGCTTTCCACGATCGCCAGTGTCGCGCGCCGTCGTGGTGCATGTGCCAGTGCATGGCCATGTGTTTTTTGCCTAGGAGCTGCACGCGGTACATGCCGATGTTGCGGCTGGTCGGCTGCGGGTTGCCCAGATCGTCGGCGTGGATGGTGTGGATACCGCCGAGGGTGATGTATCGGCCTCGGGAGTTTTTCTCCCAGTCAGGCCCGGAGCCCAGGCCGGGGATGCCGTCGTTGATGTTCGCGGGGTAACCGAGCGCGGCGTAGTCGCCGTCGTGAGGCCAGCAGCGGAGGAGGGGGAGGCGTGTGAGGTCGATATCGTCGCCGGTTTTCACAACGTCTTGGCACGGGCCAGATTTGACTTTTTTCGGCGGGATTTTGACGAGTTCGAGCAGCTCGGGGATCTTCTGGAGTTTGGCCAAGAGCGTCGGCGGCGGCTCGGGCTTGACGAGCTTGCCGATGCGTTCGGCGAGGGCTTCGAGGCCTGTGACAGGTTGGTTGGTTGGTTGGTTGGTTGGTCGGCTGGTAGGTCGGCTCTCCGAGCCGATTTCTTGTCTTTCATTTGTGATGGCGAAAGCGTCGGAAGAGAGAGAGGAGAGAGAGGAGGAGGGAGACGAAGAGTCGGCCCGGAGGTCCGACCTACCTGCCGACCTAACTTCGGATTTTTCGCTGCACCCCAGCGCCATCTCGATCCGGCGATAGCTGCCCAGCGCGTTGATGAGCACGGGGATGTCGGAGCCTTCGACGTTTTCAAACAGCAAGGCCGAGCCGCCGAGGTGGTGGAAGCGTGGATCGGTGCGGCGTGTCGATTGACTGCCGAGGTTGGGGGCCGGAGATTTGCTGACGCGATCAGCGATCTCGGTGATTTCGAGGACTGGCGAGACGCGAGCGGCGACGCGCTTGAGTTCGCCGGCCTGGTCGAGTGCTTGGACGAACTGTTCGGTCGTGTCGTACATTCATTCAGCCTATGGGGGATCACTTCTTTATGTCGGACCACAAATCGGACCACCACTCAGATCACCAGTCGGACCACCAGTCAGATCACGATCGCAAACCCGAGATCATGCCGGTGAGCACGCCGACGAGGAAGGCGCACGTTCACGCGGCGGTGCGTGATTGGCCGCGATATTACGACGCGGTGGACGGGAAGCCAGCGCGCGAGACGTTGCTCATGGCCTTGGATCTGTTCGACGCCGAGAAGCTCTCGGATGAGAAGAAGATTGCGGTGGACCTCGGCTGCGGCACGGGGCGCGACACGTTCGAGCTGTTGCGGCGAGGTTGGCGGGTGATCGCGATGGACAGTTCCGAGGACGGGATGACGCGGCTGCGTGCGCAGGCGGAGCGCTCGTTGGCGCCGGAGGTTCTGGGCCAGCTGGAGTGCCAGCTCATGAAGTACGAGGATTTTTCGGTGCCGGGTTGCACGCTGGTGAACGCGAGCTTTGCGCTGCCGTTCTGCGCTCGAGCCAAGTTCCCCGAGGTTTGGACTCGGATCGTGCGCGCGCTCTCGCTGGGCGGGCGATTCGCGGGGCAGTTGTTCGGCGATCGAGACGCTTGGGCGGTGCTGCCGGACCGCAGCCACCAGAGCCGGCCCGAGGTGGAACGGTTACTGAAGGATTTCGTGCTCGAGGAGATGCGCGAAGAGGATAAGCACGAGGCCGGGGTCACCGGGGAGATGAAGGACTGGCACCTGTTTCATCTGGTGGCCCGGAAACGGTTCGAGGCCTGAGATATGATCACAAGCACCAATAAACTTCGACCGATTTTAAAACTAGTTGTTGTGGCTTCTCAAGCAGTCTCGAAGCAATGACGGTCGGTGCGTGGGCTTAAGACGGGGCCATATGAGTTTTTCTCGGTCGTTAATTCTTCTTGCACAAGTGGTTCCAGCGCGTAAACTTTGGGTCAGCACTCTGCGGCGGCCTGACTGGCTCCGGCGGAATTGAAGGACTACAGGACAAAGGAGTTCTTGATGGCGCGGTACATCGAAAGCGTCTGGGTGGCATCTCTCGCGGCGGTCGGGGCCGCGTGCCTGGGCGGTGCGGCGTCGATGTGGGAGGAAAGCCCCGCTCTGCCGGGACCGCGGGCCAATCCGTCGTTCGTGAACTGGGAGACGCCTCAGGTTCACCCGATCGACCGCACGCCCGACGGGACCAAGCTTCTGGTGGCGAACACGGCCGACAACCGCATCGAGATCCTGAGCTTGGCGGGAGGTATCCCGACGGTGATCGGGTACGTGGCGGTGGGTCTAGACCCGGTCTCGGTTCGGCCGCGCACGAACAATGAGGTGTGGGTTGTGAACCACGTTTCCGACACGGTGAGTGTGGTAGACCTGACGACTCGGAACGTGGTGCGGACGCTGGACACGCTAGATGAGCCGTGCGACGTGGTGTTCGCGGGCTCGCCGGTGCGCGCGTTCGTGACGTGCTCGCAGGCCAACACGGTGCGAGTGTTTGATCCGGCGAATCTTTCGGCCGCCCCCGTGGATATCGCGATCGACGGCGAGGACCCGCGGAGCCTGGCGGTCAGCCCGGACGGTTCGACGGTGTACGCGGCGATCTTTGAATCGGGGAACCGCTCGACGCTGCTGGGCGGCGGTTCGTCGGGGACGGGGACGATCGCGTTCCCGCCCAACGCGGTGAGCGACGTGGCCGGGCCGTACGGGGGTGTAAACCCGCCGCCGAACAACGGCGCGGTGTTCAACCCGCCCGTTGCGCCGGGCAACTCGCCGCCGATCAAGGTCGGGTTGATCGTCAAGAAGAACGCGGCCGGTCAGTGGATGGACGACAACGCACACGACTGGACGTCGATGGTGTCGGGCGTGAACGCGGGCAAGTCGGGGCGTGTAATCGGCTGGGACATGCCCGACCGCGACCTGGCGGTGATCAATGCGAGCACGCTGAGCGTGAGCTACGCGACGGGGCTGATGAACCTGTGCATGTCGGTGGGCGTGAACCCGGCGACGGGGGCGATCACGGTGATCGGCACGGAGGCGACCAACGAAGTGCGGTTTGAGCCGGTGCTCAAGGGTCGGTTCACGCGCGTGAACATGGCGAGCGTGAACCCGACGACACTGGCCAAGACCGTTGTTGACCTGAACCCGCACTTGGATTATTTGTCTTCGTCGATCCCGGCGAGCGAGCGGTTCAAGTCAATCGGCGACCCGCGCGAGATCGTGTGGAACAACGCGGGCACCAAGGGGTACGTCGCGGGGATGGGCTCCAACAACGTGATCGTGGTGAAC
>CAZIMT010000125.1:0-10007 GCA_964540295.1 uncultured Phycisphaeraceae bacterium
CACGCACCTGACGCCGCTGCCCGCGTTCCCCGCCATCGAGCGTGACCTTTCGCTGATCGTCGGCGAGGCTGTGACGTGGGCCACGGTCGCCGAGGCCTTAAGCGGTGCGCACGTTCAACGCCTCGAAGCCACGAACTTCGTGGGCACGTACCGCGGCACGCAAGTGGGGGCCGGGAAGAAATCTATGACCCTCCGCATGCGCTTCCGCGACCCGTCTCGCACGCTGCGGCACGAGGAAGTTGATCCGCAGGTGGCGTCGGTGGTGGAGCTGATGAAGCAGCGCGTGGGGGCCGAGGTGAGGACGGTGTGAGTGGCCGTCCTGGGTTATCGTCTTGGGCATATCTCGCGCTCCGCGTAGGCTTCGTGCGTTTCTGTACGTTCTCGAGATTTTTCTTCAAGAGGCGGCCGCGCCAGCTCGTGACGCTCTCGTTCAGATCTCTGCGTTGCAACCCCCGCCTCTCTGAGCGCGTACTATCCGGCTCTGTGCCGACAACACCGGCTCGGCGTGACGATTCAGCCAGCACGTCCCGACGATTTTCGGGCCGTAATCTAGGGAGTTTGACCGTGAAGACTAAGGTTGCCCCGCGTTCCAAGGCCCGCGCTTCCACGCTCAAGAAGGTCGGCAAGAAGCTCTCCACCAGCACACGTCGCCCCGCTGCCAAGCCCACGGCTCGCAAGGCCTCGCCAGCTCTGGCCGCGCCGAAAACCGCGCTGAAGACAACTCTGAAATCCGCGACCAAGGCCCCCGTGAAATCTAAAGCCCCGGCTCATCTTAACGGCACCGCTGGCAACGCCAAACCCACCGACCTCCCGATCATCTACGTCAACGGCCGCATGGTCCCTAAGAGCCAGGCCACGGTCAGCGTTTACGACCATGGGCTGCTCTACGGCGACGGGATCTTCGAGGGCATCCGCATCTACAAAGGCAAGATCTTTAAGTGCAAGCAGCACATGGAGCGGCTCTACCACTGCGCCGAGCAGATCCGCCTGGCCATCCCCGTGCCGATGGAAGAGATGGTTCGCATCCAGCGCCGCTGCATCGAGGTGAACAAGATCGACGAGGGCTATATCCGCCTCGTCGTCACGCGCGGCTTTGGCACGCTGGGGCTCGACCCGCGCCGCTGCCCCACGGCCGGAGTCATCTGCATCGCCGACCAGATCCGCCTCTTCCCTGTCGAGCAGTACGAGACCGGCATGCGTGTGGTGGTCGCGAATCGGCCCAAGACGCCCATCGCGTGCCTCGACCCTCGCGTCAAGAGCCTGAATTACCTCAACAACATCCTCGCGAAGGTCGAGGCCATCGACTTCGGGTGCGATGAGTGCATCATGCTCAACCTCGACGGCTTCGTTACCGAGGGTTCGGGCGACAATATCTTCGCGGTCAAGGACGGCACGCTCTACACGCCCCCCAGCGACGCGGGGATTCTTGAGGGAGTGACGCGCGGCTTCGTCGCTCGCGAGCTCGCCCCGGCGCTGGGTCTCAAGTGCGTCGAGAAGAACCTGCGGCTCGACGAAGTTCTTGCCGCCGACGAGGTCTTCCTCACCGGCACCGCGGCCGAGATTATCGGCGTCAGCCAGATCGATCAGCACGACGGCAAGGGCAACATTACCCAGGCGACGCACGTGAGCAGCGGCGAGGGGCCGATCACCAAGAAGCTGCGCCTGAAGTTCCGCGAGATCGTGACAGGCCCGCGCGTGCCAGAGGATTAAAAGTCAGTCGGTTTCTTGTTTCAGAACCTTCTCAACCTAGGGGAGCAGGTTTTCAACCTGCCTCTACCACTTCTACTTCTTGGTTCTGAAATTGCCTCCAAGGTCTTCGAACCGCACGGCTCTCAACCTCATGACTTTGTGTGGAGCAGGCGTCCCGCCTGCTCCTTTATTTTCACAACTCCAAACGGCTTTTCGCCGAACCGTCGGCTGTGCTTCCGCCCCTCACGTGGTGTCCGAGAGAGCTACCGGGCGCTCGCCCCGATGACCCCGACCATCCGCCCGCTGATGCCGTTCTCGCGCCGGTGCGAGAAGAAAAGACTCGCGTCGCGCACCGTGCAGTGCGGCAGAACGTCCACCGCGCTCACGCCGCAACCGAGCACTTGCACGCGCAAGGCTTCTTTGAGATCAATGAGCGATCGATCACCGGCGCCGTTACGAACGATCGCGGCGAATGTGCCGAAAACTCTGCGAAACTCGGCCGCGACCTCGGGCCCGACCTCGAAGTGATCCGACGAGATGCAAGGCCCGATCGCGGCGACGATCCCTTTGGCACCGTGCTCTTTCAACGTTGCAACGGCCGCTGACGCGACGCCTGAAATCACCCCGCGCCATCCCGCGTGTACAGCCGCCACAACTCGACCATCGTTCGAAGCGATCAGCACCGGGCAGCAATCCGCGACACGCACGGCCACGACGCAGGCCGGGTCATCGCTGACGATCGCGTCGGCCTTCGTCTCGCCCCATTTGATGGCGAGGGCCGCGTGCGTGGGCGTGATAGTTGAAGAGTGTGATGAGTGTGACGTGCCAGCGTGCTTGACCACGAGCACGTCCGGGCCGTGGACCTGGTGGACCTGCACGATGCGGCGCTCCTCGCACCCAAGTTCGTCGAGCACGATCTGAAAGTTCCGCTCGATGTTGGTCTTTGAATCGCGGGCGACGTGCGCCGGCAGTTCGCCCGGGTTGCCGAAATTGAGCGAATCGAACGGCGGCAAAGAGACCCCGCCGTGCCGCGTTGTGAACGCGTGCGGCACGCCGATGCGCATCAGAATGTCCGAGTGGATCAGCACGCTCGCGAGAGTAGCGAGCGGAACCGGACGACGGCTTTTCGGAACAATCACGAGGCTGAGAGCCTTCTTGAGCCTTATCGTCCTTCGAAAGCGCCGGCATGGTCCGGTCTCGAATGAGGTCGACGCGTGCTGTACCAGATGAAGCAGAAGATCCTGTGCTTCGGCGACGACTTCATCATCCGCGATCACGCCAGCAACGAGGCGTACTACGTTGACGGCAAGGTCCTCTCGATCCGCGACTCACTGTCTTTTCAGGACATGAACGAGCACGAGCTGGCGACCATCCGCCAACGGCTGCTGGCGATCGGCAAGACCTATGACATCGAGTACCAGGGCAAGACGACCACAGTACACAAGCACCTCTTCACACCCTTCACCTGCAAGTTTGATGTCGATCTGGCGGGCCACAACGACCTTGAAGCGAAAGGTAATCTTCTGGATATGGAGTACGAGTTCATGACGGCCAATCACGGCGTTATTGCCACGGTCTCGAGGCGCTGGTTCACGATCGCGGACTCTTACGGCATCGAGATCGCGGCGGGCTGGGACCCGGTCTGGATCTTGGCGTCAGCGGTGGTGATCGATCTGTGCTGCCATGAGGATCGGGCGGGGCATTGAGGTCAAAGTTCTGTGGTGGTATCGCCAATTGTCAAACTTGGCAAATTTTGTTTTGTTATTAGTTATGAAAAAGGCTTGAAATTCAAGGTGAATTGACAGCCTACTCATTCACGCTCATCACCACCTTGATCCCCTCCCCCGAGATCATCATCCCAAAGCCCTTCTCAAAGTCCTCGATCGGCACCTCGTGCGTGATGATCTCGTCCAATTCCAACCGGCCTGACAGCAGCAGCTCTTCCATCTGGTACCACGTCTCGAACATCTTCCGGCCGTTCACGCCCAGCACCTTCGCGCCCTTAAAGATGATGTGCTCGCTCCAGTTCAGCGTCAGAGGCCGCGACGGGATCCCCAGGATCGCGGCCGTGCCGCCGTTGCGCAGAGCCCGGAACCCATGATCGAAGCTCGACGGCGCGCCCGACATCTCCAGCAGCACGTCCACGCCGTCGCCCCGGGTCTGCTTGCGGATCTCGTGGACCCAGTCGGGGATCGCGCCCGCCGCACTCCCCGCAGTGTCCCTCGCAACGCCATTAGCCGACCCGCCGCGCGAAGCGGTGGGGGACTTTGAAGCCGGCGCAGCGACGTTGAACGCCTCGACCGCCCCCAGCTTCTTGGCCAGCGCTAAGCGGGAAACGTTTACATCTGTGCAGAAAATCCGCGACGCTCCCGCCGCCCTGGCCACCGTCACCGCCATCAGCCCGATGATGCCCACGCCTGTCACCAGCACGCTCTTGGCGGAAACACCCGCCGCCATCACGGTGTGTACCGCGTTGCCCAGCGGATCGAGCACCGCCGCGACCTTGTCCGGGATCTTTGGATGCACCGGCCAAACGTTCTCCTCGGGCACGCACACATAGTCCGCGAAGCAGCCGTCACGATCGACACCAACGATCTTCGTGTCGCTCGCGATGTGCGCGTTGCCCGTGCGGCTGTTGAAATCGGCCCACGCCGTGATGTGCCCCTCGGCGCTCACGCGCAGCCCCGGCTTGTACTTGGTCACCGCCGACCCGACCTCTTCGATGATGCCGACGAACTCGTGCCCGGTGACGATGCCCACGGGGATGCGACCGGCCGCCCACTCGTCCCACTCCCAGATGTGCCGATCGGTTCCGCAGATGCCGACCTTGCTCACCCGGATCAAGACATCGCGCGGCCCGCACACGGGCCGGGGCCTCGCGCCGTCAAACTTCAGCCCCACCCCCGCGTGATGCTTGTACAGCGCCCGCATTGTCTCGCTCGAAGCCTTGCCCGCGGCCTTGGTCTCGGCCTTGGTCTCAGCCTTGGTCTCAGCCTTGACTTGGGTCTTGGTGTTCTGAGTCTTCGTTGTCACTTTGGTGGTTACCTTAATAGTCATGAGCGATCCGCCAATGAGTGCCTGATGAGTGTGAAAACAACGGACGCAATGCCGATCTCGCGACCGCGTTGAGCGGGTGTATTGTCCGTGACCGTTCCCCGCCGATCAATGCCCGAAAACCACGATTCGAGCGATCGCCAAACGCGACGCCGTTTTTCAGACCTTGCCTCGCTTTCGCCAACACGCAACGCCGAAGGAACGTACAGAGTGTGCGGAAGGCTCTCCTTGCGCCCCCCGCCTTGAATCTCTGGCACCTCTATTCTCCGCGATATCGGCACCTGTTCGGATAGACTTCCACCATGACTACGGCTCTCGCCAAATCCAGCAACTCCCAGTCGGCGTACTTCTACGTCGCCGCTGGCGTCACGGGCAACCGCAAGCTCGGATTCCGCCGCGCCTCCAGCCCGCGCCACCTCGCCGAGCAGCTTCGCCGCGAGCAGCTGGTCCCGCTCAAGAACTGGTCCGTGCCCGGCCTAGGCGGCGACGAGCCCGCTCGCAAGCTCAAGCTCAAGGACCAGTCCGAACTCAACTTTCAACTCTCTCAACTTCTCAGCCGCGGCGTGCCGCTCGTCGAAGCTCTCGAGGTCGCCGCCTCGGCCGTGTCCCCCGCCGTGCGACCGATCGTCGAGCGCCTTCGCGAATCCGTGGCCGCCGGTACCAGCTTCGCCGACGCCTGCCGCGCCACCAACGTCTTTGACCCCGTGACCATCGGCATCTACCGCGCCTCGGAGCGCACCGGCGACCTCGCCGGCGCCGCGGCCCAGCTCGCCATCACGTTCAAACGACAGCTCGCCATCTCCGGCAAGGCCATCACGCTGCTCATCTATCCCGTGCTCGTGCTCTCGATCAGCGTCATCGTCTCGGTGCTCATGCTCACCGTCGTGGTGCCCAGCATCGGCAAGTCGCTCAAGGCCTCGGGCGTCGAGATCCCGACCTACTCGGCGATCGTCTTCTCCACCGGCGAGTTCATGCGCGACAACATCCTGTGGTGCGGGCTGGCCGTGCTCGTGCTCAGCACCATCGCGGTCTTCGTCCGCAAGTTCATCTTCGCGGCCTTCAACCGCTTTGTGCGCAAATTGCCGTTTATCAAGGACGTCCTGCTCGCCCAGGAATCCGCACGCTTCTTTAATGTCATGTCGTCGATGACCCACTCGGGCGTCCCGCTCTCCGACGGCCTCGTGCTAGCCACGCAAGCCGTCAGCGACCCCAAGCTCAGCCGCGAACTGGTCCGCCTGCGCACACGGCTTGTCGAGGGCGGCGTGCTGCGTCAGTTGATCGAGGACGTCCACACGCTCCCGCTCGCCACGCGCCGATTGATGATCGCGGGCGAGCGCTCGGGCGATTTGCAGACCGTCTTCAACAACCTAGCCGCCGACCACGCCGACGAGGTGGACCGTCGCTCGACCCGCCTGCTCTCCGCCATGGAACCTCTGCTGATCGTGATGATGTTCCTCATGATCGGCTCGCTGTTGCTCTCGATCATGATCCCGCTGATGAGCCTGGCCAACCAAGTCGGCTAACCCATTCTCATTCCCCATTCCCCACGCCTCATTGCCCACTCCCCACTGTCTCTCGCCTCGGAAAGGAATCGCATGCCCCGCACCCTGATCCGTACCCGAACCATCCGCGCCGTCCAGACCGCGCACGGCTTCTCGCTCCTGGAACTGATGCTCGTCATCGCGATCATCGCGGTGCTGACCGCCGTGGTGGCCGTCAACGTCGCCGGGGGCGGCGCGAAAGCCAAGAAACGCGCGACCATCACCAGCATGGACGTCATTCGGAACGCGATCTCGCAATACAACCTCGATAACAGCAGCTACCCGCCCACCCTCGCCACGCTGGTCACCGCCAAGCTGCTCGACGAGACCAAGCCTCTCAAGGACGGCTGGCAGACCGACTTTTTCTACTCACCCACCGGCCTAGGCGACAAGCCCTACCAGCTCGTGTCGCTGGGCGAAGACAAAACCTCCGGCACCGCCGACGACATCGACGTCTGGACCATGATGAAGCAGTAACGAGCGAAACCTGCCAATCTTCGCACGCCAATAGCCCGCTCCCCATTCCCCACCCCCCATTGCCCACTCCAATGCCCTTCCCTCGTCTCTCACCCTCTCTCTCTCGCCGCGGCATGACCTTCATCGAGGTCACGCTCGCCGTGGCCTTGCTCGCCCTGCTCTCCTCCACCGTCTTCGGTGCCTTCAGCTACCTCATGGGCCGCCAGCGTCTTGAGCAACAAAAACTCGGGGCCGCCGAGGTCGCCAACCGCCTGATGCTCCAGTTCCTCGACGACCCCGACTCTCTCCCCGCCGCCGGCCTCGCCGTCGAGCACGGCCCCGACCGCTACCGCTGGGACCAGGTGCAAACTCCCGTCAAGATCAAACCTGTCGAGCCCGCCAACCCTCAGGCCGTCGCGGCTGGCGCACGCAGCTCCAACATGCTCATCGATCACACCGTCCAGGTCACCATGCGAGCCTGGCTGAGCGAAGAGTCGGGCGGCTCGACAGAACTGGACTCATCTGTTCCCAACGTCACGATCACTCGCATCGTCTACCCCACCCTGAGCCGAAACCCTGACTCCGCGGCCAACCTTCGCAACACCCCCAACGGGTTCCAACGCTTCCGCGATCTTCTCACCGGAGAGGGCAGCGGCAAGTCTGGCTCGAAGCCAACTCAGCAGGTCAAACCCAGCGGTACGACCAGCGGCACGAAAGGCAAGAGCAAGTGAGCGTCTGCCGGAGTCATGTGCAGGCTGGGCCTCGTCACGGGAATCGTCGCCCGGCGCCGCGCGGCTTCACCATCCTCGAAGTAGTCATGGCCTCGGTCCTGGGCCTGCTCGTCGCCTCGGGCTGTTTCGCCATCTTTACCGCTCTCAACAAAACCGACCAGACCCTCGGCCGCCGTTACCACGAGATCGTCGAACTCGAACGCTTGCACAACATCATGCAGCGTTCGTTCCAGTCGCTGGTCGTCAGCGGCGAGCCCAAACCAATCAAGGCCCCGAACTCCGACGGCTCCGTCTCGGACCTCAACGCCTCGTCGAGCAAGTTCAGCAAGCCCAACGACGGCACCGCGTCTGATTCGTCGAGCCAGGGCGGCTCAAACCGTTCCACCGGCTCACGTCTGGGCGACGACCGAATCCCCATCCCCGGCTCACGTCAGTCGCGTCTCCGCAACGGCGGTTCCGACGGGGCCAGCCGATCTGCGAGCGCCGATCCTGACGCTACGAAAGACCTCAAACCCGACGCCAAGCCCGACTCCAAATCTCTCGTAAAGCCGCCGCCCCCGCCGCGCATGCTGCTGCGCCCTGACGTGAACGTGGCGGACGTGCCCATGAACCACCGCCTCGCGCGGATGCAACTCGGGGCCGCAACGCAACGCTTCGAGCTGGTGCTCAACAACTATCCGACCGCGTCGGGCTCGAACGCCAGCAAGGCCGCAGATGAGGAGCTCCGGAAGAGCAACCCCGACCTCGGCGCTGGCGAGCGAGCTGTCCGCGGCGAGTTCTTTTTGAGGCCGACTCAAGGCCTCGCCGCAGGTCAACCGCTGTCGTGGACGATCTGGTGGCAGTCTCTTCGCGCTCCCGACGGGGTTGTCAGCGCCGACTCACGTCTAGCTGACCTGGTCCCCGCGGCCCAGCCCGTGCCGATCGCCACCGACCTCGCGTACTGCCGCTGGCAGATCTTCGCCGGGCGAACTCGACGAGTGGACTTTGATGCGACGTGGGAGAACGAACTCCCGGCCTACATCGAGATGGAAGTCGAAACCGTCGGCGGACTGTGGTCGAGCTGGATGTTCGAGGTCGGGTGGTCGAGAGGCCAGGAATCAGCCCCGCCCGACGACGCCGATCCGACCGACCCCACCGCTGGCGGCACACCCAAGGACGGCACCGGCAAGAGCACGTCTAGGCCGCTGTCAAAGCCCGGCACCCCCGCCGCGGGCGCGAGCGGACTCAAAGGCAGCGGCGTCTCGTCGCTCGGAGGGCCCTCGTGATCCTTACGAGCAACTTCATCTTCGCCCGCCGCGTGCGCCGTGACGCGCGTGCTCGCGCCTTCGCGCTCCCGCTGGTCATCATGCTGGCGCTGGTGGCGTCGGTCCTCATCGCCGCGATGCTCGATCGCCAGTCGGGCCAGCGGCTCACCATCGCGCGGCAGGTCCGTTCCTATCAGGACACGCACTTCAGCCGCGGCGTGCGCGAGATCCTCGACAAGTGGCTCGGGTCCATGGCCAACCGGTCCATCCGCGACCTTCTCGCCGCCGATTCCAAGGCCATCGACATCGAACTGGGCGACGGCACCACCATCGCGGTCTACATGTACGACGCTCAGGCCTCGCTTCGGATCAACCTCGCTGGGCTGACCAGCGACGACGCGGCCGACCTCGGCGGGATCCTCACGCAGCTCCGCGAAACGCTGGGCGCTGGCGACGTGGCGCGTCTCACCCGCCGCGACGGACCGGCCGCGATCAGCGTCCTCTCGGCCCCCGTCGAACTCCTCACCGCCCTCGCCCACCAAGTCGCCGGAAGCCAGCGCGGCGACGACTGCTTCCGCGAGCTGCTAGCCCTCCGCGACAAGCCCAACCCCGCCCCCAAAGATTTGGCCGACCTCGCGACCACGCTCAACCTTGAAGAACGCCAGCAGCAATCGTTCCTCCGCCTCTGCGTGATCGAGCCGACGTACTACAAGATCATCCTCGACGCTCGCGCCGCTGGCGCGGCCCCCGACGCCCGCCCGCTCGCTCGTTACGAGGCCTATGTAAGCTCGGCCCGCGCCGCCGCACGAGCCAAAGAGAGCGCTGGCGGGCTCACCAAGAACACCAATTTTCTCTCGTGGCGAAAACTTCAACTCCCCTAGAGTCTCTGGAGCGCTCCTCACGAACGAGCGTCCCCGGTTGACCTCAACAACGATCAGGAACGAGCGACCATGGTCCCCGCACTTCTTCATCACACGCAGGCCTCCAACGCCGTACGCTTCGCGCAGCTCGCCGCGATCAGCCTCACCGCCGTGGTGGTCGCCGTGCTTGCCTTTGGCCCCAGGTCCGGAGAACGCCCCGTCCCCGCGCTCACGCTCGCGGACCCAGGCACCAAGCCTGTCGCGCCCACCGTCCCCGAGAAGCCGCAGCACCACGCCGACGCGAAATCAATCGCCCTCGCGTTGGGGCAGCTGGGCAACAGCCCCAAGCCCTCGCCCAAGCCCGAGACCACCAGCACGCCCGAGCCCACGAGACTAAGGCGAATCTCGTATGCCGTCTTCTGCTTGAAAAAA
>CAZIMT010000126.1:0-2138 GCA_964540295.1 uncultured Phycisphaeraceae bacterium
GTCGCGCGTGCGGCCGCCGGGCTGGACATGAACATCATCTATCACGACCTGATCGAGATCGCGCCGGATCGACGCAGCGGCGCAACCCCGGTGGGGCGTGAGGAACTATTGCGGCGCAGCGACATCCTTACCGTGCACGTGGACGGTCGGCCCGGCAACCGCGGACTGATCGGGCCCGAAGCGGTGAAACTGCTTCAGCCCGAGGTGGTGCTGATCAACGCCAGCCGCGGCGCGATGGTAGATTCCTTCGCGGTCGCGGAGTTCATGCTTGCGAATCCCGGCGCGACGGCCATGCTCGACGTACACGAGCCCGAGCCGATCGAGGCGCCCAACCCGCTGCTTGAGATCCTCAACGTACACCTCTCGCCGCACCTGGCGGCCGGGACTGAGACAGCTCACCTGAATATGAGCTGGGTGGTGCGCGATGTGTGGCGTGTGCTGAGCGACGAGAAGCCGATGTTCCCCGCGACTGTCATCTGAATCTCGTGAGTCGAGCCTGCACGCGGGTCTCACTGAGAACATCCGACGACGCCAAGCTCTCGCGGAAGCGGACATCCTCGTGAGAAGGATTGGTCATTCACCCTTCCGAAATACGAACAAAGTACGGTGATCTTTCCAGGCTTTTTGCATCACATTCACTTTACGCGAAAAAAAAGTTGTGGTATACTTCTTGCCAGCGGGCGGCGATTCCGTCGCTCGACTGGCATTTTTCTGATTCACCGCCCGATTGATTCTGATCTTCGTGACCGAGTTGCGACCAACGGTCCTTCGTGGGGCCTCGTCGAAGAAGGAGGATTCCGATGGCTTTTCTGAGGTTTCGCAAACGTGCGGGCTCCCGCGCATTTACGCTCATCGAGCTGCTGGTGGTCATCGCCATCATCGCGCTGCTCATCGGCATCCTGCTGCCAGCGATCGGCCAGGCGCGGAAGACGGCTCGCACGATCAAGTGTATGAACAACATGAGCCAGTTCGGGAAGTCGACGGGCACCTACGCGGCCGATTATCAGGATCGGATTTATGGTTTCACGTCGCTTACGAAAACGACTCTCACGGACCAGACCGCGAGAGCGGCGGAACAGGCCGTAGACATCATCCGTCGGCGTGGAGACCGGACGAATGCTGAATTCCCGCCCATCGCAAATTGGATTCCCCACATTTACTACACGCACCTGGTGCTTCAAGACTATCTCAACTCTCGCCTTCCAGACCGGCTCGTGGTTTGCCCCGAGGACAAAACCCGCGAGTACTGGCAAGATAACGCGAAGGACATCACGGGCCTCAACCCTTATCCGTCGTCGCCGACATCGGCCGGTGCAAAGCGCTGGCCATATTCGTCCAGTTACATCCATGTCGTCACTTCATTTGATCGTGGGGACACGATCATTCCTTTTGACTTCACCTCCTACAATACTTTCAACACAACGGAGGCCGTACTGGGGAATAAGAAGATCGGCGATGTTGGATTCCCCGGACAGAAAGTGCTGCTGTACGACCATGTTCAACGTCATAACGTCCGCAGGCAGACCTTCTGGTCGTATGACGAAGTGAAGCAGCCCGTCGTTATGTTTGACGCGTCCGTGAGCATTAGAAAGGCCGGGGACTCAAATCTCGGGTGGAATCCGCGGGATAGAACGTCAAAGCTTCCTTTGAAAATCTTGTACGCCCCCGTCACGTCCGGTTCTACCGCTTGGGAGCCGCTGCCATTCAACAACAGTGGCGACGAGACCTTTGGTCGCTTCGCGTGGACGCGCGGCGGGCTGAAGGGCGTGGACTTTGGCGGCGGCGAGGTCGGTACTGGCCAGAAGCCGTAGATCCGATATTTCCGCCTTACAAAACTATTGAAATTTGCACCCTCCGTGAGCATGCTCGCGGAGTGTTTTTTTTGCTCGTCTCTCGCTCAAACCTTCCTGAAATATTTTAATTGACAGGCGTGGGTAGTCTGGGTAACTTGGGGGCATGGCCTCGGACTGTCTGGGGCCTTTGACGCATCGCGCGCCTTTTCTATCGGAGGTTCAAATGCCTATCGCTCGCAACGCTTTCGGGTATTCATCGCTTGTCGTCATGTTCGCACTCACGAGTCTGTCGTCTGTCTCGCTTGGGCAGCGCGAGTGGGACAGCAGAATGGGGCGCAACGCGGG
>CAZIMT010000126.1:2238-9848 GCA_964540295.1 uncultured Phycisphaeraceae bacterium
AATTATCTTCTGGTCATCGGCGGAGAACCCGGTGCCTTTGGTGGACCGGGTACGCAATTCAGCGCGGTAGGACGAGGTGCTGGCCGAATCGCTGCCGCGAACATCGCGATTTGGAACGGTTCAACTTGGCAGACAGCATCGAGCGGGCTGCCCGGGATTACGTCGGGCCGTGTGAAATACAACCGGTGTACCACTCGTCCTACCTCGATGGGAAACTCGGTTCCCCTGCTGTTGGTCAAAAATGACGATACTTCGGGCCTTCCATGCCTTCCATCGAGCCAACCGATTTCAGTCTACGAGTACAATCCCATGACGAACTCCTGGGTGTTTACTCATTCGGCTGCTGCGTCAGATATTACTATGCCAGGCACAACAAATGAGTGGTCTGCACTGGATGTCATTTCGCTCCCATCACCGTTCGGCGGTGTGCAAGCCCAGTTTGGAATAGATCCTGATGCTAATTACGGGTGTTGGCTCGGTAACGGACCAGGGGGGCTGTAAAGTCCGTTGCAGGGAGTTGGACCGGATACACTGAGATAATAAACAGATGCAGCGGTGGAGATACTCGGGGACCGGCAATCCCGACGCACAGAATTGCATATTTTAATTCCGTAACAGAAAGTGCGATCTACTTTGGTGATGGATCTACTGCGTGTGAATCGACCGGGAGCGCGAGTGGTCCGCTGATTCGCCTGATTCTTGGGCAGCCCCGAATGGAACAAGTTTCGTCGCTTGAGTCGCCGGCTGGCAACGGTGAAGTTTATTCAATGCAACTTTGGGGTGGAAGCGAATCAGGATGTGGAGACAATCCGCCTTTACTCTGGGTTGGCGGCACCAAAATCTCTCCTGTCCAAGCCTTACCTAGTATGCCGGAATCATCGCTTTGGGGCTTCACTGGCGGATCTCCGGGAAATTGGCACCTTCCAACTTCGCATCCGACGAGAGGAATAATCGGTGGCGCAGGGTTTCCGATATTCCTTAGTGTTGTAGACACCATCGTATATGAAGGTGATCTTGTCATTGCCGGAGATTTTTCTTACGCAGGCGGCCGCAGATATGACAATGTCGCTCGGCTGACATGCAAATCAGTCTGCTTCGCGGACTTCGATGGTGACGGATTTCTTACTGGCGATGACTTTGACTTGTTTGTCAATGCCTTCATAAACGGAGAACCCGACGCCGATTTTGATCAGGACGGGTTCACGACTGGCGACGACTTCGATGCCTTTGTACCAGCATTTGAGGCCGGATGCTGAGAATTCGGCCGGAACAGCGGCGACGACTTTGTTGTCCGCCATCTGCTCGGTGAAAATCAAGCCAGTTCTAGCCGAGGGCACCTTCCGTCTGGAAGGTGCTTTTTTGCTTGCCGCGTACGTCGTCAGAGCCGCCATTATTGTCCGTGGACTCACTTCAGAACATGTATCCCTGTACACTGTCCGCCACCTGATCGGCGGCCTCGATGCCACTTCGATTCAAAGCAGGAGTGACGCGCTTGAAGATTCTCATCGCTGACAAGTTCGAAAAATCTGGCATCGAAGGCCTGAAATCGCTCGGGTGCGAGGTCTTCTCCGAGCCCGACGCCGGGGCATTGCCCGGCGGTGTCGCGGCGGCGATACAGCGGTGCAACCCTGGCGCGCTCGTCGTTCGTTCGACCAAAGTCACGGCCGCGAGCTTTGAGGGCGTCGTTGCGGGAGCGCCCGGATCTCTGCGACTCATCGTCCGCGCTGGCGCCGGGGTGGACAACATCGACGTCCCGGCCGCGAGCGCGAAGGGGGTCCGCGTCTGCAACTGCCCGGGCATGAACGCGGTCGCGGTGGCGGAGTTGACCATGGCGTTGCTGCTGGCGTGCGATCGGCGCGTGCCTGAGCAGACCATCGCGGCACGCTCGGGGCAGTGGAACAAGAAGGAGTTTTCCAAGACAGGCCTCGGTGGGGCGCGGGGGCTCAAGGGCTCGACGCTGGGCGTGGTCGGCGCGGGGGCGATCGGGCGTGCGGTGATCAAGCGCGCGATCGCCTTTGAGATGCGGGTTATCGTGTGGTCGCGCAGCATCACGCGCGAGCACGCCCGCGACCTCGGGGCCGAGTGGGGCGGGATCGATACGCCAGCGCTGCACGCGATGGCCGCTAAGTGCGACGCGGTGACGGTTCACCTCCCCGCGGCGCCAGACACCAACAAGCTGCTGGGCCGTGAGTTTTTCGCGGCCATGAAGCCTGGTGCGGTGTTCATCAACACGTCGCGCGGGTCGCTGGTCGATGAGGCGGCGCTGCGCGAGGCGATCACCGGCAAGGCTTTGCGAGCGGGCCTTGACGTGTTCGACAACCAGCCCTCGGCCACGGCGGCCGAGTGGGTCAATGAAACGGTCAGGCTGGCGGGCGTCTGCGCCACGCACCACACAGGGGCCTCGACAGATCAGGCTCAGTTGGCGGTGGCGGAGGAAACGGTCCGCATCGTCAAGGTCTTCATGGAAACGGGGCGAGCGGAAAACTGCGTGAACGAGCGAGCGTGAGTTAGCCTTCGATGTCGATGTGCTTGGTTTCACGCGGCACGTCGGGCGTGGCCGCTGAAGCTGCGATGGGCGTGCCTTGAGGCGCGGCGTTGGCGACCGGTTCCGGGACCTGGTGCTTGGTGCCGGGATGCTGTCCCTGTTGATCCTGCGCGAGATGCTGGGCGTGGTCCTCGCGAGCTTCTTCGTGCGTGTTGTCTTTGAGTGAGCGCACGGCCTCGGCGGTCTCGACGCCCACCACGACCTCATCGGGCCGATCGGCGCGAACTCGACGGTCGCTGGGCTTGACGGCGTCGGCTTTGGCCCTGTCCTGCGCGACGATGCGCTGGGCTTGATTCAGGCCTGCGAGAGACTGGGCGATCCCGGTGCCGAGCGTGCTCATGGAGGGGGTATCGGCGCGAGAGGCAGAAAAGGTCGAAATTGTCGGAAGAAGTCTGATCGAGTATCGCGTGAATGATGCGAACAAAGCACGATTCTGCGTGGTTTCTCTGAGGTGAATGCGAGCCTCACGCGCGGTGGGCGTCGATCCACTCGACGAGTTCGTTCCAGCCGCGAACGCGGCCGAATCGCTCCGCCAGACGCACGCGGCGGCGCGTGGGCCTCCAGTCAAAGAAGCGTGTTTTCCACCACAACACCTTCGCGCGGCGTGCGTTCGCTCGGGCCCAGGCCGCATCGACGCCGGGCGTCGAGAGCCACTTGATCATCGGCTCGCTGCGGCAGATCGACTCGCGCAGCTTGGCGATGTACTCGGGCGTGGTGCGCCAGTGCGGGATCAGGTGCCCCATCGCGGCGCTTGGCTCGTACCAGATCTCCCACCCGGCGTTGCGGATTCGCAGGCAGATCTCCGCGTCCTCGCCGGTCTGCAGCGACTTGCCGCGGTGGGTATCCATACTGCGCAGCTCGCGCCACTTCGAATCACGCACGGCCTGCATCCGCACCGCCACCGACGCGCCCATCAGAAAACTCGCGGGGTCCGCGAGCTTGACGCGCTGCTCGCCGAGCAACTGGTCGCCGAGCGAGCGCTTGTAGATCGTGGCGATGGGCGTCGGGCCGTCCTCCCAGACGATGCGGACCGGCCCTCCCACTGCCCCGGCGCGCGGGATGTCGTCGAGGAGCGAGAGCATGCCGCGGGCCCAGTTTTTCTCGGGCAACGTGTCGTCGTCGATCATGCCGACGACCGGGGGCTCGGTCCCGGCCGAATCGATCTCCACAAACAGCCGCTCGATCGCGTTGGCCTTGCCGGGGCGCGGCTCGTGGACGCGGCGGATGAGGAAGGTCGGATCAACTTTCGCGTGGTTCGAGATGAATTCGTCGATTACTGCGGCCGTGTTGTCGGTGGACTTGTTGTCGATGATGATCGCGCCGAGCAGTCGGCCGTCGGCGCGGTCGAGCTTCGTGATCGCTTCGAGCGTCGAGATGATCTTGTCGCCGCGGTTGAAAGTGCAGAGCCCGAGCGTCATCGGTCCGGAGTTGATCGGCCGCGCGGTGTTGGGCGCGGTGCTGATGTGGCTCACGCCGAGGCTCCGCGGATGTGCCTGCGCAGGCGAGCTTTCAAGGGGATCGACCATCCTCGCTTGCGGCACGCGGCGAGCAGGATCGACCAAGACTCGCGGTCCACTCGCGCTTTCGCGGCCGCGTCGAGCAGCCAGGTCGTGGCGCTGCGCATATGAAACTGGCTGCGAACGTCGAGGTAGCGATCGAGAACTACGACATGATCGCGGATGCGGCGCGGGAACTTCGAGTGCGAGCTGAGGTTCGTGCCGCCCTCGTGGATGGCGACGCGGAGCGCGGGCTCGGCCGACACCGCGAGCTTGCCGATGCCCGCAACCCGGCGCAGGAACTCGCGGTCCTCGCCGTGCTGGAGCGACTCGTCGAAGAAGATCCCTTCGGCCGGGACGCGGCGGTGTACGAGGAGCCCAGAGCCGCCAAAGAGCGCGATGGGGGTGAAGACATCGGCGGGGTCGGGGAGCGATCGGCCAGCCCACTCGGGCGGGACGTCCTTCAGGACTGAGTTCACGTTCGGGCCCAAAGACTTCACGTTGAACCGCGCAGCCACAGCCCCGGCGGCGTTGAGGCGATCCGCCAGCGCGACCATCGCGGCCACGCCCTTGGGGATCAGCTCGTCGTCGTCGTCGACGCAGAGGATGAAGTCGGCGGTGGCGGTGCGCAGCCCTTGGTTGCGGGCGGCCGAAGGGCCCGCGTTGAGTTGAGTCAGCACGACGAGCTTCTCGAGTGAATCGGCCCCGAGCCCGAGAGACTTGGCTGTGGGTGAGGAACTCGACCCGTCGTCCACAATGATCACACGCCCAACATCGTCACAGGCGAGCGCGCTGCGAAGCACCCGACCGAGCCGGTCGGCGGGCGCATTGAAGGTCGGTATGACGATGTCTAAGGAGGTCACGGGGGCGGTCGGTGAAAGTTCACACCCGGTCGTCGACGACGGGCTCTTTGGGGCACAGCTCGCGAGCGCGACGGAGCATCTCTCGCTCGTCGTTGCGCACGTGGATTTGGCTCACACCGATCCACCCCGCCAGCGTATACCCCGCGCCCGACAAAAACTTGACCAGCCTCTCGCTGCGGCCTGCGGAGTTGTCCTCGACCAAGATCACGCGCGGGCGGAAGTGCGCGAGGTCGAACCCACGCAAGACCTCGAAGTCGTTCACACCAACGTCCACCACGACCAGATCGATCCCGCCCAGATGCCCGGCCAACACGTCGTTGAGCGCACGCAGCGGGACCTCGACCTCGACGAGCTTCCCGGGCGGGAGCCCGTTGGCAACACCCCTGGCTCGCTTGCCAGACTTGGCCCCCCGACGCCAGCGCGAGCCGATGACGAGCTTGGGGTGGTTGAGGTGCTTGCCGTGACCGAGCATCTCTCCCGCGTGCAGGCTGAGCAAACCCCGCCCTTCGGCGTCGGGGACCATGAACTTGGTTGTGGCGGTCGAGCTCTTGGGCCCGAGCGCCGCGTGGACGACCTGGCTGCGCGAGCGGCGTGCGACGCACTGGCGGTAGCGGGTCGGGTTGGCTTCGATGAGCATGCCGGTCCAACCCATCGCTTCGAAGGCGTAGGTAACGTTGTTGGTGTAGCCGTCGTAGGAGCCAGCGTCGATGAAGAAGCCTTCCATCTGCCCCTCGAAGATATCCCACAGCACCGCGTCCTCGCCTCGTTCGGCTCGGAACTCGATGGTGAACTTGGGAGCGCGGGCCGAGCGCGCGAGCTTGGCGTCCGCGGCTAGGGCATAGCTGCGGCGTCGCAGCGTGACCAGTTCGAGCCTCGTCTGGTCGTGACGTTGTTCCAAGGAATGGTGCCGAGAACTCTGCCGCCGGAAGCGCAGCAGGAGCAAGAGGCACCAGAGGTTCGCAATGAGCGCAAGGCCGAGGTTGATGTAGACAAGCATCGGGGCGTGTATCGTCGTCCGGGAGGGAGAAAAACGCACTTTCCCGGCATCTCCCCCAGCTTCCCCGGCCCGCTCGCGGCACAGCCGTCCTATCCTCCCTTTGTATGACCAAGCCGACCAGAACCACCGCCGCACTGTCCTCAACCTCTGCCCAGCCCGAATCCGACGAGCAATCCGAACGATCGGTCAAGTCCGCCACCGCCCGGGCGGCCCGCGTCAAGCCAGCCGCGGCGACCGAGTCGCAGAAGTTCGTCGTCGAGGTCGCCCGCCTGCTTTCGGACTATAAATGTACCGACGTCATGGTGATGGATATCCGAGGGCTGAGCACCGTCACGGACTTCGTCGTCGTCGGTTCGGGCTCGTCGGACCGCCAGATGCGGTCGGTCCTCGAGCACGTCGAGCAACTCGGCGGGAAGATGGGGTTTAAGGCCTTCCGGACCAACTCCGACGATCGCGCCAGTTGGCTGCTCGTCGATTTCGTCGATGCGATCGTCCACCTCTTCGAGCCCAACACCCGGGCCCACTACGACCTTGAGATGCTGTGGGGCGATGCGCCGCGGATCGAATGGGAGCGGCCCGAACAACTGCCTCGCAACCGCGCCGGGCTTCAGAGCGACGACGGAACCTTCGGCACTCACAGCTAATGCCGCGGACTATCCGGGAGCACGAACCCTAAGCCCACGCGCGAGAACCCAGCCTCAACCGAACCAGCCGCGCCCGCTCCACGCGAGCACTCAACCAACGCCGACGTGACCTGAGGCCACACTCATGCACACTATCCTCGTCAACTTCGGCCCGCGGTCGTACTCGGTGCGGATCGGCGACGGACCGCTGGACGACCTTGGCCCGATCGTGCGCGAGCGGCTTGCGCTCACGACTCGCGCGTTCTTGGCTGTGGATTCAGCGCTCCCCGAAATCACGATCGATCGCGCCACGAACTCGCTCAACAGCTCAGGCTTTGAAGTTTCAATCACCCGTCTCCACGCTAGCGAGCCGGAGAAATCTCTCGCGACACTCGAACGGTTGTTGGTCGCGCTAGCCCGCACTCGGCACGAGCGGCGCGACCCGGTGATCGCGCTGGGCGGCGGGATCGTCGGCGACGTGGCCGGGTTCGCGGCCTCGACCTACCGCCGCGGCGTGCCGGTCGTGCAGTGCCCCACCACGCTGCTCTCCATGGTTGACGCGTCCGTCGGCGGCAAGACCGGCGTCAATCTCAGCACAGACTCCGGCGGGCATGACGGCGCTTCGATCAAGAAGAATCTCGTCGGCGCGTTCCATCAACCGACCGCGGTCGTCGCGGACATCGGCACGTTGCGATCGCTGCCGCCGCGGCATTTCCGCTCCGGGCTGGCCGAGTGCGTCAAGCACGGGATGATCGGCGCGGTCGCGGGCGATCCGGGGTTGTTCGATTGGATCGGGGCAAACCTTGACGCGATCCTGGCGCAGGATTCACGCACGCTCATCGAGCTCGTCTCGAGAAACGTGAAGATCAAGGCGACGGTGGTCGCGGGCGATGAGCGAGAAGAGGCCCAGAGCGCGGAGGGCGGGCGGGCCTTGCTCAACCTCGGACACACGTTCGGGCACGCCTTCGAACCGATCGCGACGCTGAGCCCGGATGGAAATCCGGCAAACACCCCGCTCCAGCACGGCGAGGCGATATCGCTCGGGTTGCTCGCCGCGGCGCGGTGCGCGGAGATGCTCGGCGGTGG
>CAZIMT010000127.1:0-9769 GCA_964540295.1 uncultured Phycisphaeraceae bacterium
GGTGCAGCACGCGACGCTGCATAATTATGGGCAGATTTTCAAACGCGACATCCACCTCAACGACCTCATCGAGATCGAGAAGGCTGGCGAAGTAATTCCATATGTTGTAGGAGTTGCAACCAGCACAAGAGCAAAGAATGCTATTGCAATACAGCCACCTGAGCAGTGTCCGGAATGCGGAGGGCCCGTCGATACTGAGATCAAGCAGACTCGGACAACTGAATGGGAAAGATGGGAAAACCTACCCTTCCGGCTGCGAGCGTCTGAGGCACGTTTCATCAAGGCCGAGCGCCAACTAAAGAAGTCACCAAACAATCCGAAAGCCTGCGAAGAGTACGAGAAAGCCACCACAAAGCTGCTAGATACAAGACGAGAACGTGATAATGGCCCTCCAGGAGCGATTGGACCGGACGATGAATCAGGACGCTTTTGCTTAAATCCAGAATGTCCAAGTCAAATCGAAGAAAAACTCGTCTGGTTTGTCGGGCGTCGTCAAATGGGTATTACAGGTTTGGGTGAAGAAACTGTCTACCTAATCCGGCATAACTCATCTATCCCTCTGAATAATTTCGCCGATATCTATCGCTTGCATAATCACCAGGCAGCGCTCGTTGAGCTTCGTGGCCTCGGCGAAACAAACGTCAGAATCATGCTTGAAGGCATTGAAGCTAGTAAATCGCGTGGATTCGCTCGTGTACTTGGAAGTCTTGGCGTTCGACATTTGGGAGAAACCACAGCCAAGCTACTTGCACGGCACTTCCCGAGTTTACCCTTACTGCTTGCCGCGGAAGAACGACGACTTCGTCCAAAATCTTTGAAATCGTCGGAAGCAATCGAACTGGGGTATGCCAAGATCAGTGCCGAACGTCCGCAAACAGGGTTAGGCAAGGATGCTGGCCCTGCGGTGTATAAATATCTTCATTCCAGCGTAGGTCAGCAAACACTTAGAGACCTTGAGGCTGTCGGTGTGGAAATGAGCGCGTCTGCATACTTGAAGCTCACCGGTGATCTTCAGGCTGGTCCATTTGTTGGCAAGACCATCGTGATAACAGGAACTTTAACCGGATTTGAAAGAGAAGCGTTGACTGAGAAGCTTGAAGATCTTGGAGCCCGGGTTTCTGGCTCGGTTTCAACAAGAACCGATGTTCTGATTGTCGGTGAGAAGGCCGGTTCCAAGCTCGATCGCGCCCGCGAGCTGGGGATAACCATCTGGGACGAGGCGAAACTCAACCAAGAGTTGGCACGGCTCAAGTAGGGTGGTTGGCTCGTCGATCGGTGAACAGCGACCTCGACAATCGCATGGTTTTCTCTGGTTTTTCTTGGTAAGTTGAGTTCTCGAGATGGAAGCGTGAGACAGGAGCGGAGCGAGAGTCGGCGCGGAGTGCCGACGTCCCGGCGAACCATGCACAACGTTGAATTTAAAGCCGAGCTTCGTGATCTCCCGCTGGCACGCTCGGTGTGCAAGGCCTTGGGCGCAACGTTCATCCTAACTCTGGATCAGACCGACACCTACTTCCAGATCGCGGCCGGTCGGCTCAAGAAACGCGAGTGCAAGGGTGAGCCGACGGAGTTTATTTTCTACGACCGCGAGAACCGTGCCCGGCCCAAGCTGAGCCACTTCACGATCTACAGCGAGGCTCAGGCGATGGAGCGCTTCGGAGCCACGCCGCTGCCTGTGTGGGTGGTGGTGCGGAAGGTGCGCGAGCTGTACATGCTGGATTCCACGCGGATTCATCTTGATGTGGTCGAGGGGCTGGGGTCGTTCCTGGAGTTTGAATCGCTGGTCTCGCCGAGCAACAACGTCGCGCGGTGCCACGCGACGATCGGCAAACTGCGTTCGTCGTTCGGGCCAGCGTTGGGTGAGATCATCGGGTGCAGCTATTCAGACATGATCGCACGCGAGCGAGATCCCGAGCCGGAACCGCGGGGGTAACCGCTTGGGCGTTGACTGCTAGGCGTTGGCCGCTTGGGTGGTCAGCGCGGCGTCTGCCGCAAGGCCCGAGCGCGTAGACTTGCCGCGACAACGATGACGACGAACGAACTCACACTCGAATCGCTCTCGGGCCCTTACGAGGCGACGTTCGTCGCGCTCGCGGACAAGCATTCCACGATCGGACGAGCCGCGACCAACGACATCTGTCTGTTGCACGACGGAGTGTCACGCCGGCACGCGACGCTGATGCACCGCGGCAACGAGTGGTATGTGGTCAACCAGAGCGCGCGGGCGGGGACATACTTGAACGGCGTGCGGCTGGAGGAGTCTAAACCGTCGGTGGTCGTGGCGGGCGATCTGCTGCGGATCGGGCCTTGGACGTTCCGAGTTCGCGTCGGGCGTATCGCGCCGGTGATCGCAGCGACGATCGACGACGCCCGAGCCTCGACGCAGCGGGTCGAGCGCGCCTCGCCAGCGTTCGCGCGTTCGGATCGACGGCTGAAGCTCCTGGGCGACTGCCTGGCGCGACTGAGCACGGCGGCGGAAGAGACCGTCCTCGCACGCACGGCCTTGGACTCGGCGCTCGAAGGAACCGGGTACGCGCGCGGTGCCGTCCTCCGGCGCGCAGGCTCGGGGCACGACGTGCAGATCGTTGAATCGGTGCGCCGCAACGCTCAGGACCGAGGCCCGTTCCTGTTCAGCCAGTCGCTGGTGACGCAGGCGGCCTTGGGCGAACTGAGCATCCTGACCACAACCGAAGGTTTTTCTGCGCAGCAGAGCATCGCTGAACTGCGGATCCACTCGGCGATCTGCGCGCCAATCTTCTTGGGTGGGTCCGTCGAGGGGTACATGTACCTCGACGCACGCGGGCAAGAGACGTCGGTACAGGGGGAGGCGGCGGGGTTCTGCGATGCGATCGCGCGTGCCTACGGGCTCTCGTTGTCGAACTTGAAGCGAATCGAGCTCCAGAAACGGCAGCACGTTCTCGAACAGGACATCCAAGCGGCACGCGAGGCACAAGAGGTCATGCTGCCCGCGCCGCGCGGCGAGATCGGGCCGATCCGTTACGCCATGGAGATGAGGCCCGGGCTCTTTGTCGCGGGAGATCTGTTCGACGTGATCGAGATCGGCGACGGCAGGATCGCGGTGTCGGTCGGCGATGTTGCGGGGCACGGGCTCGGGTCGGGGATGCTCATGGCGTTGATGCAGTCGTACTTGCACGCGCAGCTGCAAACCACAGCGGACCCGCTCGCCGCGGTACACGCCGTCAACCGGTACGTCAGCGATCGGTCGGCGGGCGGGAAGTTCGCGTCGCTGTGGGTAGGCGTTTTTTCTCCGCACCACGGCGCGAATAGCCGAGGCGTTTCGCTTGCGTACGTGGACGCGGGCCACGGGCACTGGATGCTGCGGCAGGGGGGGCGCTGCGCGGCCGTGCCGAACGCCGCGGGCGGCATCCCGATCGGGATCGACCCAGACCAGCAGTACACCGTGGGAATGCTTGAGTTGAACGCGGGCGATCGCGTGGTGGTGTACAGCGACGGCCTGACCGAGCAGAAGGGCTCGGACGGGCAGATGTTCGGGGCCGACCGGTTGTTGGCGGCGATTGATCCCGGCGAGTCGGCCGTGACAGACGTGCAGCGCGCGTTCGCGGCGATCGATCAGTTCTCCGGCGGCGGGAATCTCGACGATGACGCGACGGTGGCCTCGATCGAAGCGATCGTCCGTTGACTCATTGATCGCAGGCTTTTATCACCTATGTGACCTTCGCGAATTTTTAATGTGCGGCTTCGTCCCACGCAAGTACGCTGGGCTCGTTGAGCATGGCGGGACACAATTATCGATTCGTGAGCGGGCGGTTCCGCCAAGTCGCGGCGCGCTCCGAATCTCCGCAGTTCTCGTAAAGGCTGACCGCTCGCGCTATGGCTTCTCGTTTGTTTCTCGCGGGCGAACGCGAGTCTGAGAGAACCCATTCCGCGCCGGTCGGCGTGAGCGCCGCGGCCTCGTCGAACTTCTTCTGAAGCCTCAATACCTCACCGAGCAAGGTCATCGTGTAGCCGCGAGCACCGCTGCCTTCGGGAAGAATTTTTTCACGGATCGCCAGAGCACGTCGAAGGTACGGCTCGGCCTTGACCGCGTCGCCAGCAAGCAAAGCACTGCTTCCCAACATCGAAAGAGTCAGCGCCACTTCCGCGTGCTCCGCACCGAACAGGCGTTCGCGACGTTCGAAAAGATCGAGCAAGATCGATTCGGCCTCCGCGTATTCGTGGCAATCCCCGAGCACGTACGCGAGGTTGGTTCTCGCAACAAGCGATTGAGGGTGGTCCGGGCCGAGCAGGCGAACGCGAGCCTCGGCGACGAAGCGACGGAGATCCTTGGCCTCGTTGGTCTGCCCCATCGTCTGAAGCGCGTCGGCCAGGAACGCCGAAGTCGTCAGCGTGTCGAAGCGCTCGGCGCCGAGCTTAGTGCGCTGGGTCGCCAAGACGTCGCGAAGCTGGGAAACCGCTTCGTCGAGCTTGCCGCCTTGGATGAGTGTGCGGGAAAACGTCGTCCGGCGCGAGAGCGTGTTGGGATGGTCCGGCCCGTACTTGGCGAGTTCGCCTTCGAGTGAGGCTCGCCCAAAGGCAATCGCGGCGTCAAAGTCGCCCCGATTCCGAGCAAGCTGCTGGAGGCTGTCCTGGAGGGCCATCAGTTCGGAATCGCCGGGCTTGGCAACTCGGCGCGTTCGCTCGAGAACTTCAAGAAGCAGTTTTTCGGCGGCCGCGGTGTCGCCAGCTTCGAGCTGGATCTCGCCGAGGATCCGTCGCGCGGATCGCGTGGACCGGTCATCGGGTCCGGCGTAGCGTTCGGCGCGATCGCCCAGGTCACGGAACGCGACGATTGCTTCGAGGAACTTGCCTTGGTCGGCGTAGGTCCAGGCGAGCCCTTCGAGCGCGCGTCGGGTTTCGTCAGCGTCCGGGCCGAGCGTCTTTTCACTGAGTTCGAGCAGCGGTTGAAAGACAGCACGAGCCTCGTCGAACTTGGAAAGGCGGCGGAGAACGCGGCCCAGCGTCAGGCGAGCTGACTGCGTGTCGGCACTGTCTGCGCCGGTCGTCCCTGTGAACATTTCGATCGCCGCGTTAACGTGGGAGAGAGCCTCTGTTTCTAGGGCTAGGCCGTGGTAAGAGCGAGCGAGAGCGGCGTGAAGCGCCGCGGCAACGTCCGGCTTGTCGCTGTAGTTGTCGGCGAGTTGCTTGCCCGCGTCGTCGAGAAGATCGGCGAGTTTCACATTCCGGCCTTTCTCTGCGGGATCGACCGACGAGATGGTGTCGGCAAGGAACGCGGTGACGGCCTCAGCCTTCTTGGCCTCACGCTTCGCGCTATCACGCTGCTGCTCGGCCTCGGCTCGCGCTTGCTCGGCTTCGATGCGGCGAGCAGATTCAGAGCGTTCGGCTCGGGTGGCGCGGACGGCTTGGTAGCCAGTGGCGACCACACCCAAGGTCAGGATCACAAGGACGCAGGCGAACGCAGCCACCAACCCGCGGTGACGAGACGCGAACTTCCCAAGTTGATAAGTTGCGCTCGGCGGTCGAGCGAGGATCGGCTCGTCGTGCAGATAGCGGATGAGATCCGCGGCCAGGTCCGACGTCGATTGGTAGCGGCGCTGCTTGTCCTTCTCGAGAGCCTTGCCCGCGATGGTCTGGAGGTCGCCGCGGAAGACGCGGTTGATAGAGCTCAGCGGTGCGGGCCGTTGATGCTCGATGACGCGAGCGGCCTCGGGGATGGTCTTGCCGACAACGTTGTGCGGGAGTTTCCCCGCGAGCAGTTCGTAGAGGATCACACCCAGCGAGTAAACGTCCGACCGGGTGTCGAGTTGGGTTGGATCAGCAGCGATCTGCTCGGGGCTCATGTAGGGGAGAGTGCCGACAAGCTGCCCGACGTCGGTCTGCATGGTGGCGGTGTGAATGTCCGAATCGGTGACCCGGGCGATACCGAAGTCGAGAACCTTGGGCTGGCCCGTCTGGTCGACGAGGATGTTGCCGGGCTTGAGATCGCGGTGGATGACCCCGTGCTGATGGGCGTGCTGGACGGCCTCGCAGACTTTGATGAACAGGCCGAGGCGTTGGCGTGTGGTGAGCTGCGCGTTCGCGCAATGGGCGGTGAGCACGGTGCCGCGAACGTACTCCATCGCGAAGAACGGCTGCACGCCAGCGCCGGTATCGGCGGTTCCGGCCTCATAAACCTGCGCGATGCCGGGGTGATGGAGCCGCCCCAACACTTGCGATTCGTGCTCAAAGCGGCGCAGCATGCGCGGCGTGAGGAGCGTCGGTCGCACAACCTTGAGCGCGACGGTTCGGCGCGGATTTGCCTGAGTGGCGCGATACACAACGCCCATGCCGCCCTCGCCCAAGATGTCTTCAACTATGTACGAACCAATGGTGCGTACGCCGACGGTCGCGGCGGCCGGGCTGGTGTGCTTGCCGTTGCTCGGCGCATCAGACTCAATCCCGGGCATGGTCGCGAGGCTCTGCTTCATCAGCATCGACTCGACAGCGCGACGAAGCTCCGCGTCGTCGCCGCAGGCCCGGTCGAGCAGCTCACGACGACCTTCGGGCCGGAGCCCGAGAGCCGAACGGAGGATCGCGGCGACTTTTTCGTGATCGGCTGTGCCCACGTCACTACTCCCGCGTGCGAACACGCGTTGGTTCTGTTTATGAACGCAATTCCTACTTCACTATGACCCAGGATCACGCGGCTGCGGGCGGGCGCTGCGGAGTGGCTGGTGATTAATCTTCGCGCGTCGGCGCACACGGGCACGTTGCCTCAAAGCCCCGTGGTTACCGGCGAAAATGCTTTCAGAGGGTTCTTCAGGACGGCGCGACAAGAGTTTGTTCGGAAGGTGTGTGAGCCAGCGTTTCGTTCTGTAACCGATCGCGTGCTATTCGCATCCGATCAATCGCCGGGTTCATATTTGAGACGTGGGTGTCCAACGAGGAGGTTTCGAATGCTTTCCAAAAATGCGCTCATCGTCAGCTGGATCCTTCAGATCATCGTCGTGACGATCCTCGCTAAAACCCTGTTCTTCAAGTTCACGGGCGCGGAAGAGCCCAGGTACATCTTCGAAAAGCTCGGGCTCGAACCGGTCGGACGGATCGGGTCGGGCATCGCGGAACTCATCGCGGTCATCCTTCTACTGATCCCTCGGGCCGTCGTCTTCGGCGCGATCTTGGCCTTGGGAGTGATCTCGGGCGCGATCATGAGCCACTTGACCAAACTTGGAATCGTCGTCAAGGACGACGGAGGGCTGCTCTTCGGTCTGGCCTGCGTGGTCTTCGCGGGGAGCGCGGCCATCGTCTTCACCCGCCGCTTCAGCATCCCGTTCCTCGGCTCAATGATCAAGCTGAAGTTCCCCGCGTGAACCGGTTCGCAACCGATCAGCGGGCCGCGGGCGTACACTTCACACGACGCTCTTCATCCAAGCCGATCGGAGTTCTCGCATGGGCCTTCTCACCGGAAAAACCGGGCTTATCGTCGGGATCGCCAACGACCGCTCGTACGCCTGGCACATCGCCAAGTCGATCATCGAGCACGGCGGGCGCTGCGCCTTCACCCACCTCCCCGGTGAGAAGAACGAACGCCGAACACGCAAGGCGGTCGAAGCATTGGGCGTCACCGACGGTTGGTTCCACCCGCTCGAGGCCGGGAGCGATTCCGAGACCGACGCGGCATTCGCGGCCTACGCCGAAAAATTCGACCACATGCACTATCTGGTCCACTCCATCGCCTTCGCCGATCGCGAATGGCTCCAGCCCGGAAAGTTTGTCGAGACGCCGCGCGCGGCGTACCTCTCCGCCATCGACATCTCGTCGTACACCCTGCTAGCGATGGCCAAGCGGGCTAAGCCGATCATGTCCCGAACGGGCGGTTCGATCATGGCCATGAGCTATTACGGCGCAGAGAAAGTTGTGCCCGGGTACAACGTTATGGGCGTGGCCAAGGCCGCCCTGGAATGCACGGGGCGCTATCTCGCCGCCGAGCTGGGCGAGCACAAAATCAGGGTCAACATTATCTCCGGCGGGTACCTCCGCACGCTAGCCAGCTCGGCCGTCGGCGGCACGAGCGAGATGGAAGAGCACGCCATCAAGCGAGCTCCGCTGCGGCGTGGGACCGAGGGATCAGATGTCGGCAAGACCGCCGTGTACCTCGCCAGCGACCTTTCCGAGGGCGTCACGGGCGAGACGATCTATGTCGATTGCGGCGTGAACACCATCGGAGTCTGAGTTATCACGCTCGCGGCAAGGGCTCGGTTCGAACCGTTCGAGCAAGAAAAAAAGTCCTCGATCAGTGCCGGGTCCGAAATCATCTCACGGAAATCCCCAGAAACTTTAAGATGACGCCTGTGGATCGGGAACGCCCGATAGATCTAGCACGAAGAGATTTGTAGACGCTCGGTCGAGCGACTTCGCTGAAAAATGTCGGGGCTCAGTCCGAGGGTCCGAGTGAAATCTTTCGTGCTGGTCGGCGTTCAGCACTGCGACCTCTTCGTGCCGGACATCTTGATAGATCGAATCGAGCGAAACTTGGATCGGTAGGCCGCAGCCGGAGAACGATCGATGCCGTTTCTCACACGCCGTTCCCAGCCTGTTTCCAAATCACCCGCCAAGCCTGATGCCGCCCTGCCGCGCGTGAACACATCGCTCTCCGCCCTCCCCACGAACAAGTTCGGCTACGAACAGGCACGGCACCTTCTCTGGCGAGCCGGGTTCGGCGGCACGCCGCAGCAGATCCAGACCCTCGTGGGCTGGGGGCTCGAAAAATCGGTCGACCACCTGCTCAACCCCGGCAACACTGGCGAGGAACCGATCCGCCCCGACCGCTTCGACAGCAGCATCATGCGGCCACCGAACGAGGAAGAGAAACAAGCCTACCGCAAGGCGCAGAAGGCTCAGGACGAGGACCTGGTCGCCAAGTTCCGCAAGATGAAGCAGGAGCAGGAACGCAAGGACCGCGAGCAGATTAACGACATGCAGAAGTGGTGGCTCAAGAAGATGATCGAGACGCCACGGCCGTTGGAAGAGAAGATGACCCTGTTCTGGCACGGTCACTTCGCCACCAGCTACCGCACGATCGAGAACAGCTTCCATATGTTCAAGCAGAACCAGCTGTTCCGCACCCACGCGCTGGGAAACTTCGGCGATCTCCTCTTCGGCATCATCCGCGACCCGGCGATGCTGGCCTATCTCAACAACAACCAGAGTCGCAAGGACCACCCCAACGAGAATCTTGCGCGAGAGATCATGGAGCTCTTCAGCCTCGGCGTGGGCAGGTACACCGAGAAGGACATCAAGGAAGGCGCTCGATCGCTCACCGGGTACACCTTCAAGGACGACGATTTCGTCTTCGATAGAAACAACCACGACACGGCCAAGAAAAACATCCTCGGGAAGATCGGGAACTCCGACGGTGACGATTTCGTCCGCATCATTCTTGGTCAGCGAGACTGCGCCCAGTTCATGGCCCGGAAGCTCTACGGGTTCTTCGTGAACGACCTGCCCCCGCTCGAACGGCAGAGCGACCGCGACCTTGACGACGGCATCGGCACAGTCATCCATCAAATCGCGGCCACTCTCCTGACGCAACGTTACGAACTCAAGCCCACGCTGAAGCAGATCTTGTCAAGCCAACACTTCTACGACCCGGCCTTCATGGGACAGCAGATCAAGTCGCCCGTGCAGTTGCTGGTCGGCGCGGTACGGTCGATGACGCCGCCGACGCGCGATCTTTCAATCTTGAACGACGCTCTGGACCTGATGGGGCAGAACCTCTTCTTCCCGCCAAGCGTGAAGGGCTGGGAGGGCG
>CAZIMT010000128.1:0-9756 GCA_964540295.1 uncultured Phycisphaeraceae bacterium
GACTTTGCCGCGCGGATGACTTTGTCGTCCATGGAGAGGTATGAGGAATCATCGCGAGGATCCGATGCCGGTGAACACGAAGAGCCTGCTCGCAGGGCTTGGTGTGGTGGCGGCGTTTGCGCTCGTCATCGGCGTGGTGGTTGCAATGGACCTGCTGGCTGGCGGGCGTGCGACTTACGACCAAGACCTGTACCACGCGATGGCGGTGCGCCAATTCGCGGCGCAGTGGCCAAACTTTGATCTGGTGAACTATCGGTCCGCGACAACTCCCGGGTTCCACCTTGTGCTGGCGGCGGTGGCACGGTTCGTGAGCGCGGACCTGGCGGTGCTGCGTCTGGGTGGGTCGTTGTTCACGATCGGGCTGCTGGCGACGCTGGCAGTGGCGCTGGCGCGGCGGAGCGGGCCGATGATGACGGCGGCGCTGCTGCTGCCGGTGGGGGCGTCGGTGTACGTGTTCGGGCCAGCGGTTTTCTTGCTGCCCGACAACGCGGCGTGGTGGGCGGTGCTGGGGGTGATGCTCATCGCGCTCGATCGGCGCGTGAACCTGCGAACGCTAACGATCACAGGCGTGCTGCTGGTGCTGCTCGTGTGGGCGCGGCAGATTCACGTCTGGGCGGCGGGAGTGGTGTGGTTCGCGGCGTGGATGGGCGAGAGCGGTTCGCTGTGGCTCGCGCGAGCGGCGCCGAGCGAGAGCGATCGCTCGACTTTGCGGCCTCGGCTCGCGCGCGCGTCAGTGGCGTTGGTGTTCACGCTGCCAGCGTTTCTGATGCTGGCGTATTTCGTTCGCTCGTGGGGCGGGCTGGTCCCGCCGTTGTTCCAGGGCGAGGTGTTCGATCCGGTGGTTGGGGAGAACGCTCCGAACTCAACGGGCGGGAACTTTGCGACCCCGGCGTTCGTGCTAACGCTGGTCGGGCTATTCGGAGTGTTCTTTCTTGGTTCGTTCTATCTCGCGATCGCGCGGTTGATCGCGCGCGAGCGTGGCGTGGTGGTCGCGGTCGCGATCGGCGCGGGGGTTGGGCTCGTGCTGGCGGTGGTACCCCAGACGTTCTGGAGCATTGAACAAGGGCGGTACTCGGGGTTCTGGACGATCGCGCGCAAGTTCCCCGATATCGCTGGGCGGTCGGTGTTCATCACGGGCGGATCGGTGGTCGGCGGGGCGATGCTGGGGTTGGTGTGGTCGGCGCTGACACGGCGCGAGGCGTGGGTTCTGGTGGTGAGCCTGTTGGGGTTCACGGCGGCGCAGACGGCAACGTTCTTCGCGTGGCAGCGCTATCTGGAGCCGATGGTGCTGCTGGTTCTGGTGCTGGCGGCCTCGCGCGCGGTGTGGGATCAGGAAAGCCGGGCACCAAAG
This sequence comes from uncultured Phycisphaeraceae bacterium, assembly GCA_964540295.1. GTDB lineage: Bacteria > Planctomycetota > Phycisphaerae > Phycisphaerales > UBA1924 > CAZCPB01. The sequence goes on from CAZIMT010000128.1 coordinate 1,352, forward strand.
TTGGTCGGGGCGGCTCGCGTGGCGGGGCCGATGGTGCTGGCGGTGATTCTGGCGGGGATCACGTACACGGAACTGAGACGGCCGTCGACGATCAGCGCGGACCAGAAATCAATCTCGGTGCAAGGATCGAACGCGAGCCTGCCCTAAGCCGAAGAGAAGACCCGCGCTATGAGTGCGAAAAAACCGAGACCTCACTGTCGTGAGATCTCGGCCTTCGTTGGCACAACAGCTTGAAAGATGGCGGATTTTACTTGGGCTCGGGCGTCGGGACGTCGACGTCTTCCATCGGTGGCGGGGGCTTGGGCTGACCGTTGGCGGGGCCTCGCTTGGCGCGGCGGTCCTGGATTTTCTGCTTCATCTGCTCGCGTTCTTCGAGGGAGAGATTCTCGAGACGTTCGCGCATTTTCTCGCGGCCTTCCTTGGCGTCGAGAGCTCCGTCGGGGCCGCCCTTGGAGGGGCGACCTTGGCCAGGGTTGAGGCGTGAGGGTCCGTTCTCGCGAAGCCGGGCCAGCTCGTCCTGCACGATGGGCCGCTGCGTCTCGGTGAGCAGTGCCCAGGCCTGAGCTTCGGAGTCCTTGAACTTGGGGGCCGCGTCCATGATTTCCTTCAAACGCTGGGTAGCGGCGAGGTCGTCGGCGATGAGCTTGCCCTCTTTGCGCGGCTTGCCGCGCGAGAGCTTCTGACCGTCGCCCGCCTGATCGTTGAGGGGCGGTTGCATGTGCTCGCCGTCGAGGCCGCCGTCGCGACCACCGTTGGAAGTGCCGTTGAGACCACCGTTGGGACCACCGTCACGAGGCGAGCGTTTTCCGCCCTTGCCTTCAGGACGGCCTTCGGGACGGCCTTGGGGTCCGTTCTTGCCGCTCGCGCCAGGGAACCCGGCATTGCGAAGTTTGCCATCGATTTTGGCGTTGGCTTCGGGGCCGATTTTCTCGCGCAGGCCTTGGATCTCTTGGTGGTGCTGGTCCATGTAGGCTTTGACTTCTTCGCGGAAGCCGCGGCCGATAGCCTGAAGTTTTTCGTCCTGAACGGGCGTGAGGCGAGCGTCACCGGGCGTGTCGTTATCTTTCAGAATACGCAAGGCCTGCATGAAGATGCGTGGCGGAGTGCCGCGGTCGTCGAGGCGGTCTTTGCCTTGAGCCTTGCCGGGCCCGAAGCGGCGCTTCTGGCCGGGGACGGAGTCGTCGCGGACATCGGGGCCTCGGAGGGCGGGCTGCCCGGGCGGCGAGCCGTCGAGCTGGGCGTTGGCGGTGCCCGCGAGAGATGTCAGGAGGACCGCGCTGAGCCCGAGGCCGAGCAGCGAGGCGGAACGAGCGTTGATGAGACGGTTCAGATTCATTGATTCACTCCGATGATGCTGCCCGGGCCGGGCACTTTTCATGGTCGTACTTCAAACCTCACAAGGGACATCGGCTCAACGCGGCGGGCGAGCGTGTATTGCGAAGTTCGGCGTGGTTAAGGGTGATCGGACGTTGAGATTCTTCAGGAGAACCGCTAGGGCTTGGGTGACCGCGTTGGCGGCGTGCTCAAGTTGTTAGGGCGGCAGCGGTTCCGTGGCCGCTAACCGGCGATACCGTTGAGCTCTGCGAGGGCGATTCCTGCTCGGCACTGGCACGAGGTTTGATCGCACCTCATCGAATTTGATTTCACACAGCGGGAAACACTTCCATGTCATTGACCAAGCAGCACATCGCCGAGGCGCTCCGGGGCGTTCGCGTCGCGGGTGGAGATCTGGTTTCGTCGGGGGCGTTTCGTTCGGCGTCGGTGTGCGAGGCGTACGTGAGCGTGAAGCTGGGGCTGCCTGAGGCGACGCCGTCGCGCGAGCTTGAGATGGTGGCCAGCCAGGCTCGCGAGGCTGTCGGGCGAGCGGCGGCCGGGTTGGGTGTCGCGGTTGAGTCGTTCATTGTTGAGTTTGTGGACGGGCCGGGCGATGTGGTTCGCACGTCGCGATTCGGGCGGTTTGACGGCGGGACGGGGAGAGCGGCGACCAGTTCGCCCGGAGAGGGGCATCGCCCGATCGGCGGGCTCGGCGCTGCGCCCGCGAAGCAGCCGACGCCGCAAGCCGCGGCGCGATCGCTGCCGGGCGTGAAGTACACCATCGCGGTCGGCGCGGGCAAGGGCGGGGTGGGGAAATCGACGATCGCGCTAAATATTGCCGTCGGGCTGGCGCGGCGAGGGTACGCGGTGGGGCTGATGGACGGCGATATCTACGGACCGTCGCTGCCGACGATGTTGAACTTGCACGCGCTGGAGACAGCGGTTTTGAGCGGGCGTTTGCAGCCGTTCCTGGTCCACGGCGTCAAGGCGATGACGATCGGCAAACTGGTGGACCCTGAGAAGCCGCTGATCTGGCGCGGGCCGATGGCGCACGGGGCGTTCAAGCAGTTGGCCGAGCAGACGAACTGGGGCGAGCTGGATTATCTCATTATCGACCTGCCGCCGGGAACGGGGGACGTGCCGCTGACGATGGCGCAGTTGATGCAGCTGACGGGGGCCGTGGTGGTGTGTACGCCGCAGAAAGTGGCGCAGGACGACGCGGTGCGGGCGACGAAAATGTTCCAGCAGCTGGGCATCGAGGTGCTGGGCGTCGTCGAGAACATGAGTTACTTTGTGGGCGATCCTGATCGCGACGGGGTCACCAAGGAGTACGACATCTTCGGGCGCGGCGGGGCGGAGGCCATGGCGCAGCGGCTCAACGTGCCGTACTTGGGGAACGTGCCGATCACGATGGCGCTGCGGAAGAACTCTGACTCGGGGGATCCCACGTCGAACTTCACGAGTGGCGGGGCGCTGGCGGCCGCGTTTGAGGAATTGCTCAAGGGCTTGGAATCCCAGGTCGCGCTGGCGTCGATGCGCCAGGGAAGTTCAAGGCCGAAGCTTTCGATCTCTTGATTGGCACGGCGTCGCTGTGGAGCGACGTGCGCTAAACAACGAACGCTACGCGTACGCGTGAGATTCATTCAGATCGCGGCGACGTTGCCGTTCCGCGCGAGCGACTCATCGTGCCCGGGGGCACCGCGGCGGGTGCTCGACGGCGCGAAGATGGACGGATCGTCCTCATCAACGAGCTCGGCGTGCTTGTGCTCGGCGGCGATGAGCGTGTAGATGCACGGCACCACGAAGAGCGTAAAGACCGTGCTGATGGTCATGCCCGAGACGAGGATTATGCCGATGCTGTTGCGAGCCTCGGCGCCCGCGCCGGTGACGAGCACGAGAGGGAAGTGACCAAAGACAGTGGCGGCGGAAGTCATGAGGATGGGGCGGAGGCGTGTCGCGGCGGCTTGTTTAACGGCCTCGGTCTTGGAGAGCCCGGTGGTCTGGAGGTGGTTGGCGAACTCGACGATGAGGATGCCGTTCTTGGCGACCAAACCGACAAGGGTGATAAGACCGACCTGCGAATAGATGTTGAGGGTGGTGAAGCCGAGGAAGGTAAAGACGAGCGCGCCGGTGATGGCGAGCGGGACCGAGCCTAGGAGCACGATGAGCGGGTCGCGGAAGCTGCTGAACTGGGCAGCGAGCACGAGGTAGATGAGTCCGAGCGCCAGGCCGAGTGAGGCGACGAGGGAAGAAGACTCAGAGCGCATCTGGCGGCTTTCGCCAGCGTAGTCGTAGGAATACCCGGCGGGGAGGATCTCCTTCGCGGCCTTTTCGAGAGCAGAGAGCGCTTCTTCCTTGGTGACGCCGGGCGCAACGCCGCCGTAGACCTTGAAGCTGTTGCGCTGCTGGAAGCGAGTGAGCGAGCGCGGCGCGGCCACGGTTTCGAGAGTGACGAACGAGGCGATGGAGACAAGCCCCCCGTCGGCGGCGCGGACCTTAAGGTTCTTGATCTTCTCAGAGCTGCTGCGGGCGAGGTCCTCGACCTGCGGGATGACCTTGTAGCTCCGGCCGTCGTGGTTGAAGCGGTTGGTGTACCCGCCCGAGAGCAGGACGGCGAGGTCGCGGCCCACGGACGCGAGGTCGAGCCCGAGGTCGGCGACCCGGTCGCGATCAATCACGATGCGGGTCTGCGGGAGATCGACCTTGAGGTCCGAATCCGCGTAGAGGAACTTGCCCGAGGCGAATGCCGCGCCGACGAGCTGGCCAGCGACAGACGCCATCTGCGGCGCTTCTTCGTTGCTCGTGACCATGAACTCGATATCGAACTGGCCCGCGCCGGGGAGCGGCGGTGGCAGCGCGGGGAACGCGCGGACGCCAGCGATGGCGAGGAGCTTGGGGAAGAGTTCGCCCTGGATCTGGGCGGTGCTGCGCTCGCGCTTGCTCCAGTCCTGAGTCTGGATGCCGCCGAAGCCGCCGGTAATCTGCGCGACCTGGAAGAAGAACTTGCGCTCGGGCGTGTTCAGGAACACGTCGGCGACCTGATCGAAGGAACGCAGCGTGTAGTCGAGCGTGGCGTCGGGCGCGGACTGGATCACGGTGAACACAACGCCCTCGTCCTCGGTCGGGGCGAGCTCAGACTTGGACATGGAGTACAGCGGCCAAGCAGCGGCGGTGATGAGGATCGAGGCCGCAGCGACGGCCCAGCGCATCTCGATGACGAAGGTGAGCACGCGGACATAGAGACGACGCAGCGCGTCAAAGCGGTGGTTGACGAAGCGCTGGAAGCGCCCTTCTTTGGCGCCGCTGGGGACCATGACCGAGCTCATGACCGGCGAGAGGGTGACGGCGACGACGCCCGAGATGACGACCGCGGCGGCGAGCGTAAAGGCAAACTCACGGAAGAGCATGCCCGTGAGGCCGCCTTGAAAACCAATAGGGGCGTAGACGACCGCGAGAGTGATCGTCATCGCGATGATGGGCCCGACGAGCTCGCGTGCGCCGAGGATCGCGGCGTTTACTGGGGTTTTTCCTTCGCGCATATGACGCTCTACGTTCTCGACCGCGACGATCGCGTCGTCCACCACCAGACCGACGGCCAGCACGATCGCGAGGATGGTCAGGAGGTTCAGCGAGAAGCCCATGGCCAGCATGGCTAGGCACGCGCCGACGAGCGAGATTGGCATCGCGATCATGGGGACCATGACGGTGCGGATCGAGCCCATGAAGAGGAAGACCACGAAGCCGACGATGAGGATGGTTTCGCCCAGCGTCTGGATGATCTCTCGGATCGCGTTCTCCATGTAATACGTGCCGTCGTAGGCGAGCTTCATGGTGACGCCGCCGGGCAGCGTGGGCTGCAGGTCGGCGAGCTTGGCCTTGAGCGCCTTGGCGACGTCCAGCTCGTTGGCGCTGGGAAGAGGCCAGATCGAGAACCAGATGGCGGGCGTGCCGTTGAACCCGGCCTGGCCGGTCGCTTCCTCGCTCTCAAGATCGACGCGAGCCACGTCCGAAAGGCGGACCACGCTGCCCTCGCGTTCGCGCACGATGAGCTTGCGAAACTCGTCGGGGCTGCGGAGGTCGGTGTCGGTCATAAGGTCGACCTGAACGTCGGTGCCCTTGGTCCGGCCGACGGTGGCGACGAAGTTGTTGCGGACGAGCGCATCGTGTACTTCGGTGGGTGTGACGTCGAAGGCGTCGAGCTTGTTGGAGTCGAGCCAAATCCTCATCGCCAGCGGCCGCGCTCCTTCGATCGCGGCCCGCTGCACGCCGGGCAGCGATTGCAGCTCGGGCTGGAGTTCGCGAGCCATGTAGTCGTTGAGCTGAGGCAGCGTCAGCGAGGTGGTGGTCAGGCTGATGTAGAACGTGGCATAGGGCTTGTCGGTGCGCTGGATCTCGATGACCGGCGACTCGGCCTCTTGCGGGAGCTCGCTGCGAACCTGGTTGAGACGCGCCGAGATCTCGGCCAAGGCAGCGTTGCTGGAATGGTTCAGGCGCAGGTGGACAGAGACGATGCTGATACCCGCGGTGCTGCTGGAATCGATGTAGTCGATTCCGTCGATGGCGGAGACGGCCTTTTCGAGCGGGGTGGTGATGAACCCGCGCACGGTCTCGGCGCTGGCGCCGATGTAGGCGGTGGTGATGACGATCGCGCTGGACTCAAGCCGCGGGTACTGCCTCACGGGGAGCTTGGAGATCGCCTGCCATCCGACAACCAGGATGATCAGGTTGATGACGATCGCCAGCACAGGTTTGCGGATGAAGATGTCGGTGAAGGATTTCATGCGGTTGCTCGCCTTGCTTGCTGGAGATCCGTGCGTGCCTAGGGCTTGTGAACCTGTCTGATCAGAGAGCGTCAAACTATTTTTTCGCGGCCGGGGCGGCTGTCGCGACGTCCGCCGGTGCCGCAGCGGCGGGGTCGGCTCTGGGCGCAACGGGCGGGGCCTTCATCACCACAGCGCCCTCGCGAAGCTTGAACGAACCGCTGGCCGCGACGAGTTCGCCAGCCTTGAGTCCGGCGCTGATGATGACCTTGCCCGCGATGTCGGGCCCGAGCGTGACCATGCGTTGCTGGGCGTGGAAAGATTCGGGCGGGTCCTTGGCCGGGTCGCCGGGGTTGAGCACGAAGACGTGGTCGCCGATCGACCCTCGGCGCACGGCCGTGGTCGGGATGGCGACGTACTGCTTGGGGGCTTCGACCGGGACTTCGATATCGATAAACATGCCGGGCTTGAGCCTGTGGTCGAGGTTGGCGACGGTGGAGCGGACGCGCACGTTGCGGGTGGTGGGGTTCACGGTCGCGTCGATCGAGACGACGGTGATCTTCACGGCCTCGTTCCCGAGCATGTTCGAGTTGGCGACCACCACGGTGCCCGGGACGACGCGCGGGGCATACTCCTGAGGCACTGCAAAGTCGAGGTAGATGTCGTCGGTAATCTCGCTGAGGCTGACGATCGACGTGCCCTCGCCGAGATACTGGCCCGGCTGCACGGTCCGCATGCCGACGCGGGCGCGAAACGGGGCCTTGAGAGTTTTCTTGTCGATGCGGCTCTGAATCTGGCGGATCTGCGAATCAGCGCGATCAACCTCGGCCTTGGCCCGTTCAAGCTCGGACTGCTGCCGCGCCAGGTCGGACTTGGCCTTGGCGAGCTCGGAGTTCGTGCGGTCCAAGTCGGTCGCGGAGACCGAGGTGCCCGCGCCCTGGAACCGGCGCTGGTTGCTCTGCGCGAGTTCGAGGTTTGATTGAGAAAAGTTGATGTTCGCCAGCGCGACATCGATGGCGGCACGAGCAACGCGAGCCGAGGCTTCTGCCGCGGCGAGGTCGGCCTTCTCGGTGGAAATGTCCATCTGGACCAGCACCTGACCGGCCTGAACTTCCTCGCCGGAATCAAAGCCGACCGCGGTCGTCATGCCGACGACCTCGTTGGCGAGCGTCACGGACCGCTTGGCGAAGACCGTGCCGACAAGGCGAGCCGTGGGCTGCCAGTTCATGGTCGCGGCCTCGATCACGTCAACAAACTCAGGGGGCGGGAGCGACGGGGCGCTTGCGGCGGCCTTAATCGCGCGGTACTTGACCAGCGCCAGCCCGCCCCCCACCGCTGCCAGAACCACCAGCAGCGCCACGCCCGCGATGATCGGCTTTGTTTTCATGACTTCTCCATTTTCGTTTCGCTTCGCTTTAACGCGTTCTGTCGGCCGGGCGGCCGGGCAGATTGTTGGCTCTTTGGCAGACGCGGGCGAGCCGCGGTGGCGACGCGCGAGACGCTGTACGGAGTATGGCCAGAAGAACGATATCTTCAATAGTTGAAGTTATCAAGTATTCGGCTAGAATGACCCGATGGCCAAGTGCCGGATCCCAAAGCCGCTTGATCCTGACGCCGCCGCACGCGCGGAGGTGGTCGAGCTGCTCTTTGCGTACGTCGATCGCCTCCGCGTCCACTTCGAAACGGTGGCCCGCTCGCGCGACCTCACACCAGTGCAGGCCAAGGTTCTTCTCTCCCTGAGCGAGCCGGTGCCGACGGGTTCGCTCGCCGATGTGCTCTGTTGCGATCCGTCCAACATCACCGGGGTGGTCGAGCGGCTCGTCGAGAGCGGGATGCTGCTGCGCACCGAGGACCCGTCGGACCGCCGCGTGAAGATCGTGACGACCACCCCGGCTGGCCGTCGAGTGCGCGAGTCGTTCGTCGCGGAGCTCTTCGGCGATGTGCCGGGGCTGTCCGAACTCTCGCGATCGCGAGTGGCGGAACTCCGGCGCGTGCTGGGGATGCTGGTGCGCGCGGAAGAGCCTGCTTGATCGGTGTGTTCATTCGCCCTTGGCGTCGCTATCGAACTCGTTCGCAGCAATCTCGCGTGCCAACGAGTCCACGCGACTTGGCTTGATGCCGCGGTGAACGTGTCCGTTGCGTGATGATCGTTGCGAAGCTCAGCGTCCTGAAACAGCACCTCGTCGCAGCCCTACCGAATCTGGTTGATCAGTGGCCGCCAGAACCTTCTCGACCATCACCAGCCCCACCGCCGCCTCGCAAGACTCGCCCGTGTACTTGCGCTTTGTCGTACCCTTTGGCATCTGTTGAACCTCTCGTCGACGAGCCATA
>CAZIMT010000129.1:0-9704 GCA_964540295.1 uncultured Phycisphaeraceae bacterium
CGGTTGAAGAGACGATTCGAGGACAGACACGAAACACAGGAGACCGCGGGCCCGGCCCGCTTTGCCATGGACGATCGTCAACGTCAGATCCGCGAAGGTGCAGGCCAGCTCGAGTCACGCCTGAACCAAGAGTTCATCGAGTTCCTCCAGAAGTGGAGCATGCCGCTGTTGATCGTCGTCGCGCTGGGGGCGGTGGGGTACGCGGGGTGGACGCGGTACAAGAAGGCCGAGGTCGAGAAGGTCAACGTCGCGTTCCAGGAACTCGAGTCGGTGACCAACAGCGCCAACCCGAGCCCGCAGTCACTCTCGCGAGTGGCGGATGAGTATGAGCGTGTGCGCAGTGTTCCGCACCTGGCCCGCCTCGCCGCGGCCGATGCGTACTTGAAGGCTGTCCGCCTCGGCGTGAAGCCGGGCTCGGAGTTGAAGCCCGACGGCTCGCTGTCCAACCCGGCGGACGCGCTCACCGAGCAGGACGTGGTTCAGAACCTCAATCAGGCGAACCAGCTTTATCAGCGCGTCGCCGACGACACCGCGGGTAAGCCCGGCGTGGCGATGCTGCGCGTCAGCGCGATCTATGGCTTGGCCGCGATCGCCGAGTCACGCAAGCTCCCTGACGAGGCCCAGAAGAACTACGAGTTGATCGCCAGCATCACCGACGGCGGGCCTTACGAGTCGCACGCCAAGGTGGCTCGCGCCCGCATCGCCAGCCTGAAAGATCTCGATTCGAATATCAAGCTGTTCTCGAAGGCTGAACTGCCAGAGTTGCCCGCACTGCCGGACTTGGTGACGCCGCCGCTGGAAAGCCCGAAGGTGGACGTGCTGCCCGCCGAGGGGGTCGCGGCACCAGCCAGCGACGCTCCCGCCACCGAAGCTCCCAAAGCTGAAACACCACCGGTCGATGCGACCGAACCGGCGACGCCCGCACCTGCCCCGAAGTAAGAATGCTTGGGAACCGCACAGACCGACCGGGCGTGTGTCCCAATCCGCAGCCCGCGCGCGAGTGAGGGCGGTTTCACTTTGCCGCTCGGTCAAGCGTCGATCTCGATTTACAGGGCTGGTTCGTCGCTCACGAGCGGGTTCTCTCGTGGTTCGTTCGCCGTGGGTGTCGGCACGCCTCGAGCCAACGACGTGAACGCGGCGAACCCGAAGGGCGTCTCGGACTCATCCGCGTCGCCGTTCTGGGCCGCCGCGGTGACCTGCGACATAAGTTCGTCGGTCAACGCATGAAACCCTCGGATCTCGTGCAGCGGCAGCGTGTACGCCTCGCCGGAAGGGGTGGTGATCTGGAAGACCGTGCACTCGATCGCCATCGAGAGCGACCGCTCGCCGATCGTCCCCGGGACGCCGCACGCGAACAACGGCGCAACGCCCGCGATGGGGATTCGATTCCCGTTGGCAAGAATGGCAGCCATCCGTCCGTCAAAAGCGTCCGACGGGTCGGGCTCATCTTCGACAGCCTTGCCAACGGGCTTGCCAGCCGCGTTGGCAAGAGACGCCGCGCGCTCGCTAGAGGTGCTCGACTCCAGGGCCGCGATCGTCATGGCCGAGAGCGCCGTGAGGATCTCACGGATTACGTTGTTCCAGAAGAGTTCGCGTACATGGATGAGTTCTGCGGGCGCGATCGATGTCGGCCGCGGCGAGCGCAGGGTCGTACGCTTTGCCGTGATCGCTTTGAAATTAATCTTCGAGGCACCTGCCTTGGCCATGCTCTTCGCTGCCGTCTTGGCTGCCGTCTTGGCCGACGTCTTGGCCGCAGTCCGGGCCGCAGTCCGGGCAGCAGTCCGAGCCGCCGTCCGGGACATGATCGATCGCTTCTCTGACTCGTTGCTCTTGGTGGTAGCTGCCTTCGCTCTTTGCTTGGCCATAGTGCTCCGCAACTCTTGGTGTTTAATCGCCCGAATGCTCAGGCCAGCCGCCGACCAAGGTCGCCCGGCTCGAAGACGTGCGCGTACTCCAAGTCAACCTCGAACTTCGTCGCGCGCCCGACGGCCAGGTCGGAGCCGCCGAACGCTGGCGCCGCCACCCGTGCGACAACGTGCGGGTGCAAGGCCGACGAGCACGACACGTCCATCAGGTCGCCCAGCGGCTCGATCACACGCACGGTCAACTCTATCACCGGCGCGCTCGACATCGCCTCGCTCGTCGCCATCACGGCCTTGAGCCCCTGTGGGCGAAGCCCGAGGACCACGAGCTTGTCCGCGTAGTTCGCCAACGCCTTGGCACGTTCTGCGCCGAGTTTGATCGCGAACGGCAACCCTCCGCCGGTCGGCGAGGCCGTCGCGCCGCTGCCCGAGCCTTCGGCGAACGCGAGCCCGTCGCCCTGTTTGACGAGCCGACCCTCGAAGAAGTTCATCGGCGGGGTCCCGACAAACGACGCCACGAAGCGGTTCACGGGCCTGCGGTAGACCTCTAGCGGTGTATCGGCCTGCTGGATCACGCCGCCCTGCATCACCACGATGCGATCGCCCAGCGTCATCGCCTCTTCCTGGTCGTGCGTGACGTAGATCGTGGTGGTCTTGAGCCGCATGTGCAAAGCCTTCAGCTCTGCCCGCGTGGTCACACGCAGCTTGGCGTCGAGGTTTGAAAGCGGTTCATCGAAGAGGAAAGCCTTGGGCTCGCGCACGATCGCGCGGCCCACCGCCACGCGCTGCCGTTGACCGCCAGAAAGAACCTTGGGTTTCCGTTCCAGCAGGTCCGTGATGCCGAGGATCTTGGCCGCGTCACCCACGCGGCGCTGGATGTCCGCCTTGGGGAACTTCCGAAGTTTGAGCGCGAAGGCCATGTTCTCGTACACGCTCATGTGCGGGTACAGGGCGTAATTCTGGAAGACCATCGCGATGTCGCGGTCCTTCGGATGCACGTCGTTCACCACGCGATCGCCGATCGAGATCGTGCCCCCGGAGATTTCCTCCAGCCCCGCCACCATCCGCAGCGTCGTGGATTTCCCGCACCCCGACGGGCCTACGAGCACCACGAACTCGCCGTCGCCGATCGCCAGCGAAACGCCCTTCACGGCCTCGTAGCCGTTGGGGTACACCTTCTGAACGTCTTCAAGCCGGACCTGCGCCATGAACAACTCCTACACCCGCCCGCGATCCGCGTGGCCGGGGGTTGCGAACGTACCATATTTGGCCCGCCAAGGCACCCGAGATCATTCTTGGGGCACGGCAGCCTACACGCCGCAGGGCCGCCCCGCCAACCCCTACAACCGGCACTCTCTCAACCCACGCTGGGCCTCCGGGCGTCGGAAGAGCAAGTTCGTGGCGTGATTGGTCGATACGCGGACGGTCTGAGATCGCCGCCGGGCGATCGACGCTTGGCATCCGGAGCAACCGCATGGGCCCTTCACAACGATCATTCAACCAGGTCAAGTCGATCCTTACAAAGCTGGATCGGTCCATCGACGAGGCCCGCCAGAAGCGGCTCCATATCGACGACCCGACCCCGCCGCCGCCCGCGCCAGCCCCGATCCCGACGCCCAGCCGCACCGAGACGAACGGTCCCGCTCCGGCCCGCCCGAGCCCGGGCCGCGCCCAGCCGTTGCCCCTACGTCCGCCGCTCAACCAACCGCCCCAGGCCCAGCGCCGGGTCTCGTAACGCGCCGGGTTGAGGTCCGTTCTTCGAACCCATCCAAAAAGTGAGCCGGGGCATAGTGCCCCGGCTCTTCTTCTTTACTCAGCGTTCTTCTGTTCATTCAAAAGAACCAGATTTCGCCGGTTCGAAATTACTTCTTCGCCTCGTCCTTGGCGGGCTCTTTCGAGGCCGCCCCGGTGATCTTCGTCACCTCGTCGGCGGTCATGCGCCGGACCGACTTGATCTCGACGGTCTCCACCGGCACGTCGCCCATGAAGTTCTTTGTGCCAGTCTTGACCGCACGAATCTTGTCCACGACGTCGGTGCCGCTGAGAACTTTCCCGAACACCGCGTAGGCCGCGCCGTCGCTGGGCAGGTCGAGGAAAGTGTTGTCCTTTGCGTTGATAAAGAACTGCGACGTGCCCGAGTCGGCGACCTGGGTCCGCGCCATCGCGAGCGAGTAGGCCACGTTCTTGAGCCCGTTCTTCCACTCGTTCTTGATGCCCTTGCCGGTCTCCTTCTGCTTCATGTCGGGCGTGAACCCACCGCCCTGGACCATGAAATCCTTGATCACACGGTGGAAGATCGTCCCGTCGTAGTACTTCTTGTCTACGTACGACAGGAAGTTCTGGGTGCTGATCGGGGCTTTTTCGTTGTTGAGTTCGATCGAGATATCGCCCATCGAGGTCGTCATCAGTACGTACACGGTCTTCTCCTGGTCCTTGGTCAGTTCGGCCACGGGCGCTTCGGTTTTCGGTGGTTCGGTCTTGGCCGGTTGGGTCTTTGGCGGCTCGTTCCCCTGCGCGGCGGCGGCCGAGGCGAAGAAGAGCGAGGCTGCCAGAGTCAGGCCAGCAAGGAAAGTCGGGATCGTGGTCATTTCGGGTTTCCAGAGGTGTGAGGACGGGCACGCGCGTGCTCATTTTCGTCCGCACGAAGTGTATGCGCCGTGCCTCGCCCCGTCTCAACCGCACGAACCGACCTCGACTGCCAACCTCACCACCGACCCAACCATGATCCGCACGTTGCGAACCACGCCGATCGCGGGTACAAAGCTGCCATGAGCACCTCCCACTCTCGCCGTGACTTCCTGACCTCGACCGCGGCCGCCACCGCGACATTCGCCGCTGCACCGTTCTTCGTGCGTGCCTCCACGCTCAGCGGTTCCGTCGGCGGGAAATCTGGCCTTGAACCCATCGTCGTCGGCGCCGGTGCCCACCGCTACGAGGTTCTCCACGACTGGGGCGTGCTGCCCAAGACGATCGCCTACGGCAACTGCCACGGTGTTTGCGAGGACTCTCAAGGCCGGGTCTACATCAAGCACACCGTCCACGCTTCCAGCGATTCCAAAGACGCCATGGTCGTCTTCGACGCCGACGGCAAGTTCGTGAAATCCTGGGGTGCCGAATACGGCCTCGCGGGCGGCGCGCACGGCCTTCACATCAACAAAGAAGGCTCGCAGGAGTACCTCTATCTCTGCGATCAGGCCAAGGGCATCGTCTACAAGACCGACCTCGACGGCAAGCTCGTCTATAAGCTCGGCTGCCCGATGGAATCAGGGCTCTACGAGAACCCCGGCGAGTACCACGCCACCAACGTCGCCACCGCACCCAACGGCGACCTCTACGTCGCCGACGGCTACGGCAAAAGCTGGATCCACCGCTACAACGCCAAGGGCGAGTACCAGAACTCCTTCGGCGGCCCCGGCAACCAGCGCGGCCAACTCTCTTGCCCGCACGGACTCTGGATGGACACCAGAAGCGGCACGCCCCGGCTCGCGGTCGCGGACCGAGCCAACCACCGCATCCAATACTTCTCGCTGGACGGCCGCCACACCGGCTTCGTCACCAACGAGATGAAACTCCCCTGCCACTTCCACCAGCGCGGTGACGACCTGTTGGTCCCGGATCTGGAAGCACGGGTCACGATCTTGGACAAGGACAACAAGCCGCTGGCCGTGCTGTGCGACGGCGGCGGGCAGGGCCTGCGCGAACAACCTCGCGAAAAGTTCATCCCCGGCAAGTTCATCACGCCGCACAGCGCGATCTGGGATCATGAGGGGAATATCTTTGTGGTGGAGTGGGTGGAGGTCGGGCGGGTGACGAAGATGCGGAAGGTGTGAGAGCAGGGCACCGTTGTATGCCACACACCATCGTACAGTCCCCCGACTTGAACACCCCTCTTCTCCTCATCCTCCCCCACGGCCTCAACGTCTCCGGCGTCACCCTCTGGGCTGTCCGCCTCGCCAACACTCTCGCCGCGCGAGGCCGGGCCTGTGCGCTTTTGCTTCACCCTGAGCCGCCGGACCAGCGCCGCCTGACCGTCGAGTTTCACCCGCGCGTCGAGGTCATCGCCCCGCCCGGCCTGCCAGCGCTCGACGCCTACCCCGGAAACTTCGCCCCGTTCATCGCCACCTACCGCGAGACCGTTCGCCACCTTTCCGGGTCATCGCGCCGCCCAGTGCTGGTCAGCCCGAATCTGCTTGGGGATTGCTACGGGCTCGCCGCCGCGCTCTGCCTGACCGAGCCCGAGATCGTCCGCGTTGTCGGCTGGCAGCACTCGGACATCGAGTACGACGCCCGAGTGCTCGCCCATTACGAACCGATCCTCACCGCGTTCGTCGCGGTGAGCCGCAAGATCCACACGACGCTCGCCGCACGTCTGCCGCGGCGGAGCGCTGACATTCATCACATCGCGTATGGCGTGCCGATCTCGAGCGAAACAGCGAGTCAGCATGTCAGCGAAACGGCGAAAAATCTCGATCCGCGCTTCCCCCCTGACTCGCTGTCTCGCTCCCTCGCTGTCACGCCTCGCTCCCCACTTAAACTCCTCTACACCGGCCGCATCGAACACAACCAGAAACGAATCATGGCCCTGCCGTTACTTTCCGCTGAACTCGACCGCCGCAACATCGCGCACCGCCTCACCATCGTCGGCGACGGCCCCGCCTCCGAAGAGCTCGACGCCGCCGTCGCGGGCCGCACGTCGATCACGCGCCTCCCCGCCGTCGATCAGCCGACGCTCGCCGCGCTCCTTGATGACCACGACGCCTTCGTTCTTCCTTCGCGCTACGAAGGCCTCAGCGTCTCCATGCTCGAAGCGATGTCTCATGGCTGCGTTCCCATCGTCGCGCGCACCGACTCGGGCGCGACCGATGCCATCGACCCCGGCATCAACGGCGAGATCGCCGAGGCCAAGCCCACCGACGACGAGGCCACCACCGCTCGCGCTCTCGCCGACGCCGTCGAGCTGTACCTCACGCGCCGCGCCCCGATGGCCGCCGCCGCCGCACGCACTGCGCACGATCGTTACTCGCTCGACGCTCACGCGAACGCGGTCGAAAAAATGCTCGACATCGCCGCCGCAACCCCCGCGCGCGTCTGGCCAGCTTCGCGCCCCTGCGCCTTCGCCGCCGCGCCAGGCTCTGCTTCAAGTTCCGGTTCTGGCTCGAGCGTCTCGTCCGGCTCGGGTTCGGTTCCAGCCGACGGCCCTGAGCGTCTGCAATCTGTCCTCGCCCGCCTCGCTGGCCGCCGCATCATCATCCACGGCACAGGCCGCCACACCCGCGAACTCGCCGACATCCTCGCCAATTCTCCCGCCATTATCGTCGCCCTCGCCGACGACGATCGCGCTCACCAAGGCCAAACCCTCTGGGGCTGGCCCATCATCGCCCCCGCCGACGCCGCCCGCACCGGCGCGACGGATGTGGTGATGAGTTCATGGATGCACGAAGAAGCAATTTGGAACCGCCGCGAGGTTTACACCAACCAACGCCTCACCGCGCACCGGCTGTACGCCGCGGACGAACCCTGACGCCAAAGGCACGGCTGTCTTCCTCGCGCCACCAAGGTCGCGCCCACCGATCTTGGTGTCTTCGTCCCAGCCCGTGACATCGAATGGTTTTTGATGTGCCTCTAAAATGGCCCCGCCGTTGCCCACGAACTCTCACACCGCCGCCTGCGACCTCAATTGGTAGAACGGTTCTCCGAACCGTTTTCTGAGTTCGCATTACCGACCACGCCCGATCCAAACCAAAGGCACGCTGAGGTCGCCACGGCGCGTTCACAAGTTCGGAGGCCAATGTGCGCGACCTCAGTGCCACGAAGGCAGAGTTACGCCGCCGCGATCTTCGAATGCATCGAAGTTTGTACAATCGAAAGAGGATCCAAGAGAGCCTCGGCTACGTCAGCCCTGAACAGTTCGAGACGAGCCGACGCGGATAGATTCACCCTATCCACCCGAGATGGGTCGGTTCAGTCCGCGATCGCCACGGGGCGGAGACGGATGGAGGGCGGCACGGAAGAGGAGCGGCGAGTATGAGCGGCGGGCATGAGAGAGGGTACGAAGCTGGCTCCGAAGCGGCATTGACGAGGTGGGTTCACTCAAGAAAGAACCTCGCGTAAGGCCGCCCTTACGCGAGGCTTTGTTTTCGTACGAACCGAGCCTCGCTAAATACGGGCCGCTCGGAATCTCAATCACTCACGCGTGACCGTTCACGCTCGACCACTTACGCCCGACGACGGCGGACGACGACCAGCCCGCCGAGCCCGAGCAGCGCCATCGCGCCCGGGGCCGGGACGCTGTTCACGCCGATGTACGAGGTCAGCGTCACGCTCGCGCCGGGGGCGAGCGTGACGCGCCACTGGAACCCGCCGAAGTAGTCAGGACCAGCGCCGACCACCACGCCCGCCGTCGAGCCGCCCGTGCCAGCGAAGCTCTGGTTGGCGTTGTTCGCGCCGGAGAACACCTTGGTGTTGATGTTGGTGGAGGAGTTGGCCTCCCAGTTGGTCACGCCGATGCCGATGAAGTTCAGGGCGTAACTGCCGCCCAAAGCGGTGTCGGAGAACGTGAGCGTGCTCGCCGAGCCCGAGACGCTGGCCGCGATCCCGTCGTTGCCGCCAGCGCCGACGCCCAGGATCTGCGAATCGACGAGGTTGAAGAAGTCGTAGGTCTCGGTCGTGGCGGCGCGGTTGGTGAACTTCGCGTCGGCCCGCATCACGGCCTGGTTGGCGGCGGCGCCGTCGGTCAGCGTGTAGGTGATCCCTGCATCGATCCGCGAGCGGTTCGTCTCGAAGACGTCGCCCCAGTTAATCGTGCCCGTGTTGCTGCCCGCTGTGAACGTCTGTGAGTACGTGCTCACGCCGCCAGCCGTGCCCGACAAGCCCTTCCCCGCCGTGCCGCCGTTGCTGCCACCCGCGTTTCGAAATCCCCAGCGGTACGAGCGCAACGGGCTCAGGCCCAGGTTGCTGGCCGTGATCGCGCCGGGCACGTCCGTGAACAGCGACGCCTCAGCGCCCGTCACGTTCGAGGCCGTGTTCCACTGATACGGCCTGGTCGCGTTCGACAGGCTCGCGCCCCACGCGGGGTTGGTGAACGCGGGGTTGAACGCGGCATTCCCCGCAGTCAACAAGAAATCCGCGTTGGCGGTGCCCGCAATGGCACCGAGCAACGCGACCGAAACCAATGATGTCGTACGCACAAGTCTCTCCTATTTTTAGTGTCCAGAGCACACGCCCGTACGCCGGAACATACCGACGGACATCCCCATACGGCGGAAACGCTGGGAGCTTGGACCCAAGCACCCTATCAGCCGACGGATCAGGACTCAAGGGTGTCTCTGAGCTTTCGCGTTGAACGTCCGAATTGGGGTGAAACACCTACCGCGCCTACGCCGTTTCTCTGCCCGCCAAACCACCTCCCCGGGGCCGAACTTCGTTGATACACAGGACTCTCCGATTGCGTTCTCGTATGTACGCCAATTCAAAGTTGCCCCCTCCCCAGTCGCCCACCGAACAGAAATCGCTTTGTCGATGAGAACGCGGCGTCCACATCGTTCGGATCCTCGACCATGCCGTCCCTCGCTACCATGGCCCCAATTCGAACCTGTCGGCGAGCACCACGCTCAGCGCCAGCTTGCCCTTCGGCCGCGGCCCGCACGTCTTGGCACGCACCAACTCGCGATCACTCTCGGAGTCCACCATGCCCACCTCCATCACGATGTCTTCGTCCGGCCTCAACGTTCCCAACGACCCCATCATTCCCTTCATCGAGGGCGACGGCACGGGCCCGGACATCTGGCAGGCCTCGGTCCGCGTCATGGACGCGGCCGTCGCCAAGGCTTACGGCGGCAAGCG
>CAZIMT010000130.1:0-9661 GCA_964540295.1 uncultured Phycisphaeraceae bacterium
TCGCTGGGCTTGGCCGCGTTCGGCTTGGCGATTTCAGTTGAGGGCTGGGCGGGCTCCTCGCCAGCGGGCATCCACGCGGCCGCGGTACCGGCCACGGTCAATAAGAACGGCACTGCCAAATTTCTCAACCATCGGTTCATTGCAAACTCCTTCTCTTCGTTGTGGTCCTCTTGATGCTGGTGCTGGCAACAGCGGTTTCGTGCCGCGGTCGTCACCCACCTCTCCCGGAAGCAGATGTCCAGACAGGCACCCGCTGTTGTAGTATGCGATCAATCATTCAATTTTGGACAGAAAATTTGCTCGGATCGCCAATTTTTTTGGTTACCAGAACAAACCACGCACCACGCCCACGCTCTGCCGACCAATCGGCCCCCCACGATCGGCACACCGCCGAGATCCAGACGTAACATTGCACGGTTCCCGTTCGACCAACCCACCCGAACCTCGCCCGACCGTTCTTCTTTGAGGATTCCCCCACATGGCCAAGCACGCCCAGCGATTTCTTTCCGTCGTCAACGCCAGCAAGCAGCACGTGCGCGAATGCACGGCCGCGGACGTCAAACCGAGGCTGGACGCGGGCGAGGCGTTCTTCTTGGTGGACGTGCGCGAGGACAGCGAGTGGGCGGCCGGGCACTTGCCCAAGGCGGTTCACATCGGTAAGGGTGTGATCGAGCGCGACATCGAGGCGAAGATCCCCGACACGGCCGCGCCGATCGTGCTGTACTGCGGGGGCGGGTTCCGCTCAGCCCTGGCGGCCGAGAGCCTGCAGAAGATGGGCTACACGAACGTGATCTCGATGGACGGGGGGATCCGGGCCTGGACCGAGGCGGGGTTCTTGATCGTAAAGGACTGAGCCTCTCAAAAGAATCCTTACTTCGCCGCGACCGAGATTTCGGTGGTGCTGCGGCTGACCTCGGTGGAATCCACCATCAGCTTGGCGGTGACTTTGTACGTGCCGGGCTTGGTGAACTTGAGGCGTGCCACGGTGGCGTCCTTTACGGTGGTGATGGTGCCGCCGGTGGTGATCCAGTCGATGGTGGCACGGTCGCTGAGCGGCGCATCAGGGGTCGCGGTCGCGGTGACGGTCTGACCGACGGAGGCTTGCGAGGGCGCGACGGCGAGGGTGATCGACTTTGGGGTTCCATCGCGGCCGCCGGGGCTCGAGGCGCAGGCGGCGAGCAAGGCCGAGCTGAATATCGCGGAGATGAAAAAGCGGGCGCGGTGCGCGAGGCGTGACGGAGCGGCGAGGCGTGATTGAGTGTGCATTCCCACAGCATACTCGCGCGGGAGTGGCACGGGTGCGAGAGGCCCCGCCGTCACGGTCTTTGAGCTGATCTGGTGGGCGTGCCGCCTGCCGCCTTCCCGACAGCCTGCCCTCCCACGGTCAGCGTCGCGCGGCGGCCTTTGGGCTTGCGGCGCAGGAACTTGGGGAACGCGGCCTGGGGTACGAGGGCGCGAAGTACCGCGATGAGCGCGATGGCCGCGAGGGTCGTGGCGATCCAGAACTGCCAGTCGTGGATTGGGAGAGACACGGAGCGTGGTCCTTCTTGAGGGCGAGTCGCGAACAGATTACTTGGGCAGCGGCGTGAGATCAAAGGCGTCGGCGGCGACGACGACGTTGGTCTGGACCTTGCTGTAGCCGATTTTCGTGTCGCCGTTGAGGTCGGACTTGATCGTAGTCTGGAACGAGAGCTTGACGATCGAGTTGGGGTCGCCCAGCGGGCGGAAGTCGGCGTAGACAAACTCGATGAGGATCGCGCCAAGCACGGGGACAGTGATCACCAGTAATTCCTTCTGAACAAGGCCGGTCTTGATGTTCACGTATTGCGTGACCGACTTTGAGCCGTCCTTCTTGGCACCTTTGACCACCGCATAGCCTTGATCTTCGATCGTTTCGATGCCTTGGACTTCGACCGTGTCGTAGGACGTGCGCAGGTCTTCCCAGGGCGTCGAGGGTTTGTCGGTCCGCAGCATGTCGAGTTCTTTGCCCTTAATTTCTTTCAACGGTTCGTTGGAGGACTCGGCCCAGGCGCGGCCCTTGTTCATGGAGCTGCGCGAGCGGCCATAGACGCCGAGGTTGATGTCCTGAAGGTACTGGTCGTCGCCGCGGACGAGCGTGTCGATCGAGCCGCTTACGCCTTGGTGGATGAAGTTGATGGTGCCGATAAGTCGGATCGCGCCGAGCTTGTCGGCGGCGTCGGCGATGACCTTGCGCTTGGCCATCAGTTCATCGACCGTCGGCCAGGCTGCGTTGAGAGCGGCGGCACCAACGCGTGGCATGACGAGCGCCTGCCCGGCCTGGAACAGCGTGACCGATTTCATGAACCCGCCTTCGCCAGGCTGGAAGCTGACCTTGATGTCGGGCGTGGCGACGAAGGCCCATTTACCTTCGGAGTCGGGCCACTTGAGCTCGTACGCCATCTGCCTCGGCACGTCGAGGATGAGTTTTTCTCTGGCGACCTTGGTGGTCCAGTTCTGCTTGGCGGGCTCGAACCGGTACTCGCCGACGTATTTTTGAAGGTCGGCCACGAGGATGGCGTGGGGGTCGAGCTTGGCGATGATCGTGACGCCGTCCTTGGGCATGACGAACTCCAGCCCGCCCTGGAACATCGTCATGGTCTCGACCTTGCCAGCCTCGTTGTGGTTAAACTTGACCTTGATCGTGTCGGTGAGCGCGAACGCCCACTTGCCGTCGGCGTCGGGCCATTTCAGCTCGTAGGCGGTCTGGCCGGGGACGTCGAGGATGAGCTTGCTGTCCTTGATGAGCGCGGTCATCTTCATGTTTTTGGCTTCAAACTGATAGGCCCCGACGTACTGGGCGAGCTTGTCGGCGGGCACGGCGGCGGTGTCGGCGTTCGCGGCGGGTGGGAAGAGGGCTTCGAAGACCATGACCATGGACTCGTCGCGGAGCGGAGAGACGTTGACGTTTTCCAGCATCACATAGCCGACGCCGTCGTCGGGCAGGAAGGCGACGGAGGAGCAGTAACCGTCGATGTTGCCACCGTGCTCGACGACGCGCTTGCCGTTCCAGGTGCGGAGGAACCAGCCCATGCCGTAGTCCACGCCGCCGCCGACGTTGATGGTTTTTTTCCAGGTCTCTTCGATGGTGGCGGGCTTGACGAGCTCCCGGCCCTCGAAGGTTCCGCGGCCGATCTGGAGGCGGACCCAGCTGGACATCTGGAGCACGTCGGAGTTGATCGCGCCGCAGGGGGCGACGTTGTTGAGACTGCGCGCGGGAACGAACTCGTACTTCTTTTCGTCGTCATTCCATTTATAGCCCTTAGCGGCGTGCGGGTCGGCGAGCAGGGCCTCGTGCGTGCTGGTGCTGGAGATCATGCCCAGCGGGGTGAAGATCCGCTCCTTGAGCATGGCGTCCCAGTCGGTGCCCGCGGCGTTGGCGGCGGCGGTACCGGCGGCGAGGAACATCGGGTTGTTGTAGTTGAACTTGGTGCGGAAGAGATCTTTGAGTTCGGCTTGGCCGAGGGCGGCGATGACTTCGGCCCGCGAGGCCTTCCCGCCCGACCAGGCCATGTCGGTGCGTGCAAGGCCGCTGCGGTGGCTGAGCATGTCGCGGAGCGTGAGCTTGGAGTTGAGGTCGTCGTCCTTGAGGCGGAAGCCGGGGAGGTGCGAGGCGGCGGGCTCGTCCCAAGCCATCTTGCCTTCGTCAACCATCATGCCCACGAGCGTTGCGGTGAAGGCCTTGGTGGACGAGCCGACCATGTAGACCGTGCTCGGCTCAGCGGGTCGTTTGGTTTCGAGGTCAACCAGCCCGAGGCCTCGGGTGAAGATGATCCTGTCGTTCTTGACGATCGCGAAGGAGAGGCCCGGGACGTGGGCCTCTTCGCGGCGTTTGTCGAGCTTGGCGGTCATGGCCTCGAGGCGGGCGATGAGGGCGTCGTCGTCAGGGCGGGCGAAACAAGAGGACGTGGGAACGAGCGGTGCTGCAACGATGAGCACGAGAGATGCGGACCTCAAGAACCGCCCCGGAAGCGATGTGGCGACCGACCGACCGATGACGTTGAACCAGCGCTTCATGTGTGAACTCCCACGAGACAATTGGATGGACTTTGTGGTTTCAGGAGGAGGAAGAATCGGCTCGGAGAGCCGATCTACCTAGGAGCCGTTCAAGGCCAGCACCAGCGCGTGGACACCCCACGCGGCAAAGTAGGCCAAGCCGCTCATCCACGCGAGTTGGAGGACCGCCCACCGCACCCCGCCCGCTTCCTTGGCCGTCACGACCAAGGTCGGCAGGCACTGCATCGCGAGTACATAGAACACGAGAAGCGACCAGCTGGTCGCGGTCGTGAAGATATTGGTGACGCCGTCGGAGCGCTTGGCGGTCTGGATCTGCTCGAGCACGGTCTGGTCCTCGGCGTCGTCGCTGCCGGTGACCATGACGGCCATGGTGGAGACGAAGACCTCGCGGGCGGCGAAGCTGGTCACGACGCCGACGCAGAGTTGCCAGTCGTAGCCGAGCGGGCGGAAGACGGGCTCGATCATGTGACCAAGGCGGCCCGCGAAGGACTGAGCCTTGGCGTTGGAGGCTTCGAGGCGATCGGCCTGAGCGGCGAGATCGACCATCTGCGCGGTCATCGCTTCGCGGTCGGCGGCTCGGGCCTGGTCGGCGCCGATCGAGAGCTGATCGGTCGAGAGCTGCGCGACTTTCTGGCGAAGTTCGATGGAGGCGTCGGGAGGGCCTACGCGTGGGAACGCGCCGAGCCACCAGAGCACCACGCAGATCGCGAGGATGTTGGTGCCAGCGTTTTTGATGAACATGAGCCCACGGTCGTAGGTGGTGAGCAGGGCCGTGCGCACGCTGGGGAGTTTATAAGTTGGGAGTTCGAGGACCATGGGGCGGCTGGTGCCGCGAAGGATGGTGCGGCGCACGATGAGCGCGCTGAAGAGGCCCGCGAGGATGCCCACGACATAACACCCGACGAACGCGAGGGCGGCCATGGCAGGTCGATCGCGGAAGAGGATCGTGGTGACGAGCACATAGACGGGGATGCGGGCCGAGCAGGTCATGAAGGGCGCGACAAGGATGGTGGCGAGGCGGTCGCGGCGATCGGGGATGGCGCGGGTGGCCATGATGCCGGGGAGAGCACAGGCGTGCGAGCCCAGGAGCGGGACGAAGCTGTGCCCCGGCAGCCCGAAGGGGCGGAGCAGACGGTCCATCACGAACGCGGCCCGGGCCAGGTAGCCGGTGTCCTCGAGCAGCGAGATGAGGAAGAACAAGAGGCAGATCTGCGGCACGAAGATCACGGTCGCGCCGATGCCCTTGACGACGCCTTCAGAAAGAAGATCGCGCAGAACCCCGGGCGGGATGAGGTCGTGGACCCACCCGCCGAGCAGGCCGAAGATGCTGTCGATCCAGTCCATCGGGTACTGGGCGATCTTGAAGATCACGAGGAAGAGCAAGGCCATGACGGCCGCGAAAATCACGCCTCCCCAGAGCTTGTGGGTGAGCACGGCGTCGAGTCGGTCGGTGAGTTGCGAAGCGCGAGCGCTCGCGGCGGGCTTGGACGCGGAGTTGGTCGAGGGCTGTGGATTCGATGCGTCGGCGGACATGGCCTGCCCGTGGACCACGCAGGCCGCGTGGACATCATCGGCCCAGGCCTCGAGCGCTTCACGCTCGCCGGGCGGGGTTCGGTTGGCGATCGTGGCCGAGGCGAGGATCGCGGGAAGTGTGTCGATCCCCTCGCCGCTGCGAGCGCTGACGAGCGTGACCCGGCAACCGAGGTGCTCTTCCATCGCTCGGGTGTCGATGCGCACGCCGTGACGCCGGGCGAGGTCGATCATGTTGATGGCGACGACGGTGGGCAGTCGTTGTGCGAGAACCTCGCCCACGAGCGGGAGATTGCGAAGAAGGTTGGCGGCATCGACGACCACGCACACGGCGTCGGGCGCGCCGAGCTTTTCGCCGCGCGGGCTGAGGTTGCCAGCGAGAACCTCCCGGCAGACCTCGGCCTCGCTCTGGTCGAGTTGGAGCGAGTAGATGCCGGGGAGGTCAATGAGGTGGATGCTGGCGTCGGCGCTGAGCAGCGAAGCGAGATTGGAGCCGCGGACTTTGACCTCACCGACGCGAGCCTCTTGGGTGGTGCCGGGAAAGTTGCTCGTCTTGTGGCGCAGCCCGCAAAGACGGTTGAAGAGCGTGGTTTTGCCAGTGTTGGGGTTGCCGACGAGAGCGACGCGGATGATGCCGGTGGGGTCTTGGCCGGGCCCGGTTGCGGGGCGCGTGGTCGTGCTGGCGGTGGTCGCGACGCTCGAGGTGAGCGCGACGCTGGACGAATGAGAACCACACCGATCGCACCCGTCGCTCAAGGAGACCTCCGGCTACTTCCTGTCGGTCGCGCACCCGCCCGGCGGGCAGGCCGCATCGCAGCCCAGGCCGTTCGGAGGGACCGGCCCCATCCTGACCTGTCGCGCCAAAGGCCGGGCAAGCCCGATCCGCGACCCGCACGAGGCCGTGCAACCGTCGCGGGCCAGCACCTCGACGATGCACGGATCACCAAGCCGGCACACCCGGACGAGGGCGTTATGCCGCAGTCCCATGGCGCGAAGAAGTGCGGCGTCGCGTGGGTCGTTGCAGAGCTGGCAAACGACGCCGGTCTGCCCGGGATTAGCGTCGGCCAGAGCGACCGTGGCGGGAAGGGGCGTCGAGGCACGAACCATGGCACATTCTAGGCTTGTTGAGACTTGGTCGCAACGAAGGATCCGCGTCGAGAGAGAGTTAAGTGACCTTACCCAGGTTTCGTTGGCCTCAATCGACTGATAGATTGGCCGGAACACGAGGGTCGAGATCGAGGTTGCCTTTGCCCGCCACCAAAGCAACTTGCCGCCCGCTGCGAGGGTTCGGTAGACTGCCCTGGCGAAGTTCTTGCGGTTGATTCGGCTGATCGCTGAATTCCACGCTCAGGAGTTTTCTAAGAGAGCTGTTGCCACCCGTGCCACCGAGGTCGCGCACCTGTTGCCCTCGTACGCCGATGACGCGAAGGGGACCTCGGTGTGCCTTGGCCTTGCACTCGGCTCACGCGCATAGCCATAACCTACGCCCAAGTACCGAGATCGCTCGGAACGTTCTTGAAGTTCCTAATTAAAACACACGCGAGCTCGGCGGCACGGGAAGAACTTTGCTGCCACCTGCCGTAATGCCCACCTTTGTCACCATCATCATGTCGTCCATCGTTGCTTTGTAACGAAAACGCATGATGCCTCAGTTCTCTAGGCGACTTTATCGACGGCTGATTGCAACAAGTCCCGCCGCCGCCACACTCAGCACGGTCAGGGACCACAGCGTAATCATCAGATACGTCTGATCGTGGTCCGGGCTGCCACGCTCGGCAAAGAACGCTTTGCGTACTTCGCGGCCTGCTCGTGCTCTGTCAGCCAGCCCTGGATCTGCCTGCACGGCGGTATCCCACGCCGCGCTTGCCGCAGGCCACTGGCGCATCTTGCTCGTCCGCATCACCGCCGGGAACGCCACCACCCCCGCGAATCCGAGGCACAGCAGCGCGGTGGCCCAGCGGCGCCGCAGAGCGTTCGGCGGCGCGGTCCACCAGAACCTTGCCATTACGCCTGAAATCACCGCAATCACCCCCGGTACCATCACCGCCGTCGCGCGGTTCGCTTCCGTCGGCGCGGAGACAAAGGCGTATGCCCCGGCGAGCAGGACGAGAGCGGCATAGACCAGCAGCACGAGCGAAACACGCATTACATAGCCCCTCATTAAGGTGATGAGCATACTCCGCCTCCGCACCTCTGGCCAGCAAACTTCCCTCCGAACAACTGCTTCATCACCGCCTCGAGACAACGCAACCGGCCGGTCTCTCGGCATGATTTTTCGAACTGCTCGACCTTTTTATCCGGGACGATGCTCATGGCCAAAGTGCCTATTTTCACATAAAAGTTGTGATGGTTCGCACTCGCCCCACGGAACAGCCCGCGGTACGATTTAACCGCAGGCACAAGCCCGGAGCAGGTGCCACTGAAGAAGCCCGCGAAACAACCCGTGACTTTTTCGTTTCGGGCCATGACTTTGGCGAGGCGAGGCATGAGGAAGTTGAGCGGGGTCATGGGGTGGAAGATGATTCCGATTACTTGGAGGAGAATTACCATGACCACGAAAGACCAATCCATGACCAGAGCGCCCAAGCTCATGACCTTTGCAAGCATGTTCCCGAAAATAAAGGCTTCACGCTGGATTGCCGCCTTGGGGCTGCTGGCAACGGCAATGCCCGCGCTGGCCCAGTGCCCGATCACCTTTTCGCCCGCGGCCAGCTACTTCACGGGCAATAACCCGACCTCCGTCGCGGTGGGTTACTTCAACAACGACGAGCCGCTCGACCTCGCCGTGACGAACGCCAACTTTGACAACGTTTCCATCCTGCGAGGCAACGCCGACGGCACGTTCCAGACGCGGGTGAACTATTTCGTGGGCAGATATCCGCAGTCCGTCGCGGTGGGCGATTTCAACGGAGACGGCGAGGCCGACCTGGTTGTGGCGAACCGGGACGACAACGCCGTCGCCATCCTGCGGGGCAACGACAACGGCACGTTCCAGGGGGGGGTCTTCTACGCCGCGGGCATCGGCCCGCGATTCGTCAAGGTGGGCGACTTCAACTTCGACGGCAGGCAAGACCTCGCCGTGGTGAACGAGTTTGGCGACAACGTCTCCATCCTGCTGGGCAACGCCAACGGCACGTTCCAGGCGCCGGTCAACTACGCCGTGGGCAAATCTCCGACCTCCGTCGTGGTGGGCGACTTCAACAACGACAACTGGTTTGACCTGGCCGTGACGAACAGCGGCGGCAACAACGTCTCCATCCTGCTGGGCAACCCTGCTCCAAACCTTGGCACGTTCCAGGCGCCGGTCAACTACGCCGTGGGCCGCTTTCCGCAATCCGTCGCGGCGTTCGACTTCAACGCCGACGGCCGGCCCGACCTGGCCGTGGCGAACTCCTTCAGCAACAACGTTTCCATCCTGCTGAGCAACTTAAGCGGCACGTTCCAGCCGGCGGTCAACTACGGCGTGGGCGTCCAACCGGTCTCCGTAGCGGTGGGCGACTTCAACAGCGACGGCAGGCCGGACCTAGCGGTGGCGAACCAGGCTAGCCTCAACGTCTCCATCCTGCGAGGCAACGCCAACGGCACGTTCCAGGCGGCGGTCAATAACGTCGCGGGTAGCCAATTGTTCTCTCTCGTGGTGGGCGACTTCAACGCCGACCGCCGGCCCGACCTGATCGGGGTGGCCAGCAACTTCACCGACGTCACGGTGGCGCTGAACACGACGCCGTATCCGCTGGTGGTCGCTCGGCAGCCCGCATCGGTCTCTATCTGTTCATCTGGTACGGCGCCTTTCTCAGTCGCTGTCTCAGGTACCTTCCCCGTCACCAACCAATGGCAATGGCAACCCGCAGGCCCGAGCACCGCATGGGCCGCGCTCAGCAACGGAATTAACAAAAACACCCTCGGCACACCCACGTTCAATGTCTCGGGGGCCACCACGCCAAGCATGAACATCACCTCCCTCTCAGGGCTGGGCGGCAACTTCCGCTGCATCGTGACCAACGCCTGCGGCAGCGTGACCAGCAATGAGGCCACACTCACCATCTGCGCCGCCGACTTTAACTGCAACGGTTTCGTCAACGGAGACGACTTTGAC
>CAZIMT010000131.1:0-8236 GCA_964540295.1 uncultured Phycisphaeraceae bacterium
GGGGGCCCAGAGGGCGATCTTTGCCCCCCCCCCCCGGCGGCGTCTTCCTAAACGGTGCTGAGAATCACGGACAGGGCTTCGATGGTCGAGGCCGGGTGTGACGCTTTGGCAAGCCCGAAGGTGACGAAGACAAGCTCGAGCAGGAACGCGATGACCGCGCTTGTGATTTCCATAGTC
Source organism: uncultured Phycisphaeraceae bacterium (assembly GCA_964540295.1). Taxonomy (GTDB): domain Bacteria; phylum Planctomycetota; class Phycisphaerae; order Phycisphaerales; family UBA1924; genus CAZCPB01. The sequence goes on from CAZIMT010000131.1 coordinate 178, forward strand.
CGAGCCACGGGGCGCAGGGGAAAATTCGTGAAAAACCCGGCTTTGGAAGCATGAGAGTCGGTGATCACTGAAAGCTCCAGCATCTTTCATGTCCCGTCACGATCTGTCGATCTTCTCCAAATTATCAGGTCATCGAGCCGCTGTCAATTGATTTGCATGACTTTTTTACAAAGGTGAACGCCCGTTATCGGTTTCTGGCCGTCTTCTGGGTTTTGTCTCCGCACGCTGCAAGGTTGCGGCGGCTGCTGGCAAGTCATGGTGTCGGCAGCCTGTGCCGCCTTCTCCGAACTGTCACACGTCGATCACGTCCCCTGTTGAACAAGCCTTGGAGGATCATCATGAACACGAGCCTGAGAACAACCATGAAGACCGGAACCCGAGTCCTTTCCCTGTTCGCCTTCTGCGCCACGGCCGGGCTGGCCAACGCTCAGCTCTCCGAGGCCTACGTCAGCGGGCTGTTGCACACCGCGACGGGCGGCGCGACGCTCGGGCCGGTCGATGGGCGGCGGCTGACGGTCCGCAACATAGGCAGCTCGGGGGAAGACGGGGTGTCGATCAGGATGCACTCGTCGTCCGGGGGCGGTGCGGAGATCGACATCGCGCAGATCCTGCAGACGCCGGGGGCCATCCTGACCAACAAGCACAAGAAATGGGACGGGGTGATCAACTACGTTCACCGCATGATCAGCAACGGCGACAACACGGCGTTGAGCATTTATGACTTCACGGGTTCAGGTGCGACGTCGGTGCGGGTGGACGAGTACGACGAGGCGGGCGGGTTGACGGGGAGCACGATCTACCCGGGGCCGATTGCGCAGAGGCCGTTTGTTCCAAACTGGACCTGCCCCTTCGGTGGCACGCCGGAGTACTACGCCAAGTGGGTCACGCTGTGCAACAGTTGCAACCCGGTGCTGGTCGAGGGCTGGTACTGCGTTACTTCCAGCGGCGACAACACGGGCGAGTACTCGAACAACCGCATCATCGTTACTCCTGAGCTTCCGAGCACGGGGCTGCCACCGGGGGGGACCGAATCGATGATCCTGACCGCGACGGGCGTGCCGGACCTAGACGTTTCGTATGCGCACATCGGCACGTTCGACGCCCTGAGCTCGGGCACCGGCGCCGCGCACCTGGCGGAGGTTTGCACCAGCTCAACGGGCGAGTGCACGCCCGCCACGGCCAAGCTGGTCGCGTCCAACATCGGCAGTAGCGGCCAGGACGGCGTGGAGGTCAAGTGGCGCAGGACAGCGCAGTCCTCGTCGGGCGATGTCACTCTGGGTGACATGATCTACAGCACCGGCTTGGCCACCTTGCATAAGAGCGGGTTCCTCGCGGGTTCCTCGCAAGAGATCGAGCTGACCAGACTGACCGTGAAGGGGCTGAGCGATCAGGCGTATGTCGCTCCCGATTTTTCGGGGATGGGCGCGACAGAGTATCTTGTCACCGGGTACCTCAACGGAGCGATCGTTCAGCAGACGGTAGAACCGAACGGGGGCGGGATTATCTTGACCACGGACCAGATCGTCTGCGGGCCCAACTCAACGGTTGTGTACGGCTGGATCACCTGGTACGACTACCAGTGCCAGTGCTTGACGACTTTCTGGGGAGTCACGGGTTGCATCTATGGGAGCTGGGGCGGCGGAAGCCCGACCTATATGGACCGGATCGTCTTCAGCCCGATCAATCCCATCCCGATGGGCGGTGACGCGGCCTTGAGCGTCGCGGGAAGAGATCTCACCAATCCGATCGAGATCAGCAACGTTCAGTGGACGAAGCTCTGCCCGGCCGACTTTAACGACGATGGTTTCCTGACCGGCGAAGACTTCGACGCGTACGTCTCGGCCTTCGAAACCGGCGGGATCGACGCGGACTACAACGGCGACGGGTTCGTGACGGGCGAGGACTTCGACGCCTTCGTCGCGGCCTTTGAGATCGGGTGCTGAGTTTCGGCAGCCGATCGCTCTTCAATCAATCAGGAAGCCACAGGGGACTACGGCACGCCGAAGTCCCCTGTTCATTTCAACTGGGTGATGATCAGCGTGGGGGGAGAGGGGGTCAATCGACGGCTTGAGAAATCATTGTAAACCGACGCAGACTGTTGTACGATACGGATGCTTTGCGTGTCGTCATCGCCCGATGGTTCGCGCATTTGATGCTGAGAGTTTGTTGAAGTGAAAAGCAAGGCGATTCGTTGTATCGGAGCCGTCACCGCGATCTTGACCGCATGGGTGTGGATGGCCGGTGCTGTGGCGCAGCCGCAGTATGTGCGGACGGTGATCGTGGACCAGACCTCATCCGCAGCCGATCGAAACTTCACGAAGATCCAGGACGCCATCAATTCGGTCAATGCTCGCCCGGAAACCGAGGAGGTCTGGACGATCCTCGTGTACCTCAGCGTGTACGCGGAAGCCATCACGCTGAGGGTGAGGAAGTAGATCGAGTTTCAGGGGGTGGCGCGTGATGCGGTGGTGATCAAGCCGCGGGAGGACAAGGATGCCATCACCTTTTCGGGACAGCAGGTAGGACCAGTCAAATACCAGATCGCCAACCTGACTATCCGCGCCAACGACCCCGACTTGAACCAAGAGAACGCGGTCGTCTTCAACTTCGATCTCGGGATCGACCCGCCGCCGAACCCACCGCTTGCCAGCGAGATTGTTTTCGACAATGTTTGGGTGAGCCTTGACGGGGGGGGATGCGATGGATTCAAAGCACTGACAAGAGTGGACGACGTGACACTTCGCGGAGTTACAATTCCAGCGGCTGAGTACACATCGCATCCCATTCAGGGAAACATAATTTCGCGCCTTAAAATCCACGACTGCGATTATCTCGCGGTCGACGGTGGCGTCACCCTCGGTGAGAAGGCCGAAGTGCGTGACTCGCGCATTGTCATCGATCGGTCGTTCGGGTCTGCCCCACAGTCTTTGGACGACTTTCCCGCGGTCGCCATCTTGCAGTCAGAAGAGACCACCATCCGAAACACGTACATGGAGAGCGGGTACGCTGCGATCTTGCTCGCAGGAACCTCAAAGTTGACCGTCCAGGACTGCATAATGCAGGGCGGCAATTTCGAGGTTTTCATGGCCACCAACAGCCGGTTCGGCCAGACTCCCGGGGTGTCCGATGTCACCATCGACAACTGTTCCATCTCCGCCGAATCCTCCCGTGGTGGCTTTGACGTAGGGTTAGGCAACCCCTTGCTCCCGTATAGAGCCGTGGCGATCCAGTCTCCGATCGGGCTTGTGACCTTGCGCGGTTGCGATATGTTGGCGATGGCGAACCGTTTCCCTCAGGCCACAAACGGAAATCCTATTGCCGCGTCAAGCGAAGGTGTTGTGGTTGAGACCAACACGAGCGGTGCAGCACCTCTTGGCGGCGCGGTTGTGCTTGAACGGTGCTCAATCCGCGCAGTGTCCGAGCCCGACGGCGAGACCGACGCCACGGGTATTTGGAGCAAGTCCATTTCAGGCATCATTGCGACGGATTGCACGATCTCGGCCCGGCAGACGTGGATCGGGGACACCGCGACACCAAGGAAGGCGCACGGCGTGCTGGGGGCTACCCCTGAAGCGGTTTCGTTGGTCGGGGGCCAGATCACTTCGTTCGACGTGAGCGAACGAGAGAATGATCAGTTTGATATCCGAAACGATTCGACGAGCGAAGTCCGGGTCCGCGTCCGCGGCACAGCAATGAGCAAATGGAAGGGCGCGATCGGATCGTCCGAGCGTCCGCGTGTGAACGTGCAGCGGATGGTCAGCGTCGCGGCGCCGATTGCTACAGCGATTCTTTACGCGAAAGTTCTGACAACGATGGAGGTAGAAATCACCAAAACGGACCTGTCCCTCATGCAGCTTGACAATTGTAGGGTTCTCACCGCCACGCTTTCCGGCGGGACCGGGCTCCAATCGTCGCTCCCCGTCACCATCATCGGAACAAATTGGGGCGGGGAGCAGATCGCGGAAACCAAAAACGTCTTGGGGACTACCGAGTTTCAAAAACCCTTTCGAAGTGTGCGAAAGATCATCCTGCCCGCCCGAGCGCTCCCTGGCCAGCAGATTTCGATCGGGACATCGGCACGCCTCGGTCTTCACTCTCCAGTGACCGACCTGACTGACTTCCTCGTCGTGAGCAAAAGCGTCGGAGGCGCTGCGTTTCTTCCCGAGGCCTTCAGCACAGCCGACCTGGACCTCGTCAACCACACTTACAAAGTCCCCAGCATCACCGCTGGGGCTGCCTACGAGTTCTCGTACCGCGCGAGCGAATGATTGATTTCCGGCTTGCAAAGATTCTAGGAGTTTGCCGTGCCAAGGCCCCCTCCACCGTGTGCTTGGGATCATCGCGGTAGTGACCGCATTTGGGCGGGCGACCGAGGCCCAGACGTGCATTTCGCCCGTCTGGATGCCAAGGATGGGGCTTTCAGGGTTCCAAAACGGAGCGCAACAAGGCTTGGTGATGCTCAATTTCGGAACCGGGCTGCACCCGGTTGGGTACGGCAGCATGTCGCGCTGGGACTCGCACTTTGAATTCACACTCTACGGAATTGCTGAGTGGGATGGGAAGAACTGGTCGCCTCTCGTCGGCGAGCTGCCGGAGACTCCGATTAACGGTGCCAATGTCTGGGTGGATCTGACTGGAACATCACTGCTCGTCACCGGGAACCGAGGCCACTTCGGGACCGTGTACGGTGGCGGTGTCGGTCGCTGGAACAACGGCGTGTGGAGCGCCATGGGATCGGGGATCACCGGCTTTGGCTCAACCGGGGGCTGTTCTGCGCTGTATGACGACGGCATCGGGCTCGCTTGGTACGTTGGAGGGGATTTTGACACAATGGACGGCGTCACCTGCCGCGGCATTGCGAAGTGGAACAGAGCTTCTTGGTCAGCCCTGGAGACCGGGTTCCAAGGGGCCGTCCCGGTTGCATACTTCATGGCGTCGTATGACGAGGACGGGCCCGGCCCCAAGAAGCCCGCGCTTTTCGTTGCCAGAGATTTCGACAGCGCCGGCAACGTCAATAATACGAAATACATTGCGCGATGGAACGGGACCGCCTAGAGCGCAGTCGGAACCGGGGCTCCGTTCAGCGACTCCGCCTTTGGCACGATCGTCGCCGATCTCGACGGCCCGGGTCCTGGACGCGAGGCACTCTATGTCTGCAGCCGCGAGGATATTGGTTTCGGCACCAAAGGTTTCGTCAAGCGATGGGACGGCGTGTCGTGGACGAGGCTCGGCGACGGATTCCTCGGGCAGGCTTTCTCCGCCGACGCCGTGTTCCTGACGGTCACAGAGTTCAACGGCGTAAAGCGGCTAGTGTGCAGCGGGAACTTCACGAGCGCCGACGGCAAGCCAGCCGAGCGCGTGGCGTACTGGACCGGCACGCGTTGGGACCCGTTGCCCGAGCCGGGGGTAAACCGCAAGGTGAGCCTCAGCTGGCTTCACCCGGGCACCCGCTTCGGGCCTTCGATGGTGGTCGGTGGGGCGAACACCGTTGCGGGTGTGCCCGTGGGCGGGGTGGGTGAGTTCCGCTGCCCGCCTTGCCCGTCGAACTTCGATGAGGACGGGTTTGTGACGGGCGACGACTTTGATGCGTATGTGTTGGCGTTCGTGGCCGGGAACATTTCGGCGGATTTTATTGCGGATGGCTTTGTGACGGGTGATGACTTTGATGCGTTTGCAGAGGCGTTCGAGGCCAGCTGCTAGCGAGCACGCTGGCAACAGTCGTTCCGTCCGTGAAACACGATTCATCTGAACCCTTTGGCTATCGCGGCCGGGGGTTGTTTGCGTTGAGTTCGCATTTCGGTGAAGGTCGAAGAAATCGCACGGCGCTCTTGGTTAGCGCATGACGTCAGGCCCGACACCCAAGAGTTTGAAAAAAGTCAGAACTGGTCGGTCCATGATCTTTTGATACTGTGTTCGTCGATGTTTGCACAATGTTCGTCACTACAGATCTCTGCCCGGAATCTTTTCGAATGCCAGCGCCTGATCGCAATTATCGAGTCTTGCCTTAGCTTCGCCAGCCGCATTCTGCAGCTGGGTTGTACCTCATGAAGGAGATCCGCGATGGAGAGCCTCTCAAAGAACTTGAAGACGTGTTTCCGTGCACCAAGTTCGAACAACAAGCCGGGCGATCGTCGAGGTCTGGCCGCGCTGGCCGTGGGGCTGATGACCGTTGTGAGCGCTGGCACGGCCAGCGCTCAGTTCATCTTCCAGGAAGCCGTCGGCACTGTGCGCGACGACCGTGCGAACGCAATCGAGCAGACGAAGGACGACGGGTTTGTCACAGCCGGTGTCCGGCAGAGTTCGATCGGTCAAGGGCGCGACATCTATGTATGCCGCTACGCGGCCGATGGCTCGCTCATCTGGGACCGCTTCATCGGGCTCGTTGGAGAAGACGTTGGCTATAGCATCCGTCAGACCTTCGACGGCGGGTTTATCGTCGCCGCCGAGACCAACAGCATCACGGCGACCACCGGCGTCTCACTCTTGCGTCTCGACGGCGCGGGCAACCTGCTCTGGTCTCGGATCTATCAGGGTACGCCGTTCGTCGGCGGGCGCATCGGGGTGATCGTGCGAGAACTCAACGACGGCGGGTTCGCGCTCGTCGGGCGTGTCCGGATCGCGGGCGCGGCCGGCCAGTACGGGCTGCTTGTCCGCACCGACCCAGCTGGCAACCCTCTGTTCATCCGCCGCTACGAGAACCTCGCGTTCCAAGCCTCGACATTCGGTGGATTCTCGGATATCCGCGAAATCTCCGGTGGGTTCATTATCTCTGGCTTCGACAGCCCATCGTCCACCGCGACCAAGCAGGCCTTGCTGCTCCGCACCAACGCTGGGGGCTTCCCCATCTGGGCGATCAACTACGGCCAAGCCGGCTTCAACGAGGAGGCCGACAGCCTTGAAGCGACCAGCGACGGGGGGTACGCGTTCACGGCCTCGGACGATTCGATCGCCGCGCCGGGCGGTTCGCACTTTGTGAAAACCGACGGAGCTGGCAACCAGACCAGCGCCTGGGTTTATTCAAACTTCTTTTCCGCACACGCCGCACTGCGCGAGGACGCCCACGGCGACCTGATCATTGGCGGTCGCCGTGTGAACACCGCTGCGGCGGGGACCACTTCGGCTGTGATGATGCGCACCAAGCTCAACGGCGTGCCGCTCTTCACGATGGCGTACGGAGGGTTCGGGACCGCATTCAGCGACGCGGGCGAGGCGGCCATCCCGACCAGCGATTGCGGTTACGCGCTGGCCGGTTTCACGCAGTCCTTCGGGTTCGGGCTTTCCGATAAGTACATTGTCAAGACCACCGACCGCTTGGTCAGCGGTTGTAACGAGACACAGATCGCCCAGCCTGCGGACTTCAAACTTCTGCCCCAGCAAGCGATCGTGATGCGAGCATTGACGCTCGACCTGGCCACGTTCTGGCAGCCCGCGGCGACGAGCGGTTCACAGCTCAGGGTTCTTTGCAAGGAAATCTGGTGCAAGTCAGATTTCAACGGCGACGGCTTCGTCACCGGCGAAGACTTCGACGCCTACACCGCCGCCTTCGAGGCCGGGCTCATCATCGCGGACTTCAACTGCGACGGCTTTGTGACGGGTGAAGACTTCGACGCCTTCGTCGTCGCCTTCGAGGCCGGGTGCTGAACAAGGCCAAGCATCGAGCGAAAACTAGCTCGAGATAACCCAGCCAGAGCCGAGATAGAACATCTCGTGCGCAAGAACCCCGCGACAGCGCGGGGTTTTTCGCATGAGTTCAGACCGAACGAGGCCACTGGGATCGGTAGGAACCGATCCCAGTGGCACGAGAGCAGCGCCACGCCGTGGGCAGGGTCAGGAGATTTCGACGCCAATCGCCAGGGCACGCCACCCCTTGTTCAACGACGACGCGCGGAATTAAAGAGATTCAACCCGAGACATAACCCGCAACGCCCGCCTCGCGGCATCCGCGAGCCTGCTGAAGCAGGGTAGGGGAGGCTGAGCTTTGCGGATATCGACCGCTCAGAAGCGGCGTCCGGTGCCGAGCGCCGCCGTGGCGCCGAAGTCTGTTCCGCCGACTTCGATG
>CAZIMT010000131.1:8336-9595 GCA_964540295.1 uncultured Phycisphaeraceae bacterium
CTCCTCACACCCTCGGCCTAATCGCCGCCGCGTGCACATCCTTCAACTGCTCATCCGTCACCGGCCCCGGCGCGCCCGTCATCAAATCCACCCCGATCTGTGTCTTCGGGAACGCGATCACGTCGCGGATGTTGCTGGTGCCCAGGAAGTTCATGACGAGCCGGTCGAGGCCGAAGGCGATGCCAGCGTGCGGCGGGGCGCCGAATTGCAACGCTTCCAAAAGAAACGAGAACTTCTCTTTCGCCTGCTCGGGCGTCAAACCTAATAACTGAAAGACCTTGGACTGGACCTTGGGGTCGTGGATGCGCACGCTGCCGCCAGCAATCTCCTGGCCGTTGAGCACGATGTCATACCCGGCCGAGACGATGGACTCGATGACGACCTCGTCATTAACATCCGCCGCCACGAACGCCGCGGCTTGGTCGTCGTTGGGGGCCGTGAAGGGGTGGTGCATGGCGACCCATTTGCCGGTGTCCTTGTTCTTCTCGAACATCGGGAAATCAACGACGACAATAAAGTTCCAAGGCCCGCCCTCGGAACCCGGCTTGGGCACCATGCCAATGTCGCGCGCGACCACCTGGCGCAGTTCGCCAAGCGATTTCGTGCAGGTTGAATACTCATCGGCGACGAACAGGACCGTGTCGCCCGGCGCAAGCTTGAGCGTGGCCTTGAGCTCGTCCTTGACCGATGCAAGAAACTTGGCGATGCCGGTCTCAAACTCCCCGGCCGCGTTAACCTTGACGACGGCGCACCCGCCCGCGCCGAACCCGCGGACGAACTCGTTATAGCCGTCGGTCATCTTGCGCGTAAGCTTTTCAGCGCCGCCCGGCACACGAATAGCCTTGACCACGCCGCGCTTGCTGTTGAACTTGGGCCGCTCGCTCCCGTTGGCCAGCGCGTCCTTGAAGAACGCGACCTCGCTCTTGGCGGCGATGTCAGAGATGTCCGTGATCTCCAGCCCGTAGCGCGTGTCGGGCCGGTCGATGCCAAATCGCTCCATCGCCTCGCGGTACGGCATCTTCAGGATCGGCGGGACGTCGTACCCGGTCATCTCCTTCCACAGCCTGCTCACGAACCCTTCCATCATCTCGATGACGTGCTCGCGGCGAACGAAGCTCATTTCCAAGTCAATCTGCGTGAACTCGGCTTGGCGATCGGCGCGCGGGTCCTCGTCGCGGAAACAGCGGCAGATCTGCATGTATCGCTCGCAGCCGGCCACCATCAGGATCTGCTTGAACAGCTGCGGGCTCTGCGGCAGT
>CAZIMT010000132.1:0-9376 GCA_964540295.1 uncultured Phycisphaeraceae bacterium
CGGCGCGATCTTCACAGAATCGGCCACGTCCTGATTCAAAAACGCAAAGAACTTGAAATAGTCCCTCTGACTGATCGGATCATACTTGTGATCGTGGCATTGCGCACATCCCACCGTCGCCCCCAGCCACACCGAGGCCGTCGTGCTCACGCGGTCGATCACCGCGTCGGATCGGAACTCCTCCAGATCAACACCGCCCTCCTCGTTGATCATGGTGTTGCGATGAAACCCGGTGGCCACGAGCTGGTCGAGCGACGGATCGGGCAGCAGATCGCCCGCCAGTTGTTCCACCGTGAACTCATCGAACGGCAGGTCGCGGTTGAACGCATCGATGACCCAATCTCGATACGGCCACATCACCCGACGCTGATCCTTCTCGTACCCGTGCGTGTCCGCATAGCGCGCGAGATCCAGCCAGACCTGAGCCCAGCGCTCGCCATAGTGCGGCGAGGCGAGCAGCCGATCAACAACCTTCTCATACGCGTCGGCCGAACGATCGCCAACAAACGCGTCAACCTCGGCCAGCGTCGGTGGCAGGCCGATCACATCCAAACTCAGCCGCCGGATGAGCGTCACGCGGTCGGCTTCGGGCGAAGGTTTCATCGACTCGCGCTCAAGCCTGGACAGCACGAAAAAATCGATCGGCGTGCGCGGCCAGTAGGTGTCCTTCACCGCGGGCAACGTCGGCCGCTTGGCCAGCCGATACGCCCAGTGCCAGTGCTCGTTATTCTCGTGCGCGTCCGTCCACTTTGCGCCCTGATCGATCCATCGCGTGATGGTCGCGATCTGATCAGCATCCAGCGGCCCGCCCTTGGGCGGCATGTTCATGCCCTTTTCCTGACCCATGATCAGCCTAATAATCCGACTCTTTTTCGCGTCCCCAGCCACCAGCGCCGGCTCGCCCGACTCGCCACCCTTGAGCACATTGGCGTGATCATCAAGGTCGAGTTCCGACGCGGCCTCACTGCCCGAATGACACGACAGGCAACGCCGCGCAAAGATCGGACGCACGTCTCTCACGAAATCTACTCGTACGTCGTCGGTCGAAAACGACCTCTGATCCGCCGACTTCACCTCAACGATCGCGCCCGCCGCACCATCCGAAAGCGCCGTCCTCTTCGGGCTCGTGTCTTTGCTTGGCTGCTTGAGCAGCGCAAGAGCGTTCTCCACGTAGTCCGGCCCATAAACAAGCGATCCGCCAAAGTGCCCGGTCAGCCCCACCAGCCCTGCCCCCACCACCGCGCACACGCGGTACGCGTTGAACAGCCGATACGTGCCACGCCAATTCGAGAGTAACGCAAAGATCGCCGTACACGCCGCCAAGCCAGCCGTAGCGATCCCCAACCAGCGATGCGGCCAGAGCACCGTCTCTTGATGACCCGCCGTGGTCGCGCCGCTCCACCCCATCGCCGCCGCAGCAATCGCCGCGACCGCGCCGAGAACGATGCAAACCCGCGCCGAGGACGACGGCCTCAGCACTCCACGTCGCAGACGAGCAAACTCCAAGGTCACGCCGACGATCAGCAGGGCGATCGGAAAATGCACCACCACCGGATGAAGCTTCCCCGAAAACAACCACACGCGTTGGGCGAGGTCCATCTCGGCCAGCAGGTTCAGCATAAAGAAAGAATACCAAACCTCGCCGCCGTTTTCCTACCAAATGTCTTCTCGCGTTCGTGATCGGACTCTGATCCGCCCTGATTCCTGCCGAGTTCTACCGATCATCGACGAGCACGACATGGACCTCGCGCGGGCCGTGAACGCCGGTGATCAAGATGCCCTCGATGTCCGCCGTCTTGCTCGGGCCCGAGATCATGACGATGGACGTCGGAACTTTTCGCACCCTGTTCGTGACGCCGTGAACCGACCCGTCCCGGCCGCTGGCAATGCCATCACAATCACTCAACGTCGGCCAATAGTCGAGCATATCTGGAAGAATCTGGCTCTCCCGCAAAATCGCCAGGTGTATCGGCGGCACGATAAACGTCCCGCGACTCCGCTCCGCGTCTCCTCGCAGCACGATCGTGCCACTCTCCGCCAGCCCCGCGTCGCAATCGGTGATCCCTACGTCGGCGTCATACTGCGCGTCGAGCGAGCCATCGATCTCGATGCTCACGATCGCAACACCGCGCGGCGCGAGCCACTCTCGCAGCGATTGGCCCACCCGCCCGGGAACGCTGACGGCCACTCGGCGAGCCCCGCACGCGCTGAGCACTTGGACAACAACCTTAATCAGATCGTTTGGCTTTACGCGATGGACACAAAGCCCACCTGCGGTCGCTCTTTCGATGAACAGCCCAACGCAGTCTGCGTCGCCACCAACGAGCCGGACGAGGCTCAGGTCCCGACGTGCCTCGCCCGCAGAATCCAACTCGCCCGGCACCGCGAGCGCACCTCTGACCCGTTGCAGAAACTCCGCACGCGAACATCCGCGACCATTCTCGCGTGAAAGGCGACCGTTCTGCGGTTGACTCGCGGGCACCTTCTCGTTCATGGGCGACCCGCCCGTCGTGACGCATCGCTCCCACGATCGCGATTCGCCCACCATTCCCTGAACGAACCCGAAGGCGGCACGGGCATGTCTCGGCTCAGCGTCCACGCCCGCAACGGCCCCGGAAGTTTCGCGCACCACGCCGACGAAACCATGTCGCGCCCGTTCTCCGAAACGCGATCGTTCACGCCAGCACGATCCTCAACCTCGCTCGATGTCGAGAGCTGCCGCAGCACGATGCGTTGGAACGCGGCGCTCGCCCGATACATCCAAGGCCGCCTCAGCGTCATCGCCCAAAGCCGGTACGCGACTCGAGTGGTACCGGGCATCAGTTTCCGCTCGACCAGCAGCCGCCGCAAGCGGATCAACTGCGCCGGGATATCGATGTACACCGGGCACGCCTCGAAGCACGCGCCGCAGAGTGAGCTGGCCTGCGGCAGGTCAGGGTAATTCTCCAGGCCCTTAAACAGCGGCGTGATTACTGCGCCGATCGGGCCCGAGTACACCGCGCCGTACGCGTGCCCGCCGCCGACCTTGCGGTACACAGGGCAGGCATTCAGGCACGCCCCGCAGCGGATACACCGCAGCAGCTCGCGCGTTTCTTCACGCAAGATCTCGGTCCGGCCGTTGTCCACGAGCACAATATGAACCTGCTGCGGCCCGTCGAGGTCGTCAGGCTTTCGCGGGCCGGTGATGATCGTGTTGTACACCGTCATCGGTTGCGCCGTCGCGCTCCGCGCCAGCAGCTTTAAGAACACCGACAGATGCTCCAGCGACGAGATCACCTTCTCGATACCAACCACTGCCACATGCACCCGCGGGCTCGCCACCACCAGGTCCGCGTTGCCCTCGTTGGTGCAGATCACCAGCGAGCCGGTGTCGGCAACCAGAAAGTTCGCGCCGCTGATCCCCATGTCCGCGCTGCGAAACTGCCGCCGCATGTGGTCGCGCGCGATCCGAGTCAGCTCCGCCGGATCCTCGGTGTAGGGCGCACCCAGCTCACGCACGAACGCACGAGCGACCGCGGTACGGTCTTTATGGATCATCGGCGTCACGATGTGCGAGGGCGCGTCGTGGTCGAGCTGCAAGATGAACTCGCCCAGATCAGTCTCGATTGTCTTGACGCCGATGGCTTCCAAGGCCGCGAGCAGCCCGGTTTCTTCCGTCACCATCGACTTGCTCTTCACGCAGAGCTTGGCGTCGATCTCGCGCGCGATCCCCAGCACAATCGCGTTCGCCTGCGCAGCGTCCGCGGCGAAGTGGACCAGCGCGCCCGAGGCCGTCGCGTTGTCGATGAAACGATCCAGATACACGTCCAGGTGATCGAGCGTGTGCTGCTTGATCTCCCCCGCGAGCTTGCGGACCGCGTCGTAACGATCCCCAAACGCGGCCCGGCAGGCGTTCACCCGGCCGTGGTCCTTGATCTGCGTCGCGCTGTTCACAAACTGCTGTAGCTTTACGTCACGGCCCGCGACGTCCGCACGCGGCGACATGTCAAAGGGCAGATCGGGCGTCAGCACGCGAGAGCCGCTCATGAGCCACCGCCTCCGCGGTCCGCGTTCATCGACCCGCCTTCCCTGGGTAACAACCCGAGCCCTTGGGCGATCACCTCACCGATGGTGATGAGCGAAACTTCCGGCAGCGCCCGTCGGCACGCGCCCGCGATGTTCATGCCACACCCGGCCTCGTTGCAGACCAGCCGCTCAGCGTTCGTCTCTCGAATCGCGGAAACTTTGTCCGACACCATCCCGGCAGAAATCTGCGGGTAATTCACCGCAAATGTCCCGCCGAACCCGCAGCACTGCTCGGCCCGCGGAAGCGGCACGCGGCGAACGCCCTCAATTTGATCGAGCAACGTTTCTGCCTCGTCGCACAGCCCAAGGCTGCGCAGATGGCACGAGCGGTGGTAGGTCACCGAGCCGGGCCAGCGCACCCTCATCGCGCGAAGGTCGACACGCTCGACCTTGGTCAGGAACTCCACGAACTCCGAGGTCTTCGCCGCCAGCGCCAGCGCCGCACGATGCTCGCCCGAGCGCTCGGGCCAGAGATGAAGAAAATGCTCTCGCACCATCGCCGCGCACGAGCCCGAAGGCGTCACGACATGCTCGGCCGGAGCAAAGATCTCGATCATCCGTCGCGCCAGGTCACGCGCGTCGTCGTGAAGTCCGTTGTTGAACATCGGCTGACCGCAGCAGGTCTGAGCAGCCGGGAACTCGACGGTGTGACCGAGGTGTTCGAGCACCTTGACGATCGCCACCGCCGCTCGCGGGTAGAACTGCTCGGTCAGGCAGGTGATGAAAAGTGCGATCCTCACTGGATTTGGCTGGCTCGCGCAACAGGCTCAGTCGGACCGGGAAACAACCCCGACCGCGCCCCGCTTGGCTTCCACCGCGGCCTCATCGAACGCCCGAGCCCGGTTCGCAGTCTGGTCCACAGCCTGGTCCACAGCTTGGTCCACAGCCCGCTCCGCAGCCCGCTCGGCCACCTCCACATGAACCTTCAGCGAACTCAGCGCGGTCATCATGCTCGGCGAGACCGGCTTGTCGGTGATAATGAAGTCCAGCTCCTCGCAGCTCGCAAAGAACTCCACAGCTTTCACACCGAACTTCGTGCTGTCCGCCAGCAGGTACGCCGCCTCCGCCAGGTCGATCATCCGCCGCTTCATCCCCGCCTGGTCGTCGGCGGTCAAGCTAAGCCCCCGCTCGATGTCCAAACCTTGGCAGGAGAAAAACAGCTTCTTCACATGGAAACGGGCCAGCGTTTGCTCGGCCATAGACCCTACGAACGACAGCGACGGCGCGTCCAGCACGCCGCCGGTCGAGATCACGCGAATATGCGCACGGTCGACCAGTTCCGACGCGACGGCCAGCGAGTGAGTCACCACGGTCAACGACATATCTGGCATCACGCGCGCAAGCTCGCGGGCGGTCGAGCTGGCGTCTAGCGCGATCACGTCGCCTTCGATGATGTGACGCACGGCCGCCAGCGCGATCAGCCGCTTCTGGGTCGGGTTAGCCGATTCGCGCACGTCAAACGGCAGCTCGCGGCGGTCGCTGGCGATCGGTACCGCCCCGCCGTGGGTGCGGATCAGCTTTCCATCGATATCAAGCCGCTCCAAGTCGCGCCGGATAGTCTCGGGAGTAACGTGCAGCTCGGACGCCAGCACTGCGACCCGGACACCGCCCGAATCTCGCACACGCCGCAAAATTTCCCGAAGCCGTTCTTCAACCAGCATGATAAAACCAATCTAGTGGAAGTCTGGGGGAGCTGCAAATGAAATCAAAAGCCTGAATCTTTGTGTTTTCCTGCCTGAACCTGTGGTATTGTGACTGATCTTTGAAAAAATGCAAGCCGATTGGGCAAGTTTGTCGGATCAGGACGAAATAGCTGAGTTGGGAGTTCGAATGACGCACCCGGGTGCAAATCAATTCCAGCACGTCACTTACGGGTGGGACGATTCGGCGGCAAACCCCCTGAACCCCGTTGCACGCCTGATCTATCGCTCCAACCTGCTCGGCGCGGACCAACGCATTACCAACACCGGCGGCGGGAACACTTCTGCGAAGCTCGCCGAAACCGACCCGCTCACCGGCGCGTCGGTGAACGTGCTCTGGGTGAAGGGGTCGGGGGGCGATCTTCGCACCGCGACGCGCGCAAACTTCGCCTCGCTCTACCAGGATAAGTTGTTGGGGTTACAAGGTTTGTACGCAAAGTCGCCGGAGCGGGGCGTCAAGACCCCGGCCGAGGACGATATGGTCGAGCGATACCTCCATTGCACGTTCAATCGCAATTCTTGCGCACCCTCGATCGACACGCCGCTGCACTCGTTCATCCCCGCCAAGCACGTAGACCACACCCACCCCATCGCGGTGATCGCGATCGCGGCCTGCAAGCGAGCCAAGGAGTTGACCGCCGAGGTCTTCGGGGACGAGGTCGCGTGGACGGCCTGGCAACGCCCCGGCTTCGAGCTCGGGCTCACACTTCGTCAGGTCTGCGACACCCATCTCAAACTGCGCGGGATTGTCCTTGGGCAGCACGGGCTGATCAACTGGTCTGACGACGACAAGGCCTGCTACGAGCTTTCGCTCTCGCTCATCGAAAAAGCGTCACGGTTCATCGCGTCCAAAGACCGCGGCACCAAAACGTTTGGCGGGGTCCGGTTCGAAAGCCTGGAGGACACGAAGCGGAATGAAGTTCTAGTGGAAATCGTGCCGTGGCTGCGCGGGCGGCTCTCGGGGCAGAAGAGGCCCTACGCGACCGTTCAGGCAACCAGCGAGGTTCTGCGGTTCGTGAACAGCATGGACGCGGCCCGGCTCGCGGAACTCGGCACCTCGTGCCCGGACCATTTCCTGCGCACCAAGATCAAGCCGTTGTTCACTGCGTGGGACCCGATCAACGAGAACCTTGCAACGCTCAAAGCCAAGTTGGATGCGGGGCTTGAAAAATACCGGCTCGACTATCGCGCCTATTACGACCGTTGCAAGCGCCCCAATTCGCCGGCGCCGCGAGACTCTAGCCCGACGGTGATACTGATCCCCGGGCTCGGCATGATCGCGTGGGGCAAGAGCAAGAGCGAATCACGCGTGACGGCCGAGTTTTACACCTGCGCGGTCGACGTCATGCGCGGGGCCGAGGCGATCGACGAATACGTCGCGCTCCCCCAGCAAGAAGCGTTCGATATCGAGTACTGGCTGCTGGAAGAAGCGAAATTACAGCGGATGCCTGCGGAGAAAGAACTGGCGCGCACGATCGCGGTGGTCGTCGGCGCGGGTCACGGCATCGGCAAGGCGACGGCTCATCGGCTGGCTCGGGACGGAGCGCACGTGGTGTGCGCGGATCTTTCGGCGGACGCTGCCAAGGCGACCGCTAAGGAACTCACCAGCATCTATGGGCTGGGGATCGGCGTCGCAGGCACCGGCGTTTCCGGATGCGGGATGGCGGTCGGTGTGGGGGTGGACATCACCAAGCGTGAGAGCCTGCGCGATCTCTTTGCGACAACGACGCTTGCGTTCGGCGGGATCGACTCGCTGATCGTGACCGCGGGCGTGTACGTGCCGCCCAGGCCAGACGGATCGCTGACCGAGGATCAATGGAAGTTCACCTTCGACGTGAACGTCATGGGGCTGTACCTGGCCGTGGACGAATCGCGCGAGCTGTGGAAACGGCAAGGGTTGCCCGGGTCGGTCGTGCTGACGACGAGCGTCAACGGCGTAGTCGCCAAGAAGGGGAGCCTGGCGTACGACACGAGCAAGGCCGCGGCGGACCACCTCGTGCGCGAGTTGGCGGTGGAGCTTGCGCCGCTGGTGCGGGTGAACGCCGTTGCCCCGGCCACGGTGGTCGAGGGCTCCACGATGTTCTCGCGCGACCGCGTGATCGCGTCACTGACCAAGTACAACATCGCGTTCGCGGCTGGTGAGACCGATGACGCGTTGCGAGCGAAGCTCGCGGTTTTTTACGCAGAAAGAACGATGTTGAAAGTTCCGATCACGCCAGCGCACCAAGCCGAGGCGATCGCCTTTCTTGCCAGCGATCGGTCGAGCAGGACGACGGGGCAGATCGTCAACGTGGACGCGGGGTTGCACGAGGCGTTCTTGCGGTAGTGGTCGCCTGACTGAATGATGGGAGCACGGTCGTGATACGGACGGCGCACGTTGCGATTGACCTCGGGGCCGAGTCGGGCCGGGTGGTCGTCGGCGTGCTGGAACGAGGCTCGGGCGATAACGGCGTGCTGCGCGCGCACGAGGTGCACCGCTTCGAGCATCGGCCGACGCGGCTGCCGAGCGGGCTGTTCTGGGATATTGACGCCCTCTGGCGCGAAATTGTTTACGGGTTGCGCGCTGGCGTGCGGTGGTCGGCGGCGGAGGGGCTTGGGCTTGTCTCGGTCGGAGTGGACGCCTGGGGCGTGGACTTCGCGCTGGTCGATGAGGGCGGCGAGATCGTGGTGCCGCCTCACTGCTATCGCGACGAGCGGCACGACGCGGCCATGGCGCGCACACTAGCGGCGATCCCTGAGGCCGAGATCTTCGCGCGGACCGGCGTCCGCACGATGTCGATCAACAGCCTGTACCAGCTTGTCGCGCGAGTGGGCGAGCTGGGCAACGCGGTGATCGATCGCGCGGCCAGCCTGCTTTTCATCCCAGATTACTTCCACTTTCGGTTGAGCGGCGTGCGCAAGAACGAGGCGTCGATCGCGTCGACAAGCCAGATGGTGGACCGTTCGAGCGGGGCGTGGACCGGTGAGATGCTGGGGAAGCTCGAGCTGCCAGTTCAGGTGCTGGGCGAGATCGTGAGGCCCGGGACGGTGCTGGGCGCGGTGCGGGCCGAGATCGCTCGAGAGATCGGATTGGACGCGGCGGCCGGGGCGAAGTTCATGGTCGTGGTGCCTGGATCGCACGACACGGCGTCGGCGGTCGCGGCGGTGCCAGCCGCGGCGGGCACGTCGTGGGCGTACTTATCAAGCGGGACCTGGTCGTTGCTGGGCATCGAGCTGGACAGACCTTGCATCACGGAGGCGGCGCGGCTCGGGAGGTTCACCAACGAGGTCGGGGTTTCGGGCACCACGCGGTTTCACAAGAACATCGTCGGGCTGTGGGTGGTGCAGGAGTGCCGCCGAGACTTTGAGCGGCTGGGGCAGGTGTTCAGTTACGCCGAATTGACCGGCGCGGCCGCGAGCGCGAGGCCGTTTCGAACCGTGCTGGATCTGGACCACCAGCCGTTCTTGATGCCAGGGGAGATGCTCGAAAAGATTCGAACGTTTGCGCGCGAGACCGAGCAACCCGAGCCGCGCACGCCGGGGGAGTTTATACGGTGTTGCCTGGAAAGTCTGGCGTTGAGCTACCGGACGACGCTGGGCGCGCTGGAGCGAGTTGCGGGGCGCAGGATCGA
>CAZIMT010000133.1:0-9309 GCA_964540295.1 uncultured Phycisphaeraceae bacterium
GGCGTGGATCAACACCTCAACCTTGTTCGTGCGCCAGAACATTCTCGCTTTCCTGCTCACCGGCAAGAAGCCGGTCGGGTACGACGCCACAGCGGACACGCAGAAATACGACCCCATGCCGCTGCTGGCCGAGCTCGAAAAGGCGGACCCCGGCGCCAACAGCGATCCGTCGCGCGTCACAGAGTATCTGCTGCGCCTCACGACCGGCTCGGCCCCCGCCTCGGCCCGCGATCCGCTCGTCTCGTTTGTCAACGAGCGCGGCGGGCACATCACGCCCGACCTCGTCACCGCGCTGCTCCTGCTTATCACAGCCACGCCCGAGTACCAGCTCTGCTAGCCAAGCGCAGCGCACTTTGCACCCACACTTCGCTCCCACGGTTCTTCAACGACCGCTGACCTGTCCGACCCGCTCCAGGAGTCCTCACCATGGCCGACCGCAACGAAACGTTCAAGAACGCCTTCACTCGCCGCGAGTTTTTACACAGCGGGCTCGTTCTCGCCTCGGCCGCCGCGACCATCCCTGCGTTCTTGCAATCATCAGCGCTCGCCATGCACGAATCGATGAGAGGGCTCTCCTCGGCCGCAGGCATCCCCGAAGACCGCATCCTCGTCGTCGTCCAACTCGGCGGCGGCAACGACGGGCTCAACACCGTCGTGCCTTACGGCATGCCGCAGTACTTCAAGGCCAGACCAGGCATCGCCATCAAAGAGAACGAGGCCCTCAAACTCTCCAAGGCCGACGGCGTCGGGCTCCACCCGCAGATGGGAGGGCTCAAGTCGCTCTATGACGAGGGCATGGCCACCATCATCCAAGGCGTCGGATACCCCAACCCGAACCGCTCGCACTTCAAATCTATGGACATCTGGCAGACCGCCGACACCGACGCGACCGGCGACGGCTGGCTCGGGCGCTACTTCGACAGCGAGTGCTGCGGGTTCGGCAAGGGCGAGAGCGGCAAGCGCGAGCAAGCCATGAAGACCGCCAGCGACGCGGGCGGCCCGCCGGGGATCGCCATCGGGCGCAGCGCACCGCTGGCGATGGAAGGCCGGCAGGTCAAGCCCGTCGCGTTCGAGTCTCCCGAACTATTCAAGTGGAGCGGCGCGGACATCCACCGCTCACTGGGCGCGCCGTACCAGCAGTTGACGCGGCGCACGGATGGCACCAATGGCGAGTCAAACGCCGCGTTCCTTATGCGCACGTCCATGGACGCGCAGATCTCCAGCGAGATGATCCGCAAGGCCGTCGAGCTCAAGCCGAGCGTGGCGTACCCCGGCGGGCAGTTGTCCAACCAGCTCTCGATGGTGGCGTCAATGATCCGCGCCGGCCTGAAAACCCGCGTGTATTACGTCACCCACGGCAGCTTCGACACCCACGCTGGCCAGGGCGGTGCCCAAGGCCGGCACGGGCAGTTGCTCAACCAGTTCGCCGCGTCCGTGAAATCGTTCTACGACGACCTCAAGGCCCAAGGCAACGCCGAGCGTGTGCTGACGCTCTCGTTCTCCGAGTTCGGACGCCGCGTCGCGCAGAACGCCAGCCAAGGCACCGACCACGGCACAGCCGCACCAATGTTCCTGTTGGGCCCGATGGTCAAGCCGGGGGTCTTTGGCGATCACCCCTCGCTCACAGACCTCGACGACGGCGATCTGAAGTTCAAAATCGATTTCCGCAGCGTGTACGCGGGAGTTCTCAACGACTGGCTCCGGGCCGACGCGGACAAAATCCTGGACGGGTCGTTCAAGGCAGTAAAGCTGATGAAGAAGGCGTAATTTACGGTCTGCTTTAGAACCCTTAAACTTCTAGAGAGATGAGTTTTCAACCCGCCTCTACTCCTTCTACTTCTTGGTTCTAGAACAGCTTTGTTCAGAGCGCACGCTCCCGCTCAAGCTCGACCGCCAACGCCTCCGCGAGATATTCATACTGCCCGATCGAGTTGTACACCTGCGCCCCCACGCGAATCACACGCTTGGGCGGCGTACCCGTTGACCAGATCGGAACCTGAATCCGCCAGCGTTCGAGCAACGAGTCCTGAAGCGCGTCGTGATAGTTCGTCGGCCTTCGCAAGAGCTTCGCGTGCCGCTCCGGCGTGTGCGGCGGAAGCGGGATCGTCGCGAGGCACGCGATCATCGAGTCCGGCGCGGGCGCGGCGATGCTCAGCTTGCGGCAGAGCACGTCGCGGGCCGCCAGAGTCAAGTCTCGGTTTCGTTTCATCACCGTCGGCCAGCCGCCGAGGATGATCGTCGGCATGAAACTGATCGCGTCAGGGATGGTCAGGAACGGGGTCATGTCGTTCGTACCGACAAAGTCAAACTCTGTATGAAAAGCCGGGCGGCCCGGCTTGGGCTTCTCCGCAAAGTTCGAAAGCACAAGCGGCCGGAAGTCTTTCTGCAGCTCCCCGCGAACCCAGAGGAACGCCGAGCCCTTGGGCGCGCAGAGCCATTTGTGACAGTTGCTCGTGTAATAGCTCGGATTTAAGAGCGTGAGATTCAGAGGCAGAAAACCCACCCCGTGCGCGCCGTCGATGATCGTCCTCACGCCGCGCTTCTCTAATTCAGGAACCAGCATCTCAACTGGCATCACCAAACCGCTCGAACTCGTGACATGACTCACGAGAGCAGCCTTGGTGCGCGGCGTGACCTTGCTCATCAACAGTTCCAAGACCTGCTCGGGGCTCGTGACAGGGAACGGGATCTCGGCCATGACAACCTTCACCTCGCCGCGGGCGCAGACGGCCCGGAGATTGTTCAGACAGGCCGGGTACTCATGGTCGTTGGCGAGAATCTCGTCGCCGGGCTTGAGATACCCCGTCGAGGTCATGTGGTTCAACGCCGTGGTAACAGCGAAGGTCGCGTTGGGAATCGGAACAATGTCTTCAGCCCGCGCCGACACGAAAGACCCAAGGGCGGCCCGGGCGCGGTCCATAAGGGCCCATGTGTCTTCAACGAAGAAACGGATCGTCTCGGCTTCCATGCGGTTTCGAAGGCGATTCTGAGCCTGCAGAACCTCGGAAGGGCAGCCGCCGAAGGAGCCGTGGTTGAGGAAGCAGACGCTCGGGTCATGCTGCCAGTGAACAGCCAGCGGAGAGGGAAACGGGGGGAGACGAAGGTCCATCGCAATGGTGCTCCTGTGCGAGGTTGCGGCGGCCTCGGGGCAAACGCTTCTGCTTCAAGCGTGACGTGCGGATCATTCTCACCCGCGCGCGTCGGGTTTGTTCTCGCGAGGTCATCGCGCAGCATTCTCGTGCGGAAACCGGGCTTACAGTAGCCGCTCTTGACAAACTCGCCCTCGAAAACAAGTTCCGAACCAGTTGCGAACAAGGCACCCAGAGCCGGAGCACCGGTGGCGGTGCGCCGCGCTATTTTCCTATCCGCAGCCGGGTTCTGCCTCACGCCGTGGTGCTCGCCGCCGATCGCGCTCGCGCTCGGGATCGTGCTGGCTCTGATCGGGCTGACGGCCTTCGAAGCGGAAGCGAAAAAGTACTCAAAGCTGCTGATCCAACTGTGCGTCGTCGTGCTCGGTCTGCGCATGGACCTAGGCACGGTATTGCACACCGCCAAGGACGGGCTGCTTTTCGCAGCGGTCACCATCGTCGGCACGCTCGCGCTCGGGTTCGCGGCCGGGAAAGCACTGAAACTCGGACGCGAGATCACACTGCTGATCTCGTCGGGCACCGCGATCTGCGGCGGGAGCGCAATCGCCGCCGTCGGGTCGGCCATCAACGCCTCGGGCGCGAGCATGGCCGTCGCGACGGGAACAGTTTTTTTACTCAACGCGGTCGCACTGTGGCTCTTCCCCGTGGTCGGCCAAGCGTTGCACTTGAGCCAGACCCAGTTCGGAACTTGGGCGGGCGTGGCGATCCACGACCTCTCTTCGGTCGTCGGCGCGGCCACCGCGTACAGCAAAGGCTACGACCCCGCGGCTCACGACAACATCCCTTCGGCGCTCGACACCGCCAACGTCGTCAAGCTCTCGCGCGTGCTCTGGATCCTGCCGATCACCGTGTTCGCAGCCTGGATCACGCGACGCGCGGAACAACAGGACGATCAAGAGATAAATAAGCCATCGAACACGACGCGAGCCAAAAGAGCATCCGCGCCGGTCCCGTGGTTCATCGGGCTCTTCCTCGTGACCAGCGCAGTACGGTCGATCGTGCCAGCGCTGGCCGCGTGGGAACCGCAGATCAAGCTCTTCGCCGGGGCGGGCTTCGCGCTCGCGCTCTTCCTGATCGGCAGCGGACTGTCGCGGAAGGCGATCGCGTTGGTTGGTTGGCGGGCGATGATGCTCGGGGTGCTGCTGTGGGTGTGCATCAGCATCACAGCGCTGGTCGTGGTGCGCAGCGTGATTGCCTAAGGCTCGGAACGAGCATCCACTCCCGGACGATTCGTTCGCTTTGCCGTACACTCCCGGCGATGACCAGCATCCCTCCAAATTCCGGAGACGAACGGACCGGTCCCTCCTGGCCCGCAGCGCCCTCGGTCTCGCCGGTCGCGGTTCGCAGTGAGAACGTCAGCGACACCATCGGCAACTACAAGCTTTTGCAGCTCATCGGCGAGGGCGGGTTCGGGTACGTCTACATGGCCCAGCAGTCGCACCCCGTCCGCCGCAGGGTCGCGCTCAAGGTCATCAAGCCGGGCATGGACACCAAGCAAGTCATCGGCCGTTTCGAGGCCGAGCGACAGGCTCTGGCGATGATGGACCATCCCAACATCGCGCGAGTCTTCGACGCAGGGACGACCGACCTCGGCAGGCCGTATTTCGTCATGGAACTTGTCCGCGGCGTGCCGATCACCGAGCACTGCGACTCGGCCAAGCTCAGCACCTCGGCCCGTCTCGAACTCTTCGTGAACATCTGCCACGCCGTGCAGCACGCTCACCACAAGGGCATCATCCACCGCGACATCAAGCCCAGCAACGTCCTCGTCACGCTGCACGACGACAAGCCCGTCGTGAAGGTCATCGACTTTGGCATCGCCAAAGCGATGAACCAGGAACTCACCGACAAGACTGTTTTTACAGGGTTCAAGCAGTTCATCGGCACGCCCGAGTACATGTCCCCCGAGCAGGCCGCCATGTCGGGGCTCGACGTAGACACACGCACCGACATCTACTCATTGGGCGTTCTTCTCTACGAACTGGTGTCGGGCGTGAAGCCGTTCGACAGCGAGAAAATGCGGGTCGCGGATCACGCGGAGATCCAGCGGATCTTGCGCGATGAAGAGCCGTCGCGGCCCTCGACGCGTCTGAGCAAAGCCTCCAAAACTAAAGAAGGCTCCTCGGTCATTTCAAGCCCTGATGGCGCAGCCGTGAACCAAGCGCCGGGAACGTCTCGTGAGAAGCTCGCGTCCGCCCGCTCAGCCTCCGCGTCCGCGATCGAACAGATCGCACGCCAGCGCAGCACCGACCTGCGCTCGCTACGCCAGCTTCTTGCTGGCGATCTCGACTGGATCGTGATGAAGGCCATGGAGAAAGACCGCACGAGGCGCTACGAAACGGCGTCGGCCTTCGGGGACGATATCGGGCGCTACCTCCGCAACGACCCGATCCAGGCTAGGCCGCCTACTACCGCGTACCGGCTACGAAAGTTCGCGAGGCGGAACCGCGTGGGGCTCGGCGCGGCCAGCGGACTGCTCAGCGCGATGCTGCTCGCGCTGGCCGCGCTCGGATACGGACTGCTCGAAGCACGGCACGAACGCGATAAAACCGCCGAACGCGAGACCGTGAGCAGGGCCGAGATCCTCTTGAGCACCATGAACGCGGTACGCTCGTACACCGCCAAAAACGTTCGACCAGCTCTGGCCGCAGACTCGCTCGATCCCCAGCACTTCGTCAAGGAAATGGTCCCCGGCTTCGCGGCCCGCACCGTGTTCTCGAACTTCCGCGCGAGCGAGCGATACGCTGGCTTTGTCTATAAAGAAGCATCGCCTAACCCCACTCTGGCCGACGACAAGGCCGACGCGTTCGAGCAGTCGCTCGTTGACCAGTTCAAAGCCGATCCCACGCTTCAAGAACTCTCCGGAATCCGCGAACTCAACGGCACTCGGAACTACTACATCTCCAAGCCCATGGCGATCAAAGACGCCAAGTGCCTCGATTGTCACACCACCCCCGAGACCGCGCCTCCCGAGCAGGTCGAGATCTACGGCCGTACCAGCGGATACGGGTGGCAGATGGGCGAGATCGTCGCAGCACAGACCGTGTACGTCCCCGTCTCCACGGCGTTCCGCGCCGACACCAAAGCCAGCGCGGTCGTGTTCGGCTCACTCGCCGGGTTCTTCGTGCTGCTCGGTCTCGGGAGCTTCGTGGTGCTGAGACGGGCTTGACAGTCTGCTTCAGAATCCTCACATTTCTGAGCAGATGGGTTTTTCAACCCGTCTCCACGCCTTCGATTTCTTGGCTCTGAAATAGCCTCGAAGACAGACTCTTCACGCGCCACCGCGTTCCCGGGCACCCCAACGCCCCGCGTGAGCTGCCACTGTTCGTTCTTTGCCTGATCTCTCAGCCGAGTTTCAAGCGCGGCTCGTAGCACTACGTTATT
The DNA here is from genome assembly GCA_964540295.1 of uncultured Phycisphaeraceae bacterium. Classification (GTDB taxonomy): domain Bacteria; phylum Planctomycetota; class Phycisphaerae; order Phycisphaerales; family UBA1924; genus CAZCPB01. The sequence continues at coordinate 6,534 of CAZIMT010000133.1, forward strand.
GATCCCGGCTCGTTCAACGCCGCAATCCGCGCCGCGTGCATCCGCGCGTGCAATCGCCACATCTGCACCGCCGACCACACGAACGCCCCAGCCGCGATGGCGAGCGGCGCGGTGAAGCTCCCCGTCATCCAATACAAAAGCACACCTAGCCCCTGAAATACCGTGCCGCGCAGCCCCACCAGCGACGCGTGGATCGCCACATAGTGCGGCACCTTCGCCGGCGTCGGCGCAAGAGCAACCGGCCCGAGCGCCCACCCGACGCTCGCGCCCGCGTGCGCTATCCCGTACACCACGCTCACCGCCGCAAGCTGGTGCGGGCTCGTCGCCGCGATCAGCCCCAGTGGGTACAGCGTTAGCAACGCGAAGGAGACCCCCGTGCTGCGAACGGCCCCGAGCTTGTCGAGCAACCGTCCCGCCGGGATCATCATCGCGACCATCGCGAGCAAGTACGGGACGTGCGTCGACTCCGCGATCTCGTCGTACCGAAGGTGAAGCTTGGATGTCACCAAGATCGGCAACAACGCGAAGCACACCATCCACCCAACGCCGTAGGTCATGTACGCGGCCTCGTACCGCGCAAAGATTGGGTCTTCCTTGAGCACCTGGCGCATGTGAATCACCGGCTCGAAGACGGCCGCAACCTTGAGCCCGCCGCGCCCTTCCTTGAGTTCACGCGCGTCGCTGATCCCTGTCTTGTACGCGAGCATCCCCATGACAATCACGCCAGCAAGTTGCAGCACAGCCGCGATGGGCATGTAAAATCGGAACGCGTTCTCGTCGTGCGAGAGCCACTCGCCCACGCCATAGGCCATCCCCGCGCCCGCGATCATCTGCACGCACGTAATCAGCCCGTACACCCGGCCGCGCGACGCATCCGGGTACAAGCGCTTAAACAGCTCGCCCGACGGCGGGTGATACCCCGCACCGCCCACGCACGCGATCAGGTGCGGCACCAGCACCATCCAGTAATTCGTCGCGAACGCAACAAAGGCCATCGGAAGACACGCGATCAACCAGTACACCGCCAGATACCGCGCCATCGACCGCCGTGCGAAGTAGTCATTCCAGAAAATCGAGAGCACAAAGAAAATGGTCGGAGCAGAAGTGACGACCAGCGTCGGCCAGTCCGCCGCGCCAAATCGCTTCCGCACCAGCACCGGGAGGATGAACATCGAGGCCGTGGAGGTTGATTGGAGCAGAGCCACCGCCACAAGATGAGCGAACAGAACCCATCGCGGGAACAGCTTGGATTCTGTCTGGGTCTGCGGCACCGGACGCGATGGTAGCGGTGCGACCACGCCGACCGCCTCGAATCTGCGGCCGAAACGACCGTGTAACCATTTCGCGCTGACAGGAATCTCAAAGAAAGAAGGCAAAGGCCTCGTTCGATTAGGAACGGCAACCCTTCGACCCTAGACCCAACTTTGCTGGTATGAGGAGTTTTTATGAAACGTGTAAACTCAGTCGCCCTATTTCTTGCTGGTTCGTTCGTGACGCTCGGAACGTTCGCCGTCAGTCCGGCCTTCGCCGCAGGCGAGTTCGCACCACCCACTCGTGCGGTCGCGCAGTACAACGTCACCAAGAGCGGCCCCGCGATCGATGGTTACGACCCGGTCGCCTACTTCCCCGAAGGTGGCGGCAAGGCCACCAAGGGCGACGCAAAGTTCGCATACGCCTATGAGGGCGCCACCTATCGCTTCGCGTCGCAGGCCAACCTAGACCTCTTCAAGGCCGACCCCGCCAAGTACGAGCCCGCGTACGGCGGTTGGTGCGCCTATGCCCTGGGCAACGACGGCAGCAAGGTCCAAATCGATCCCAAGTCCTTCACGGTCGAGAACAACCGACTCTTTCTCTTCTACAAAGATTTCTTCACCGAGACCCGCAAGTCGTGGCTCAAGGATGGCAAGAACCTCCTCCCCAAGGCCGAGGCGAACTGGAAGAAAGCCACCGGTGAAGATCCTCGCTTGGGCGACATGAAGAAGGAAGCCGCAGACGCCGCTGGTACTGCTCCGGCTGGCATGGCCCCGACCGGTTCGGCCAGCAAACTCCAGACCAAGCTCGACGAGATCACCAACCAAACCGCCCAACGCGCACCCAAGGAAACCGTCGCGCTCTACGAAAACGGCACCAAGCAAGTCGGCGAATCCGGCGTGCTGGCCAGCGCGCTTAAGGTCGGCGCCACCGCGCCTGATTTCACGCTCAACGACGCCACCGGCAAGCCCGTCAGCCTAAGCAAGATGCTCAAATCAGGCCCCGTAGTCCTCACGTGGTATCGCGGCGGCTGGTGCCCGTTCTGCAACATCCAGTTGCACGCCTACCAAGACGCCCTCGGCGAGATTAAGGCCGCGGGCGGGCAGCTTGTGGCTCTCACGCCGGAAAAACCCGACAACACCCTCACGACCGCCGAAAAGAACGCACTGCAGTTCGCGGTGCTCAGCGACACCGGCAACAAGGTCGGCCACCTGTACGGCATCGTCTACAAAATGCCCGGTTCACTCGTCGAGAAGTTTAAAGACCGCCTCGACCTGCCCAAGATCAACGGCGACGAGTCCTGGGAACTCCCTCTCGCCGCCACCTACGTCATCGGCCGCGACGGCAAAATCACCCACGCCTTCGTCAACGCCGACTACCGCAAGCGCGACGAACCCGAAGCGATCATCGCGGCTCTCAAAAAGCTGAACTAACGCCATCCCTCACGTCCCTCGGCTCTTCCAAGTCCTTCGAATTACTTCCTCTCCTCCAGGAGGCTGGGCTCGTGTGCTTCACGCACGCGGAC
>CAZIMT010000134.1:0-9269 GCA_964540295.1 uncultured Phycisphaeraceae bacterium
GTTCCTGAGGGTGATCGTGGGGGTGGTGAAGGCGGTGCGGTGCCGCCGGGGTTTGGGTTGATGAGGGTTGCTCGGACGCACGCGATGGTTCGCGTTGAACCGCCCAAAGACTCGCCGGTGAAGGAAGATCCCGCGCGTAAACCGACGCGAGACGACCCGCTTCCGTCGCTTGACGAACTGCTGGGGCTGCCCGAGGGCGAGAAGCCGGTCGAGGGGGCGGGCGAAGAATCGAAGGATCTGACGCGTGACGAGCTGGACCGGAAGCTTGCGCCAGCCGAAGCGGCCGCGGAGTTTGAGCAGACGGTGGAGCTGATGAGGCAGGCGGCTGGGCGGCTGGGCGAATCGCGCGACGCGGGCGTGGCGACGCAGCGGCTTCAGGACGACATCGTGCGCCGGCTCGACCAGATCATTTCGGCGGCGGAGCGGAATCAGCAGCAGTCGCAGTCCAAGTCCAAGCAGCAGAAACAACAGCAGAAGCAGCAATCACAGCAGCAGAAGCAGCAGTCACAGACCAACAAGGGCGAGAACAAATCGCCGGTCGATCCGCCAGCGCGGCAGGACGGGACGCTCGCGCCGCCCAAGCCCGCGGCTAGCGCGGCGTGGGGGAACCTGCCCGAGCACGTGCGCGAGTCGCTGATGCAGGGGCTGGGCGATCGCTTCAGTTCGCTGTACCAGTCCATGACCGAGTCGTACTACAAGCGGCTGGCGGAAGAGCCCAAGCCGGGAGGGACGCGATGAGGTTGCACCGAATTGGATGGCGAGTCGCGGCCGTGATGGCGTCGGCGGCGAGAGTGTTTGGTGGTGCGCCAGCGTTGGCGCAGGACGCGCAGCCAGCGGATCAGCCAGCGGCGGATGCGGTGCCTGAGGTTGTGCCAACTGCGGCGCCGATGGGTCGTCTCGAGGCAGACCGCAAAGGTGCCGAGAGCAACCCGGCCGAGGGCGAGATGTCGCCGGCGCTTGATGCGGCCGTGACGAAGGGGTTAGCGGCGCTGGCCAAGCAGCAGAACGACGACGGTTCGTTTGGTGACGGGCGCTTCGGGCGGAGCGTGGCGATCACGGCGCTGGGGTGCATCGCGTTCATGGCCGACGGGAATCTGCCGGGGCGCGGGGCGTACGGCGAGCAGGTGAGTAAGGGTTTGGAGTTCGTGCTGAACAATTGTTCGGAGAGCGGGCTGATCGCGGCCGACGCTTCGACAGGGCCGATGTACGGGCACGGGTTCGCCACGCTCTTTCTGGGCGAGGTCTACGGCATGACGGTCGGCGGCGGGGACACGGCGCTGGCGGCTCGTGTGCACGGTTCGCTGCTCAAGGCTGTGCGGCTGATCCAATCGACGCAGAACAATCAGGGCGGGTGGCGCTACAACCCGGTGCCGTACGACGCGGATGTTTCGGTGACGATCTGCCAGATTATGGCGCTGCGGTCGGCCCGCAACGCGGGTCTGGAGGTGCCCAAGGAAACGATCGACCGAGCGGTAGAGTACGTGCGGCAGTGCCAGAGCCCCGACGGCGGCTTTCGCTATCAGCTTGAGAGTGGCGGGAGCGCCTGGCCTCGGTCGGCGGCGGGGATCTCCAGCTTGTACTACGCGGGGATTTATAAGGATGAGGCGATCGATCGGGCGTTAAATTATCTCATGGCCAACGCCATGCCGGGGCGGGGCGACAACAACCGGGCGCACTATTTTTACGGACATTACTACGCGGTGCAGGCGATGTACCTGGCGGGCGGGGAGCGCTGGGCGGCGTGGTGGCCAGCGATCCGGGGCGAGCTGATGGACACGCAGCTTGAGAGCGGGATCTGGGAGGATCCGAGCGTGGGCGACACGTACGGGACGTCGATGGCATTGATTGTCTTGCAAATGCCCAAGCGATATCTGCCGATTTTTCAGAAGTAGGATCGGGGTCGGGGTCGAGATTGGGCGAACGGAACGCGATGATGAATGCAATGAGCGCAGCACGGCGAGAAAACACACGGCCAGCGCGATGGATGAGACACCTGTCCGCTCGAGTTGGATCGGCCGCGCTGTTGCTCTGGGCGGTCGTTGCGCTGGCTGGTGGTCAAGTGACTGCGCGCCCGGACGAGAAGCTGGGGGTGCAACAGAGCGCATCAGAGACGGCGGCCTCACCCGCCGCGGGCTCGGCGCGAGGTTTGGTTGTGCGGACGTTGATTGATCGGTCGTTGCATTCCACGCCTGTGCGGCTGCTGGGGATATCGCGCGGGCAGGTGATGTACGCGGAGATCGACGATCCGCCGGGTACGCTGGTGCGCCGTGTCGAGGTGAGTTCGCTCTTGGCGATCGTGGCCGCGCCCGAGGATGTGAAGTTGAAGCCGGGGCGTTCGCCGCTGTTGGTCGGGGAGCCCAACAGCCCGCCGCCGGTGCGGGTGGTGATGACAGACGGGCAGGTCGTGATCGGCCGGGTGGTCGAGGATGCCGCGGGCCGCGAGAACAATGGCGCGAAGGAGGGCTCCGATTTGCTGCTGGAGGTTCTCGCGCTCGGCGCTGGGCCCGTCACGATCAAGCTCGATCAGATCGCGCGGGTCGAGACGATTTTCGATGCGAACCTGTCGCAGCCCAGAGTCGCGGCTGGCGTCGCGCGTGATCTGTCCGCGGGCAAGGACGACGCAGTGGTGCTGGTCAACGGCGACCTCATCCGCGGGTTTGTCGAATCGGTCGGGGCTGAGGTGGTCGTTGCGCTCAAGCCAGATGAACCGGCGGCCAGGTACCCCTTGGCGCGGGTGGAGCGTGTGCTGATCGCCAACCCGGTGACGACGGCGAGCGGGCCTTGTGTGTGGCTGAGCGATGGTTCGGTGATCGCGTTGTCGGCCGGGGCGGCGGGCGTTGCGGATTTTTTCGCGGCCGGGGCGCGGCTGGGCGGCTCGCTGCACGTCAAGCCTGCGGAAGTGATCGGCGTGGCGTTCGAGGCGCAGAGCTTGGTGCCGCTGTCGGCGTGCAAGGCGGTCGAGTACCACGCATCGTCGGATCGTTCGTGGACGCGTGCTCCCCGGGTTGTGCAGGGCGATGCTCCGCTGGGCGCGGCGGACATCGAGATCCCCGGGCCGATGACGGTGGAGTGGGCGCTGCCGACGAGGGCGATGCGGCTGGCGGGGACGGTGCGGCTGGCGCGTTCGACGAAGCGGTGGGGAGATTGCGTGCTGGTGCTGGAGGACGTGGCGCCAGGGATGCCGGTGAAGCGGTTGTTTAATCAACGGCTGACGGCCGACGCGCCCAGCGCGAGCTTTGACGTGGCGATCTCGCCCGGAGGCCGAGCGGACCATCGGCTGCGATTGACCTTGGAATCGGGCGAGAACGGGCCGATCCTCGATCGAGTTGTGCTGGTCCGGCCGATCGTGGTGATTGACGCGGGTCAGTGACGTGGTGCGCGGCGAACGGAGCTTGGGCTAGACCGTTTTCGGTTCAGGTGTGCTGCCCGAAGAGAACGCAGAGTGAGCAGAGAGGATCAGAGGAACTCAGAGTGGGGCCAGTGAGAAGAGGTCACTGAAGCTCGAGTCTTTGCTTTCAACACAAGGTCCGGCTCCGCGTTCCTCTGATCTCCTCTGCTCCCTCTGCGTTCGTATTCAATCGATACAAAGAAACCCGATCCGCTCTATCGAACCTTGATCGACGCCAGCGCGAGGACCACGAGCAGCACCGAGATAATCCACATTCGCGCCACGATCTGGGGCTCGGCCCAGCCGGAGAGGTGGAGGTGGTGGTGGTACGGGGCGCACTTGAAGATGCGTTTGCCCTTGGTGGCCTTGAAGTACCCGACCTGCAGCGCGACCGAGGCGAGTTCGACGAGGAATACGCCGCTCATCAGAAGTACGACGAGCTCTTGGCGGACCACGATCGCGATGTACCCGAGGATCCCGCCTAGGCAGAGCGCGCCAGTGTCGCCCATAAAGACCTGCGCGGGCGAGCAGTTCCACCATAAAAACCCGAGACAGGCCCCGGCGGTTGCGCCAGCCAGCACGGCGAGTTCCTCTGACCCGGGGACGTACGGCACGAGCAGGTACTGGGCCCACGACTGCGTGCCCGCGACGAGCGCCAGCACGCAGACACCGAGGGAGACGGCGGTGCTGATGCCCGCAGCTAGGCCGTCCATGCCGTCGGTGATGTTCACGGCGTTGCTCATGCCAGCGACGACCATGGTGCTGAGGACGACGAAGGCGATAGGCGTGAGGTAGATGAGCCCGGGCGCGGGCGTGATGGCGGGTGTGGCGTAGGTTTTCTGGAACGGCAGCGTGAGCACGTGAGCGAGGCTCTGGCCCTCGGGGCGAGCGCCGTGAGAGTAGACGAAGTACCCGACCAGCACGCCGAGCCCGAGCTGGAAGACGAGTTTTTCCCAGGAATACAGGCCTTGGCGGCTGCCCGAGCCGCGCTGAAGGGCGGTGAGCTTGAGCCAGTCGTCGGCCGCGCCCAAGGCGGCGAGCCAGACGACGACGATGAGCCCGATCTGCATGTAGAACTTTGTGAGGTCCGCGAGCAGGAGCACGCTGATGAGGATTGCGGCCGCGATGAGCACGCCGCCCATGGTGGGGGTGTTGGCCTTGGACTGGGTGTGGCGGCGGAGAGCCTCGGCGTCGCTGAGCCCCGAGTCGCCGATTTTGAGCTTGACGAGTCGTGCGATGACGCGGCGGCCCAGCAGCAGCACGATGGCGAAGCTCAGGCACGCGGCCAGCAACGCTCGGAACTGAATCTGGGCGAACACGCTGACGTAGCGATAGAGGCTGTGCTCGAGCAGCCAGTCTTCGAGGGTGTTGAGAAGAAGATAGATCATGCGGGGGGCGGGGCGAGCGTGGGGGATGAGGAGTGAGGAGCGGCTTGAGGAGCGGTGGGGTAAGTGGTGGGGGGCTTGGACTTGATCTGTACTTCGCCCAGTGAGCCGTTGGCGGCGAGCGAGTTCGCGGCCGACGAGTGAGCGTCTAGAACCTTGACGATCTGTTCGAGGCTCATCCCGCGCGAGCCTTTGAGGAGAACGTGGTCGCCGGGGCGGAGGAGCGCGGCCAGACGGGTCGCGGTCGGTGCGTCGAACGTTTCCACGTGGAGCGCGCGATCGCCGATGGCGTCGGCGGTGTAGCGCGAGAGCGGGCCGACGAGGAGTACGAGGTCGAAGCAGCGGTGGTTGGCGACGGCCGCGCCGATCTCGCGGTGGGCGTCGGGTCCGGCCGGGCCGAGTTCGAGCATGTCGCCGAGGATGAGGACTTTTCGTGCGGGCGCTTCGGGGGTGGGGAGCGCGGCGAAGGTTTCGAGCGCGGCCAGCATGGACTCGGGGTTGGCGTTGTAGGCGTCGTTGATGATGTGGACGCCGCGGATGGTGGAACGTTCGAGCCGCATCTCGGCGCCGCGTGCGGTGGTGAGCCCGGCGTCGGCGTCGGCGGGCTCGACCCCGAGGCGTCGAGCCACGGCCAGCGCGGCCGCGGCATTGAGCGCGTTATGTCGGCCGATCAGCGGCACTGTGTGCCACGAGCGGTCGTTGACAGCGAAGCGGGTGTGGTCGAGCCCGGGCTCGACGGCGGTGATGCGCAGGTCGGCGTGCGAAGAGAAGCCAAAGCGGATGACCTGGAAGCGCGGGGCGACGGCGGCATTGGATCCCTTGCTGGCAACGCCAGACGTGGCGCCCGAGAGCGGCGCGACGGCCTCTTCGAGCAGCGGGACGTCCGCGTTCATCACCACCAGCCCACCGGGGCGGACGGCGTTGACGAGGGCGACGGCCTCGGAGACCGCGCCGCGGATCGAGCCCAGACCTTCGAGGTGTTCGCGCCCAATGCTGGTAACGACGACGATGTCGGGCTGGACAACGGCGGCCAGTTCGGCGATCTCGCCCAAGGCGTTGGTGCCGACCTCGCAAATGAGAAACTGGTCGCCGCGTTTAGCGCCGAGGATGGTGATGGGGACGCCCACGCGGTTGTTGTACGATTTGATAGACGCGGTGCCGCGGAGCGTGCGCGAGAGCACGGCTTGGATGAGTCGGGTGGTGGTGGTTTTGCCGTTGGAACCCGTGACGCCGATGACGCGCGTGCCTTCGAGGGTTTTTCGGTAGGCCCCGGCGAGGCGGAGTAGGGCGAGGCTGGCGTCGAGGACGTGCAGCACGGCAATCCCGGCGGGCAGCGGCGTCGGCAATGCTTTGGGGTCGTCGATGATCGCCAGCGGTGAGCCCGCGGCCGCAGCTTGGGCGACGAAGGTGTTGCCGTCGAAACGATCGCCGCGGATGGCGACATAGACCTGCCCGGGCTTGAGCGCGCGAGTGTCGGTGGCGCAGCCTTCGAGCCTTGCGGCGGAAATGGTGGCGAGGGTGCCAGCGAGAGTGCCAGCGGGGGTGGTGGTGGAGGCGGCGGGGCGGGCCAGCCAGGTTCCGCCGACGGCCGCCTTGATCGAGTCCAATTCCCAGAAGGCCATTCGTGCTTCCGTGCGGGTGAAACGAAACGATATCGATCGGGCCGATGCGTCATCCGAACGCGCGGCGGTGCTGGGCAGGTCTTTGAATCACGATTCTACGGCGTGTTTCTGCGTCGCGTGCTTGCGATCGGCGAGAGCCTTGCTTGCGACGACGCGGTCGTCGAACTCGATCGTGACGAGCTTGCCGTGCTCGTTGAGAAGCGTCTGGTCGGTCTCGTGGCCCTTGCCAGCGAGGACGATGACGTCGTGGGCCCCGGCGGTGGCGACCGCGTGGCGGATGGCCGGGCCTCGCTCGACCTGAACCTCGACCTTGGCGCGGTCGGCGGTTGGGACACCGGCGAGGATCTCGGTCACGATCGCGGAGGGTTTTTCGGTGCGCGGGTTGTCGCTGGTGATGACGACGCGGTCGGCGAGCTGGGCCGCGGCGGCGCCCATGCGTGGTCGCTTGGTTTTATCCTTGTCGCCGCCCGCGCCGAAGACGACCCAGAGCTTGCTGGGCGGGCGGATCACGCCTCGGACGGCGGTGAGGACGTTGCGCAAGGCGTCGTCGGTGTGGGCGAAGTCGACGAAGACTTTAGGGAGTTGGACCGAGGCCTCGGTGCGCGAGCGCGAGCCGCCAGCGCGAGCCGGTTCGAGTCGGCCCGGAGGAGCGGAGACTTTCTTGAGCGCGACGGCGATGTCGTCGGCCGTCAGGCTTCTCCCGAAAACTTCCGCGCTGACCGCGTCGCACGCGTCAACGGCTTGCAGGACGTTCATGGCGTTGTACCGCCCGATCAGCGGCACGCTTGTTTCGATGGTTCCCCAAGGCCCGGAGAGGCGCAGCGCCATGCCGTCGATGGTTGAACTCAGGATCTTGACCCGGCTGGTTGCTTTCTCGTTGTCGCTCGAGGGCGAGAGAGCGGCCGATCCAGATTCGAGAGTCTCACGGCGGACCGGGGCACGGCACCCGCGCACCATCGACTCGGCGGCGGGGTCGTCGGCGTTCACGATCGCCACGCCGTTGGCGGGCAGCATGCCGAAGAGCCTGGCCTTGGCGGCGGCGTAGGCGTCCATGGTTTTGTGATAGTCGAGATGGTCGCCGGTGAGGTTCGTGAAGACGCCGACCTTGAGAGCGAGGCCGTCGACGCGGCGCTGGTGGAGCGCGTGGCTCGATGCTTCAAGCGCGACCGCTCGGCACCCAGCCTCGACCATGGCGGCGAGAGACTGGCTGAGTTCGATGGCCGGGGGCGTGGTCATGCTGGCGGGGCCGACCGAGCGGCCGTCGTCGATGACCACGGTGCCGATCAGCCCGCAGCGGACGTCGAGAGCGTTAAGCATCTGCCAGACGAGGTAGGTGGTTGTGGTTTTGCCGTTGGTCCCGGTGACGGCGATGGCGGCGAGCTTGGAGGAGGGGTTGCCGTAAAAACGCTCGGCGATCAGCGCCGACGCGAGCGCCACGTCCTTGGCCAGCACGACCGGCACGCCGTCGCGCCCGGATTCGAGCTTCGTGATTGATTCGTCGTCGGTCATGATCGCCACCGCCCCAGCCCGCACGGCGTCGCGCGCGAAGGCCGTGCCGTCGGCCTTGAGCCCGCGCCGGGCGACGAAGAGCGAGCCGGGCACGACAGTCCGGCTGTCTTCGGTCAGGTCGCAGATACGGACCGACGGCCAACCAGCTCGCGCGGGAGGCTGGAGCTTGAGATCGGCGATGAGAGTTTGAAGGTTCATGAGTCGTTGCGTCAGTGTGCGTGCGAGAAAGCCCTGATGGTCTCTGATATCGACAAGAAACCGCGGAGCGCCGCAACTTTACACTCGTGACTCAACGTCGGACCTGCTTTTCAAAGGATTCGACCTCGGCCTCAGGTCGCCCTTGGCGGCGAGGTGCTTGCCGATCCGCTCCCACCAGTACCCGACCACCGCGTGGCCCGCCCGCAGGCCGATGAAGCCCCTGATCGCTCGCATCATCAGTGTTCGCCTCGGCCTGACCTCGCAGCCGATCGGCTCGATGATGAGCGACGAGAGCATCCGCAACGATCCAAGGTCGTTCTCGCGCGTGCAGCGGTTGATCGCGACGCAATCGATGATCGCGACCCGGGCCGAGGACTCGTCCAAGTGCTCGACGATCAGGTTCGAGGGCTTATGGTCGCGGTTGTACCGGCCCTGTTTGACGATCCGATTGACCTGCGTCCCCAGTTCCACGGCCAGCGAATGCTGCTGGGCGACGGGCAGTTTCGAGTCGGCGATGAGTTCCAGCACCGTTGGCCCGTCGATCGCGCGCATGACAAGCCACTGCTGAGGCCAGCCCCGGCCCGGGCCGGTGCCCTGATTCCATTGCGGTTCGTGGTGGGGGACCCCGCCGTATTCGATCGCCAGCGCCAGCGGTTCGGCGGTGCGTTCGCCGTGGGCGAGCAGCCATTGCGCCCCGCGCCAGTGCCGGTCGCCGCGCCCGCCGCCGAACAGAGCCTTGACGCGGCTCGGGAACGAACTTAGTTCCCAGCATTTGATGACGACGTCCTGCCCCAGCATGGCCGCCCGCCAGACGCGGGTCGGGCCGTCGGCCTTGAGCAGCACGGCCCGGGCTGGTTCGAAACTCTTGATGGCGTCGGCCCATTGCCGGGCTGAGATCGGCGCGGGAGAGTCGTTGTTCGGGGCCGGGCAGGCGTGCCGCGTGACGCGCACGCCGGGGATGATGTGCTTTGGAACGAAACCCACGGACAGAGCGTACCCACCGCTCTTGCGCCCGAGCGGGGCCGCGGCCGGGAGTAAGGACGTGTCGGGGCGGGGCGAAGCTGGTCGGGACGGGGCCGGTAAGGACAGATCGGGGCCGAGCTTTATGACCGTCGAAACTTCTCGCGGGCGCTTCGGTTCTCGGCCTCGCTCGGCCTCTCCCTATAC
>CAZIMT010000135.1:0-9085 GCA_964540295.1 uncultured Phycisphaeraceae bacterium
CGAGCATGCGCTCGGCCCCGACGTTGAAGATCTGGATGACGCCCTTGGCGTCGGTAGCGATGCTGGAGAAGTTGGCGCTGTTGAAAATGGCGTTCTGCAGAGCGCCCGTCTTGAGCAGCACGTCTTCAGTATCTAGTGTCACGGCTTGAATGAGATTGTCGACTTGGAGCCTCTGATTCCACACCCGGCAAGGTGTTGTTGCTGCGTGACTCTTTGCGATTCGTCCAACAGATTGAAGCGGAACCCGGCGATCATCATCGCCGGGTTTGATCAAATGGTGGCGGTAGAACGTGGCGTCTGGCGGCCTTCGCTCGCCTACGGGCCAATCGGTCTCTTTGAAGTGAGAGGGTGACAATCACCACGGTTGAAGAGTAGCGCTACGCCGCCTCTTTCTGACAAGGATTCATCGAAAGCGTGTGTTTCGCGAACATTGGGCGGATGGCGTGGATCGAGTGCCACCAGGTCCGGCGAGGTGGTGCTGACTTCGTGCCACTGAGATCGGTTTCTGCCGATCTCGCTGGCCTTGTTTCGTTGACGACCTCCGTGAACATGCCTCCTTCTCATCTTCTCTTTCTCATTCTACAAAGCCCTTGCATCTCTCTCACCGCACGAGCCTGTGTGGCGGCGTTCGAGCAGAGGTGTTGATGAGATAGGCTTTGGACATTGGGCACTGGGGAGTGTGGTGAAGAAGAAAGAAGCAGGAAAAACATGGACCCTTACCTTGGCCCCTCCCAAAGGAAGAGGTTGGAAAATGGCCTCTCTCACGAGGTTTTGAATAAAATCAACTGCTTCCCGCGCGCATGCGTTCGAGCCCGGCCGGAAACGGGTAGTTTGGGAAGACTCCGACGTGGCCGAAGCGCCACATGGCGGGGGAGGCGTAGACGTCGCCGCGAAATCCTGAGCCGTACATGGTTCGAAGGACGCCCTCGAAGCTGGGCTCGGTGGCCCCCGGGCCGCGGAGGCGGTTAGCGCGCGCGTTCAGAAAGCTAACGGCCGCCACGGGCAGGCGCTCGTCGCGGTCTTTGAGCATTTTGGTGACGGTCTGAAAGCCGCGGCCTAGGTCGTCGAGCGTGAAGTAGTCGCGGCCCGAGGGTCTCAGCAGCGCGAGGATGAGCACGCTGTCCAGGTCGAACTTGAGGACGTAGGGCTCGCGGTCAGACGCGGCGTGGACGGCGACAGACTCTTGGAAGAGCCGCGCGTAGGACGTCACAGATTTCGCGGTCCACTGGCTGGTGGCGACCAGCTCGCAGAGCTGGGCGATGATCCCGTGAGAGTTGTCGGTGGTGTTGACGCCGCAGACGACGGCGCGGTATCGGCCGTCGAGCACGTCGCGCAGCAGATCTTGGCCCCAGAGGATTCGGAGCCGCTCGCCCGGCTGGATTCGGCCGGTGGCGCCGGGGAGCAGGCTGACGCGGTCGGGGGCGAGGTCGGAGGTAATGAGGTGCTCGGCGTCTCCGTCGTAAAGGCGGATGGCGGGCTCGGTGGTCGTGGGCATGGTGAATTCTCCCTGGCGGGCGTCACGCAGCCCGGCGCCGCCATGGTACCACGTTTGATTCATTCTGTGAAAGGATAAAATCGAACGCGGAGAGATCAAAGGAGGCCGAGGAACGCAGAGAGGGCGCAGAACGGCGAAGAGATTGAGGGCTAGAGATAGAGGGCAAGAGATAGGGGAGAAGAGATCGAGACGAAGAGAGAGATTCAACCCGAAGTTCGGGCCTTGTCTCGTCAGGGGATTCCTCTGCGTCCCTCGCCTTGATCTTCGCTGAAACCTCGGCGTTCATTCCGCGCTTGGCGTGCGAGCGCGAGAGAGATCACTTGGGCGCGAGAGATTGAGATTTCGCGAGAGTGCCGAGCGCTTTCCAGGTCGCGGCCTTGTCAGGCTGCTTAGATTTTTCGTACATCGACGCGAGCTCGTCGGCGGTGGACGCGAGCACGCTGGGCGGGGTTTCGGAATTGGCTTTCATCGCGGCGTAGGCGTCGAGGAGGAGCTTCTCGGCCTCGTCGCGGCGGTCGAGTTCGAGCAGGATGCGCCCAAGGTTGCGAACGCTGCCAGTGATGTTAGGGTGCGACGGAGAGAGGGTCTTGCGGCGGAGTTCCAGGGCCTCGCGGACGAACGGCTCGGCCTCGGCGAGCTTGCCCTGCATGTAGAGCGCGCCGCCGATGTTGTTGATGTTCGAGGCTAGGTCGGGGTGATCAAGAGGCAGGATTTTTTTACGGATCGCGACGGACTCGCGGAAGCAGCGTTCGGCCTCGGCGAAGTTCTTCATGCCCATCATCAGCCCGCCGAAGTTGTTCACGGCCTGAGCGTAGTCGGGGTGGGTCTCGCCGAGGACGCGCTTGCGCATGTCCATCGATTCGCGAAGCATAAGCAGCCCGTCGTCGGGCTTGCCTTGAGCGACCATGAGCATGCCGAGGTTGTTGAGGCACAGGGCGAGGCGTGCGTGGCCTTCGGGGTGGACCTTGCGCTCGATGGCCAAGGCCTCGCGGTAGAGCGGTTCGGCAAGGTCGAGCTTGTCCTGCTCCTGATAGCACGCGGCCATGCTGTTGATGGAAGAGCCCAGCTCGGAGAGCTGGTCGTTGTTGGTGAGGTCGGTGATCTTGCGGCGTGTGACGAGGGCGGCGGCGAAGAGTCGTTCGCCCTCGCTCATCTCGCCGGTTTCGAGCAGCATGGTGCCTAGGTCGTGCTGGTTGGACGCCACGGCCTCGGTGTCGGGGCCGTAGGTCTTTTCGCTGATCGCGAGGGCGGCTCGCATTTGTTTCACAGCGGTGTCGGTCTCGCCGAGGCTTTGATAGACGACGGCGACGGCGGCGCGGACGGAGGCCTCGACCTCGGGCTGGTCTTTGAAGCCGCCGTTGTCGATTTTTTTGACCGAGCGATCGACCATCTCGCGGACGGTGAGTTCCTTGCCCTGAGCCTCGTTGGGGTCGGCGCCGGAGAGCATTTCTTCGAGAAACTTGCTGACGGCGAGAGCTTTGGCGGCCTCTTTCTTGGCGGTGTTGCCAGCTTTGATGGCAACGGCTCTCTCGCGGTCGGCCTGCACGAACGCGTAGCTAGCGAAAGCGAGGCCGCCGGTGAGGGCGAGGAAGACGAGGCTGCCAGCGACGAGCGCGAGCGTGTTGCGGCGTGCGAACTTCGAGAGGCGGTAGGTGATGCTCGGTGGGCCCGCGGCGACGGGCTCGTTGTTGAGATGGCGTCGAACATCCGCGGCGAGTGCGGCTGGCGATTCGTAACGCCGCTCGCGGTCCTTTTCCATTGCCCGCATGACGATCCAGTCGAGGTCGCCGCGGAGCGACTTCATCATCGACGGCGGGTCGGTCTTGCGCTTGAGAGCGAGGTCGAGCATCGAGAGGGCGGGAGACTCGGCGTCTGATCCGTCTTCGCCGCCGCTTTGCGTGAACGAGCCTTGCCATGACGGCGTGCCGACGGAGGTCGGGCCGCTGTTGCTGGTCGATCTCTTGGCTGAGGCCTTGGTCTTGAACTCGCGCTCAGCCTGCGACATTTTGCTTAGGCGCTGGCTCGGTCGAGGCGGCTCGTACTCGCGGATGATCTTGACGACGTCGGCGAAGGTCGCGCTGCGGAGGCGTTTGGAATCAAAGGGAAGCGAGCCGGTGAGAAGTTCGTAAAGCAGGACGCCCAGGCTGTACACGTCGGTGCGAGTGTCGATATCGAGCCCGCTGTTGTCGGCCTGTTCGGGGCTCATGTATTCGGGGGTGCCGATCATCTGCCCGCGCTCGGTATAAAGCGTGCGGTCTGTGAGCGAGCCGGACATGGCTTTAGCGATGCCGAAGTCGATGACCTTGGGAAGCGGCTTGCCGTCGCTCATCGTGACCATCACGTTTGAAGGCTTGATATCGCGGTGGACGATGCCTTTCTGGTGCGCGTGCTGCACAGCGTCGCAGACGCGAATGAAGAGTTCGAGGCGGTCGCGGACGGTGTCCTTGCGGCGGTCGCAGAAGGTGGTGATCGCTTCGCCTTGGACGTACTCCATCGCGAAATACGGCAGGCCTCGGTCGGTGGTGCCAGCGTCGAAGACCTTGGCGACGCAGGGGTGGTCCATGACCGCGAGCGCCTGGCGTTCGGCCTCGAAGCGGGCGATGATGGTGCGCGAGTCCATGCCGGGCTTGAGAACCTTGAGCGCAACGCGGCGGCGGACAGGTTGCTCTTGCTCGGCAACATACACGAGCCCGAATCCGCCCTCGCCAAGCTGGCCGAGGAGTTTGTAGGGGCCGATGCGAAGGTCGCCGCCGCTGCTGTCGGCGACGTTCGCAGGCCCGTGGACGGCCGCGTCGGGCCTGCGTCCGCCGGGGGCAGGGAAGGCATCGTCCATGATGGTCGTACGGTCGCTCGCCACAACATCTCCGGCGGGTCTGGCCCGGTGTTTTAAATCAGCCCGGGGCCATGGCATGATATAGAGGACATCGCCCGCGCCCAACTGTCGTGCAAGAATCGAGGCGATGAATAGATCAAACTCAGCCCGCGAGAGGCCGAAATCAGCCTGTTCGGCCCGGTAACGGCACTTCGTGCGTTCGCGGCGGGCACTCGCCCGGTCGTCACTCGCGGGCCACACCTTCCACGGCCATCCCGGCGGTCAACGGCACGACCAGCGCGCCGCTCGCGCCGTTGGAGGGCACGTTCCAGGTGTAACGACCTTGACCGCCGGGGACATCGAGGCGAAGCGTGGCGTCCTGGGTCGCGATGATTCGCACGCTGAGAACTTTCCCGCCCCAGCGTTGCGCGGAGACAACAAACCCGCCCTCGGCTCGCAGGTTCTCGAACGAAACATCGCTCCACGCGGCGGGCAAGGTCGGGAAGATTCGCACTCGGCCGCCCCAGCTCTGGAGCAGCATCTCCTGCACAGCCTGCATGGCGAGAAAGTTACCTTCGAGCGTAAAAGGCCGGTAGGTCAAGCTCGAAAGGCCGGTGCCAGATTGGTCGCCGTTACAGTGGAACCCGTTGCGGAGTGTGAAAGCGTTGTTGAACTTGGAGAGGTAGTCCAGCGCCTCGTCGCCGCGGCCCGCGCGAGCGAGCAGGCACGACATCCACGAAAAGCTATACCCGCACCACACGCTCGTGCCCTTGGAGAGGACGCGATCAATGGACGAATTTACGGCGGCGCGCTGGGCTTCGCTCTGCTCGATGTTGAGCGTGCCCAGCGGGTGGATGGCCATGAGGTTGGAGAAATGGCGGTGCGAATCGTTGAAGGGCTCGCCGCGTGAGAAGGCCAGCACCCCGGGCGGGTCATACTCGAAATCACCGACTCGAATGGAGAGTTTCGACCAGCGCTCCGCGTCGGCGGGTTGGTTCATCGCGGTTGACATCTCGGCGAGAGCTTCGAAGAGCCACTTCATCAGGGCCTGGTCGTAGTTGGAGTTTGGTTTGAGCCAGGCACGAAGCGAGTTGTCAAAGATCTCGGGCGAGCTGGAGAGCGGAAGTTTGAGCAGGCCTTGCGCGTCGGGCTTGAGGAGTAATTCGAGCGCTCGGCCGATCTGGGCGCAGAACGGGTACGCCTTCTCGCGCAGGAACTTTTCGTCCACGGTGTGCCGCCAGTGCAGGTAGAACGATTGGGCGACCCACGCGCCGTTGGTGGGGGAGAGCGAGTACTGCCCCCAGCCGCCGGTGGCGGAGCCGTCGAGCGTCATGACGCCGGGCACGACCGCGCCGTCGATTTCATAAAACTTCTTCGCGAAGGCGCGGTACTTCGGCAACAGCTCCCAGTTGAAGTCGATCCAGCTTAGGGCGCTTTCTTCGAGCCCGGCCGCGTGAAGCGCGAGATAGGTCATCTGCGTGTTGAGGTCGTTGTGAAAATCGCCCTTCCAAGGCGGGAGGTTTCCGTCGTCGGCCGTCCAGACTCCCTGCAGCGGCATCGGCGCCGCGCCACGCCGCGAGGCCGAGCCAGCGAAATATTTGCACAGGTCGTACTGCCGCTGGAGCTTTGCATCGGGGATTTTTACAGAGGAGATCGTCCAGAACTTTTTCCACCAGCGCAGGTGCGAGACGAGCATGGCGTCGTAGCCGGTGTTGAGCGCGGCCGCGACTCGCCGGCGTGCGATGCCCAGCGGGTCGGGGCCGTCGCGGGTGGAAGCGATCGTGACGGCGATGATGGTCTCGCTCTCGAGGCTGCGTGTGCCAGCGACGAGGGCGTACCGCAGGCCGTCGGCGGCGTCCTGCTCGAACCAGGTTTGGAAGATTGAGCCGGGCGCTGAGCGATCCTCGGCGGCGTAGCTGCCCGGGCGCGAGGGTGCGTAATTGAGCTTGTCGAGCCCGGCGGGGCGGACGAGCTTGAGCGCCGGTGCCAAGGCCCGCGATCCACCCTGCAGACGCATCATGCCCACGGGTTCGACGGCGCTGAAGAACGCGGTGATCGAGAGTGGAGCGTCGGGCGAGTCGAACGTGACGGTCGCTTCGGCGCGAGCGAGATTGAGCGAAAACATCGCCGACTTTGGTATCGAGGATTTGAGAGTTGAGGATGGTGCGCCCGAGCCGAGTTCGAGTTCGAGCCGTCCGCCCGGCAGCTTGGTCGGGTACGCGAAGGCCTCGTAGGGCTCGTCGAACATTCGGTTGAGCGTTGGCTGATCCCCGGCCGCGACGAGGCGCTGGATGGTCGCATAAGTCCAATCGTCGGCCTTGAGCGCGTCGGGGAGTCGGTTGTCCCAGAGGTCGCCGCGGTCGAGCGAGAGTTTGATGGTGCCGCCGCCGCCCCACAAGAGCCCGCCGAGCAGGCCGTTGCCGAGCGGAATAGCCTCGTCCCAGCGGTCGATGGGGGCGGCGAGTTCGAGCTTGGATTGAGGCTGTGCGAAGCCGGTGGCGATGATGCTGAGCACAAACGCGATCGCTGCGAATGAAAGCGCGCGGACGCGGGTCAGCGGTGATCGGGCTTGCGTCGACGAGATTGGAGCGGTCATGCGGCGAGCATACCGCAGACAGGGTGGCGTTGAGGTCGGGCCGAGGCGCGTCGAGATCAGTAGTCGCGACCTCGTGCGCCGTTGACGGTGTCCATGAGTCGGATCGATGAACCGCTCAGGACGTTGAGCCCGGGTGCGCTCGCGGCCGAGACGCGGTGGACTTTGGAATGGCCGTCTACAAAGAGGATCGGACGGTTGTCCCGGTCGTCGCGGGGTGTCTGATGAGCCAGTTCGTTGTCAAACATCAGGGCTTTGGAAGATGGGTAGAGCACATCGGCAACTGAGACCGGGCGTTGGAGCGCATCGCTCGACAACGTGCCAGCAACCCAGTTTTCTGGTCGAGCGATGAAGCTCCAACAATACACATATGACGTGGCACCGGCGAGTCCAATCGGCTCTTCTCCAGTCCACGGCTCACCTTGCACGCGGCGTGCTCCTGAGCACACCCAACTCGCGAACCATTCTCGCCATGGTGCAATCTCGTGCATGATCCCCGGCCAAGCCGCCGCCAAATCCCAAGCCGATTGGATCTGAAGGGTTCCACCTGTTCCTTCATGGTCTGGAGACAAATCGATTGACTGTCCTGCAGTCGCGAAAGGAAACCGGTCCCTGAACCGCTGAGAATACAACTCAAAGACGGTGGAAGTCATGCGCAGGTTGCTCAAGCACCGGGCCTCGCGGGCCGTCGCGCGTGAACGCGCCAGACCCGGGAGCATGATGGCGACGAGCACGCTCATCACACCGATCACAACCAAAATTTCGATGAGTGTAAAACCTTTTTTCACATCGGCGGCCCAAAGAACGCTTCGTCCTCGACATATAAAACAACGGTGCTCCAAGGAACCCATTGCTTGGCCTCTCGATTCCAGGCAAAGCGGTAGCCCACCACTGCGGTGCCCTTTTCCACCGTGCTGGGAGCTTTAGAAAGCTGCATAGGAAGTCGTATTTCGATGATCGTCAGCTTCTGGCCCTCAATATCTCTTTTGATGGGCATGAACTGGTCTGCTTGGGTCTGCTCGCTCCGCGACCAGCCAGATTTGATCTCGTCAGCCTTCACTCGTTTTCCATTTATGTAGACCATCTCGACCACTAACTCAGAGAGTCCAAGCGGTGCCAAGTGCGTCATCGCTGCCGCCGCGACCCATGGACGTTGAACATTCGGGGATGAAAAATCGTGTTTCAGGCCGCGAGATCGAAGCTCAGCCGAGCGACGCTCATAGTCCCCTTCAAGCGTGGCACGCAGATGCTCTGAGAATGCGGCGGTGAGATCGTCTGGTTTTTCGAGAGGGAGGTGGATCGCTTTCAAGCCTTGCTTCATTCGATCCGTCGCCTGCTGACATACCGCTTCAAGCGTCTCACTCGTCGGGAAGGTGTCGGTCCGAATTGAGAGTTGGTTCCGTTGCTCTGTTGCCGTCAGAACGCGCGCTGCCGGTTGTGAAGACGGTGCCACAACTGTGTTCCGACGGTACGTCCATACAGCCAAAAATACGCCAACTGCTGCCAGAATCACGGCCAGAATGAACTTGTTTCGATCAGCCATTCGAGCATTCTCCGAAAATCCCAATGGGTTCTTTTTCAGGTGCACATCGAGTGGGGACAGAAGAGGATTCTTATGAGATAGTTGGGAGCGTGCGACAACTCGCGGAAGCCCAAACGATCGGCGTGCACCCACCGATGCCGGTGCAGACCTTAGGTAAAACGCACGCTGAACCAGTGCAGACCGTAATGCTACCAGCTTCGCCACAGTCCTTTGTGAAGCAACAGTCTCCAGTGCCGGTGTCCGCCATCGCCCAACTGGCCGCCAACGCCAACCCCGCAACCGCTGCCACGACCTGTACGCACGCGAACGCTCTATTGTTCATCTTCATGATCGACCTTTCGAGTTTCTTCGCAGAAACGAGAAAACGAACCGTTGCTGATTGCTCGTGATCCTGGCAACGAGCCCGATCACGCTTGCGAAGAACAGGCCAAAGGTGCGAGCAAACTCACCAGACCGGGTGCTTGCTTGGAGCAGCGGAACGCCGACATGCCCGCAACCGCACGCGGTCTTGGCCCCGCTTATCCACAGGTAACCCACCCAGCCGCTGAAGCACGCCAAGAGGAAAGTCGATGCCACGAGCGTCACGCGCGGCCGCCACCCGCAGAGCATGAGTGAGCCGAGGATCAGTTCGATTCCAACGAG
>CAZIMT010000136.1:0-9052 GCA_964540295.1 uncultured Phycisphaeraceae bacterium
GGTACGCAGTGTCTCCGCCGCGCGGGGCTGAGGGCGAGCCGAGAAAGTTGGGCGACGACGAGCTGGAGATCACGCGGCCTGACGGGACCGCCAAGGGGAGCAAGGTCCTGCTGGCGCGTACGGCCCGGCACGTGATGGTGCACATCGCCAACACGGTCAGCAAGGATGACAGCGAGCTGTTCGTGAGAGAAGTGCTGAGCGAGCGGACCAAGGCGGAGTACTTTGAGCGTGGGCTAAGCCCGTCGGAGGCGTTCACGGCGGTGAAGGCTCGTGAGGCGGAGGTGCTGCGGCTGTTCAACCTGATGCCGATGGGCGAGTACACGCCAGGGTTGTTTTTGCGAGGGATCGGCGGCGGGGTTCAGCGGCTGGAGGTGACGGGGAAGATGGCGCAGAGTCTGGTGGCGAGCGAGGAATGGACGGGGATCGACGTGGTGATGGAGCGAGGGAACTATCGGCTGCTGTGGTTTGTGACGCCGGGGCGGTGAGGCGTTTGAGTTGGAGGCCGTCGGTTTGTCCTTTGAGGTGGAGCGTCCTAAACTGGCCGCTGAGATTTAAGTTTGGGTTGAGGTTCTGATCGATCTGCGGCTATGGCGGAATTGGCAGACGCGCTAGATTCAGGTTCTAGTGGGGTAACACCCGTGGAGGTTCGACTCCTCTTAGCCGCATTCGCCCTCGTTGTTCTGACGGGGGCGTTTGTTTTTTTGGGTCGCTGATTTCGAGGTGACAGAGTTGGGTTGCGGCCCGGCCTGCGGTCTCGAGAAAAAGGCAGCGAACAGAAAAAAACAACCCCGGTCTTTCGACCGGGGCTGCGATTGGAACTGGATCAAGAGACACGGAACTTTTCCGCGGCGAGAACGCAGCCGAGGGCGGGTTCTGCGTTGAGCTTAGCAGCCCTTCTCGAAGGCAACGACGAACTTATCGAAGTCGTCGCCGGTGACGAAGCCGTCGCCGTCGAAGTCCGACGAGATGTCGCCAGCTTCGAAGGCGGTGACGTAAGCGTCGAAGTCATCGCCGGTGGGGAAGCCGTCGCCGTCGAAGTCGCTGGCGCAGCTGCCGGTGACGACGAAGACGAGGTTGGCCTGGGTGGGCTGGGCGAAGGTGCGATACTCGTTAACACCAGGGGGCTGGGTAAAGTTCAGGTCTCCGTTGATGTCGCGCATGTTGATGCCGGACGAACCGCCGACGGCCGGTCCGACGTTGAGGGGGTCAACAGTGTCCGGGGCGTTGACGAACGCGCCGGTGTAGGTGCCGTTGGGAGCGGTGACGAAGGTGTTGGAGCCCGGGGCGGTCTCGACCCGCATGCGGTAGCTCATGCCGAAGGTGGCGCTGGGGAGGAGGTAGTGGACAGGGTTGCTGCTGGCGTCGGTGACGCCGAAGAGGACCGAGGTGAACGCGCCGTTGCCGGTGCGAGCGCCGATGTCAAACACGACACCGAAGACACCAATGATGTTCGGCCCGAGCGGGTCGACGGTGTCGGCGTAACGATTTACCGGGGTGTCGTTCGTGTTGAAGATGTCCTGGTTCCAGAGCTCGACCGTGAGGAGGAGGCGCGCGGGGGCGGGGTTGGCGCCGCCAGCCCACACGAAGCCGACGCCGAACTGGTCGGTGAGGTAGTTGCCGCCGAGCTGGCCGGCGTTCTGCCCGAGGGGCGGGTCGCCAGCGCGAGCTGCGTCAGCGGGCACCTGAGCGAAGCCCAGATCGTCCATCTGGTGCCAGTTGGGCACCGAGCTGGTGCTGAAGAAGCCAGCGCCGGGGTTGTCGGAGCCGTCGGCGAAGTTGCCGTCGTTCTGGTACGCGGTGACGACCACGGCGCGGTCGCTGAAGCCGCCCTTGAAGGGGACGCCGTTGACGGAGATGGGGGCGATCTTCTCAGCCTTGGAGAAGCTGTTGATGCCCTCCACGGTCTGAGCGAACGCCGAGGTGGAGCCCGCGGCGAGCGCGAGCGCGAACAGAGAAAGACCGGTCTTCATATGAAACACTCCCTAAAAAAACCTCACTGACGACACTTCGAAAATTGAACGCATCCGTACAGGACTCTTCCGAGATCATCAGTCTAACACGGAACTGAACAAGATGCTAGCAATCCGTGAACGAGAAACACCGTGAAACTGAGCGGTTGGGTCGGTGTGAAAGGCTGGGCTTACCGAGAGAACCGCAAAGGGTTTCGCCGGTGACTCCGGACCGGTCCGAGAAAGCCCGCTCGGAGATTATCAGGACTTGGTTCGGGCTCTGTGAATCAAGAAGATATCTGAGGGGTGGAGGGTGGGGACGGCCGGGCTGATGTCCCGTACTGTGAGCGTGAAGCGGCGGCGTGGTGAGCGGCCGGTTCTGGTGGCCCTGGAACGAATTCCGAGGCGACGCTCGTGTTGTCGGTACACAGAATCGAACCATGCCATCCACGATCCCAACTGAACCGCGTGCCGCGTGCGGTGTTTCCGGGCATCCGTCGGCCGAGACCGCTGCGGCGCTCGCGTCCGAGCAGTGCGTGGCGACGATGGGTGATGAACCGGCGGACTTAGCGTTGCTGTTCATCTCGCCGCATCACGCGGGGTCGGCGGCCTCGATCGCCAGCTCGGTGCGAGCGCGGACCGGCGCGGCGTGCATGATCGGGGTGAGCGGCGAGTCGGTGGTGGGCGGGCAGCTGGAGCTGGAGCGTGTGCCGGGGGTTTCGATCTTGACGCTGCGGGCTCCGGGGGCGACGTTCGAGGCGTTCAGCGTCGAGCAACTGACGCCGGTGCAGGGCGGTCTCGATGCGGCGGCGGCGATCGCGGCCCGGATTGGCGTGGACGAATCGCTGCGCGCGACGATCTTCTTCGCGGACCCGTTCAGCGTGCCGATGGTGAAACTATTGCCAGCGATGAGCGCGGCGATGGGTGCGGCGCATTACGCGGGAGCGCCCGGGGTCGAGCGTCGTTCGAGGCCGGTGCTGCTGGGCGGGATGGCGTCGGGGTCGTCAGGAGGGGCTGGTGGGAATCGGCTGATTATGAATGATCGCGTGATGGCGAGCGGTGGCGTGGGGGTGAGCATCAAGGGCGCGTTGCGGGTGGACACGGTGGTGAGCCAGGGGTGCAGGCCGTTCGGGCCGCCGATGGTGATTACGAAGGCGCGAGGGAACATTATTTTGCAGTTGGCGGGCAGGCCAGCGTTGGAGGCGGTGCATGAGGCGGTGGGAGATCTGCCTGAAGAAGACAGGCAGAAGTTGCAGGCGGGGTTGTTTGTGGGGCGTGTGATCAACGAGTACAAGGACCGATTCGGGCGCGGCGACTTTTTGATTCGCAACGTGATGGGCGTGGACCAGAAGAGCGGGGCGCTGGCGGTGGGCGACTTGGTGAAGACGGGGCAGACGATCCGGCTGCACTTCCGGGACGCGACGACGGCGAGCGAGGACTTGTCGCTGTTGATGGATGCGCAGAAGTTGTACGACCGGCCAGCGGGCGCGTTGTTGATCACATGCAACGGGCGCGGATCGAAGTTGTTTGGTCGGCCGAACCATGACGTTGCGGCGGTGCTGCGTGCGTTTGCGCCAGCCTCGAGCGGGGAGGAACTGGCCAAGTCGGGGCACTCGATTGCGCCAGCGTCTCCGGGTCAGCCGCACCCGATCCCGCTGGCGGGGTTTGTTGCGGCGGGGGAGATCGGTCCGATCGGCGGGGGGAGTTTTTTGCACGGCCAGTCGGCGTGCGTGGCGCTGTTCCGCGGGGCGTGAGGGTTTGTCTCGGTGGCGTGCGTGGGCGGTTCTCATCAACCCGACGCGGCCGGGGATTGGCCTGAGATTTCTCGCGCGTGGGCGTGAGGTTTGTTGATCGTGGCGTGTTCTGGCGAACAGGCTCAAGACGAGGCGTCTGAGAACCGAAGACCCGGGGCGAGTGCGCGTGCTGCGTTTCGTGAACCGGGAGTTTCCACATGAAGAAGAACGTGCTTGGTCTCGCGGGTCGGGCGGTTATGTTTGCGGTGGCCGGGAGCATGATGACGGGGATCGCGGCGCCGTGGCGCAAGGCGGAGCCACCGCACGAGAGTGCGCCAGCCAAGACCAAGGCGCCCGCCTCGGCCGGGCACGACGCGGACGAGCCGCCCAAGCCAGCGATGACCGCGAACGCCGGGAAGGGCGCGCCGCCGCCGCCGGGGCCTTCGAGCAAGGGCAAGGGTGGCCGCGCGGATGACAAGCGAGACGACAAGAAAGAAGACAAGAAAGATGAGAAGAAGTCGAGCGCGGGCGAGCGTGAGGACGACGCTGCGGGCGTGAAGGGTTCGGCGTCGAGCGGCGGCAAGTTGGCCGAGCCCTCGGCGCAACCGACGGGCGACGAGGCGATGAAGCTGCTTCAGGAAGGCAACGAGCGTTGGGCGAAGTCTTCGCCTGAAGACCCTCACAACGAGGCTTCACGTCGGAAGATTCTGGCGGACGAGGGTCAGAGGCCGTTCGCGGCGGTGCTGACGTGCGCGGATTCGCGGATCCCGGTGGAGCGTGTGTTTGATCGAGGCGTGGGCGACGTGTTCGTGATGCGGGTCGCGGGGAACGTGGCCGGGCCGCACGAGGCGGGTTCGATCGAGTACGCGGCCGAGCACCTTCATGTGCCGTTGTTGGTGGTGATGGGTCACACCAAGTGCGGCGCGGTGGGCGCGGCGGCCTCGCGCGCGAAGCCGGAGGGGAACGTCTCGTCGTTGATGATGGCGATCGAGCCAGCGGTGGAGCGGGCCAAGAAGTTGAACCCTGCGGCCGACGACAAGCAGATCGCCGTGCTGGCGGTTTCTGAGAATGTGTGGCAGACGATCTTCGACTTGCTCAAGACCAGCGGGCCGGTGCGCGAGATGGTGAGCAAGGGTGAGCTCAAGGTTGTCGGCGCGATGTACGACATCGCTGACGGCAAGGTGCTGTGGCTGGGCGAGCACCCGTGGCAGGCGGAGTTGGTCGTGGCATTCACGAAGAATGGCAGGGAGCCGATGAAGTCTCAGGCCCAGGTTAAAGAGAGCAAGGACGAGCACAAGTAAGCGGTCTTTGCGAGGACGATGAACGAAGGCGGCGCCGGTCGTTGGACTGGTGCCGTTTTTTGTTGTCGTCTTTGGGTTGTCGTCTTTGTGGTTGTTGGAAGAAGACGCGGCTCGGAGAGCCGCGTCTGCCTCGGACGATTTAGCTCTTCATGTTGACGAACTGGAGCGGGACCTCGACGTCGGCGGCGGTGAGCATGGCCATGGTCTCGCGAAGGTCGTCGATAGATTTGCTGGTGAGGCGGACCTCGTCGCCGAGGATCGAGGCCTGGACCTTGAGCTTGTTTTCCTTGACGAGCTTGACGATTTTTTTGGCCAGGTCGCCCTCGAGCCCTTCGCGGATCTTGCAGGTCTGCTTGACGTTGCCGCCGGCGCCTGGGAGCGGGTCCTCGACCTCGAAGCTTTTGACGTTGAGCCCTCGGCGAAGGGCGTGGGTGAAGAAGGTTTCGCGGATGGCGCCGAGCTTGGTGCCGTCCTCGGCGTTGAGCGAGAGCTTCTTTTCTTTCTTGTCGACGTTGATCTCGTAGGCGGCGCCCCGGAAATCGAAGCGTTGCATGAGAGCCTTCTTGGTGTTGTTGAGCGCGTTGTCGATCTCGGCATAATCAACGCGGCTGACGACGTCGAGCGTGGGCATGGTCGGTTCTCCGTGTGGAAGGAAGAACATAGCCGCGTCGGACGGTGCGGTCCGATGGGCGCGGGTGCGCGAGGCGAGATCTCCGCCGAGGGCTCGGGGACTCGGGGATTGAGGATTGGGGTCGAGGAACCTTGTCCAGACGCAAAATGAATTCTGGGCGAAGGAGGGGGCACCCACCCGACGGGCGCTCGGGCCGGTACTATTGAGCCGGACCGGTCCTGAAGGACTTGGACCTATTGCGGAGGACGTGTTGACGACGACCAAGCCGAGTTCAATCCGAGCCGCATCGGCGGGAAACGCGGGCTCTTCCGAGGCTGGGCCGCCGATGCTGAGAATCAGCGGGCTCTCGGGCACGCTCGTGGTGGCGGAAGTTGTTGAACTCGGAGAGGGCAAACCGATTGTGTTCCTGCATGGGCTGGTGGGGCTCAACGACCACTGGGACCGGGTGGTGCAGGGCGTCAAGCAGAAGGCTCGTTGCGTGATGCTGGAGCTGCCGCTGCTGGACCTTGCGGGCGCCGATTGCTCGATCGACGGCGTGACGGTGCTGACCGCCAAGTTCCTCGAGCAGCACGTGCGCGAGCCGGTCGTGCTGGTGGGGAACTCCTTCGGCGGGCACGTGGCGTTGAAGCTGGCGATCGAGCGGCCTGACCTGGTGCGCGGGCTGGTGCTGGCGGGGTCTTCGGGGCTGCTGGAACGAACGATGGTGCGCGAGGTTCAGATCCGCCCGAATCGCGAGTGGGTAGCGGAGAAGATCGGCGAGCTTTTCTTTGACCGCTCGAAGATGTACCCGGGGGACGTGGACCGAGCCCACGCGGCCTTGTCGCAGCGCGGGGGGGCGCGGGCGATCGTTCGTCTCTCGCGGACGGCCCGGCGGAATCACCTCGGCGCGGAGCTGCACAGGATCGACGTGCCGACGCTCTTGATCTGGGGGCGCGAGGACATCGTGACGCCGCCCGAGGCCGCGGAGGGTTTTTTGAAGAGCATCAAGAGATCGCGGATCGTGTGGTTCGACCGGTGCGGGCACGCGCCGATGATCGAGTGCCCGGAAGAGTTCGCGCAGGCGCTGGGCGAGTTCAGCGATGAGTTGAACCGGGCGTAAGCGAGAACGTGACTTCAGGCGGTGGAGGTTGAAAACCTGCTTTTTTCATGCGCCGTACGAAGACGCAGGTTGAAAACCTGTCTCACCGCGACGAGGCGTCGCGCAAAGAATATCTCAATGAAAAAGCCCTCAGCGCGAGCCGAGGGCTTGGTTCGTGGCGATTGAGAAGAGTTAGTCGATCCGCTTGCTGACGGTCTGGGCCGAGGTCTTGGAAGCCTTGGCGTCAGAGTCAGGGCGGATCTCGATGACGGGAGCGCGGTTGAGCCTATTCATCGGCGAGAAGGAGGAGGGGCCGGAGACGGCGGGGTTGATGGTGTTGCGGGCGTCGAGATCGATCTTGGCGCGATTCTCGTAGTTCATGGTTTCTTTGGCCTTGCCGAGGCTGGCGAGCTGGGCTTCTTGCTTGCTGCGGATCTCGGAGAAGCGAGCGGTGAGCTGTTCGAGGCTGTTGACGCGGTAGCGGCTGTGCTCGTCGATGGAGTCCTGGCGCTTCTGCATGGTCTCGATCATGCGGTCGTTGCGGCCGATGGAATCGATCTGGCGGTCTAGGGCCCAGAGCTGGCTGCTGAACTGAGCGTGCTCGGTTTCGAGCTGGGTGGAGAGGTCGCTGAGGCGCTGCTCCTGCTGGGTGAGATAGCCCATGTCGCGGTCGAGTTCGGTGACCTTGGCGGAGTAGACGCCGATGACCTGCTGGGTGCGTTCGGCCCGGTTGTAGGCTTCCTTGAGGTCAATCGACTCGTTGCCGAAGGAGATGCGGACGACGGGGACCATCGAGTAGTTGGCCGCGTTGGTCGAGGCGTAGACGCCCGCGCCCTGCGAGATCGCCATCTCGGCCTTGGTGATCAGGGGCTGGAGGTCGGTGAGGTCTGTGTGAGCCAGCTCGACGACGCGGGTGGATACCTCGCGGTCGCGGGTGATCTGGGCGACTTGTTCACGAACTTCGGCGAGGTCGCCGCGGACTTCGCCAATCTTCTGGGGGTACTGGGCCTCGAGGCTGCGGAGCTGGGCTCGCAGTGCGACAGGGTCCTTGATGGCCTTGTCGAGCTGCGAGTTGATGTTGCTGCGGGTCTGGGTGAGGATTGCCCCGACGCGTTCGGGCCCGGCGACCAGCACGGCCGCCCCGCCCGCCAAGCCCGCGATGACTGTGTACCGAACGATGCACTTGCTCAAACCCATGACTGTCTCCTAAAAGCTTGGCCGGCGGTAGGCCGTCGGCGGTGTGGTGCTCGGGGAGGTTGTTGGGATCGAGGGTTTCGGAGTTTCAGTGCTGAGTGCGGAATTCGAGAAGATGGGTTCTCAGACGTGGAAAGGTGGGGTCGAGGGTTGCGGATGAGGATCTGTGTGGCAAAGTTTGGGGAGTGGGTGGTCGTGAGGGTTCAGAAGAAGAAGAGTCGGCTCGGAGAGCTGACCTACCGGCGGGGGGATATGGCGAAATTCGGTGCTCGGTCCCCCTAACAATGCATCGACGCTCACGGTGCGCCCACGGTGCGCACACGGGTTGCTGATGAGGAGTTCTTTTCAAGGAAGGATCGCCGCGGACCATGCTGACGCTTTTGACCACGAACTTCATCGGGCGTCTCAAGGCCAACGACCAGGCGGCGTGGTTCGAGCTGTGGCAGACGTTCGGGCCGGTGGTCCGTGCGCAGCTGACCAAGTGGGGGAAGGGGCGGATCGGGAGCGAGACGGTGCGTGATCTTTCGCAGGAGACGCTGGCGGCGTTGTCCGAGTCGATCGATCGCTATGACCCCGCGCGTGGGGCTCGGTTCTCGACTTGGCTGCTGGCGATTGCCAAGCATGTGCTGGGTGATGAGATGGACCGGCGGAACGCGCTCAAGCGTGGCGGATCCAAGCGAGCGGCGGTGCTCGATGAGAGTTGGATGGGGGCCGCGACCACGGCCGGGGTTGACGAACAGTATGAGGCGGCGGTGTTTCGTGCGAAAGTCGAAGCGGCGATCCGCATGGTCGAGAAAGAGACAGATTTCACCGATTTTTCGATCTATCGGATGAGAGTGCTGGACGGGCAGAGCGGGAAAGAAGTGGCGGCGGCGCTGGGGACGAGCGAGCCGACGGTGAGCCGGAGATTGGCCAAGGTTCGAGAATCACTGCGGCGGCGGCTCTCGGAGGTGATCGCGACGTACAGCTTTACGGACGATGAGCGTGAAGAGGCGGCGCGAAACGGGCTGGAGCTGAATCCCAAGGTTGATGCGAGCGGGAACCCTTCGGCGCCGTTTGACGAGCCGGGGTTCGATGAGGCGATCGCGGAGATTTATCACCAGCAGCTGGAGCTTCGGCGGAGCGACGACGCGAATCGGGTGCGTTGAGCGGGTGGTGGTGTGAGT
>CAZIMT010000137.1:0-8988 GCA_964540295.1 uncultured Phycisphaeraceae bacterium
GGCATGGGGAGGAGATGGTACGAGCGGGGGCGAGGGCATTAGCTTTCGCACAGATCTTGAGATGATGAAGCGATGAGAGAGATGGTCAGGGGAGGTAGGAGCTTTGGCTGATCAATCGGGCTCATCGATCGAGATGGATCGCAACCAAGAGGTGAGTTGGCCGTAGGTTGTTGGTGTGAGTCGATCACACATCTGTGCGCGGTGCGGTGCCGAACTTGCGCGGATACGTTCGCGGTTTGATGCTGTGCGCGACGGCGAGACCGGGCTGCGCGTGGTGGTGTGCGCGAGGTGTGAGGCAGGGAGCGTTCGGCGTGCGCATCCGATCTCGGCGGCGTGGCGCTGGTGGCTGCGGACGCTGGCGGTTCTCAATACGACGGCGTTGCAGTTCGTAGGCCTGTTCCTCGCGGTGATCGGCGTGGGTGGTTCGTGCAACGAGATCCGGGCGGAGCTGACGGCGCTGGGCGCGAACGTGCTCGACCTCGCGACGGCTGCGCCGGCCGATCGGGCTCGGATGCTGCGTCCGGTTCTTGAATGGGCCTCCGACGCCGGCTTTGGTTCGCTGCTGGGGTGGGCGTTCGTGTGCGTGATCGCGGGGGCGTGGATCACGGTGGGGCTGGCGCACTGGAGGCGGCCCGGCGTTGCGTTGGGTTGGGCGCTGGCGCGCGGCTGGCTGGCGTGGGCCGGTCTGCTCGCGTTCACGCATGTTATTTTCTACGCGGCCCACGCGCTGGAGTCGGCCTTGCGATCGATCCCGGATCACCCGAGCCCGATGTTCGCTCGCACGCCGATGCCAAGGCTCGACAGGCTGCTCAATGGGCTGGTCTTGATCGTTCCGTCGGCGCTGGTGGCGTTGCTGGGCGTGCCGCTCGGGCTGGCGTGCCGCTTTGTGAACCAGGTGCGTGCCCGACGTCGCTTTATCAAGCGGCTCAGGAAACTTCGAGCCAGAAAGCAGGTCTGATGGACCCGAACGCGCCGCCTCTGCTCGTAAAGGATATTTCCGAGAACGCCCGTCTCGCGCCGATCCACGCCGCGGCGTCGGTGTCGGACCGCGCCGTTTCCGTGCTTTGGGGCGACCGCGGCTGCGCCTCGTGCGGGTTCAATCTGGTCGGGCAGCGAATCGTGCGCGAGGGGGTCTACGGCATGCTGCTGGTCCGCTGCCCCGAGTGCAACACCGCAGCGTCGTTGCAGGAGTACCCGCTGCTGGGGAGGTGGGCGGCGCGTTGGGGCGCGGTGCTGGCCGCGGGTTGGCTGCTCGGGCTTTTGATGTGGGGCGTGCTGAACGTGTGGGCTTGCTTTCAGCTCTCGCACTCGGCGGTTGTCGAGGCCTCGAGCACGCTTGCCCGCGAGGCCGTGGTGCGGCAGGTCGCTCACTCGAAGATCGAACTCGAAGAAATCAAGAAGACGGACCCAGAGTTTAAGTCGCGGACCGCGTTCTCGTTGAACTTCATGGCGACGCAAGTGGCCGAGGCCTACGGCACGCTTGATCTGTCGTGGTGGAACGCGCAGGACGCCGACGCGATGTTCCAAGAGGTCGGCGGGTGGCGGCGCGGCGTGAACTGGGGGGCCGCGGCGGTATGGGTCTACGGCAGCGTGCTGGGCGTGGGCTTTGGGATGGTGTGGGCGGTGGCGCTGGCGCACGTGCGCGGGTGGAAGCTGATGGCGGTGCCGCTGGTGATCGCGGTGTTCGCTGTGGTGATGTCGCTTCTTCCTGAGGCGCGGTCACTGTTTTACTTCAACCCGTTCGCTCAGTACCGGGGTGGTGGGCCTTGGATCGGGGCCATTGCGGCGGTGCGAGCGACCATCGAGCCGATCATGCTTCCGGCGTCGGTCGTGTTCTGCGGGCTGTGCATGGGTGTTGGAGTGTGGATCGGTCGGCCCGTGGCGCGGTTGGCGGTGCGTGCGCTGCTGGCTCCGCGGATGCGTGGGACGCTGGCGTTTCTGTGGTTATGTGACGGGAAGGAGCCGCCGACGGTGGGGCCGGTGTACCGCGCGCCGGGGGTGCTTCGAAGATGAGCACGCGGCGGTGGTGGGTAGAGTGATGTGGCAGAGAAGAGTCGCCTCGAAGAGCCGACCTACCTGGGGGGCAGGGAGCGGACGATGAGTGCGCTGTTCTTGGCACCGAAGGCGAGGCAGTTGATGAGGATATTGTGGCCGGTCTCGGGGTCGATGAGCGTGGCGTGGTTAGGCGTGTAGTTCAGATCGCACTGAGCGTCGGGCGTGTTGAGGTTGATGGTCGGGAGAAGGAACGCACCTGCGCCTACGCCTTCCCCTTGCCCTGCCCCGGCGTCGGCGTTGGTCAGGCCGGCGAGGGTGGAGACCAAGGCCGCGAGCCCGCCAGCGCCCTGAGGGTGGCCGATCGAGGACTTGACGGAATGGCCGCGAAGTTTGGGGGCGTGCTCGCGGAATACTTTCTTGATGACCGCGGTCTCGGTCGCGTCGTTGAGAGGCGTGCCGGTGCCGTGGTAGTGGACGAACTCGATGTCGGTCGTTTCGAGCGTTGCGTCGGCCAGGGCGAGCTCAATAGCGCGAGCAGATTCGTGCAGATCGGGGGCGGGGCGGACACGGTGGTAGGCGTCGCAGGTCGCGCCGTAGCCAAGAGCCCGCGCGATAGGCCGGGCGCCGCGTTGCGTGGCGTGGTCCGCGCGTTCAAGCACCACGGCCCAGGCACCCTCGCCCAGCACGAAGCCGTCGCGCGATTGATCGAAAGGCCGCGACGCGGTGCCAGCCTGAGACGGGTTCTGGCGAAAGTCGCGAGTCGAGATCACGCGGAGCAGTTCCATGCCCATGATCGTTTCGACGCGGACGTGCGCGTCGGCCCCGATGACGACCACCGCGCGAGGCGCGCCGGGGCGGTCAGAGCGGAGCTGGTCCATGGCGATGCCCACGGCGTCGGAGGACGATGCGCACCCGGTGGATACGCACAAGGACGGGCCGCGCAGGCCGAGCGTGATCGAGAGTTCGCCAGCGAGGTTGCCGTGGGTTGCGTTGGTGATGGTCCAGAGCGAGGTGCGTTCGCCAGCGTGGAAGGCGGCGGCCTGGGTGAGGGTGAAGTCGATGCCCCCGCCGCCGGTGCCGAGGATGAGGCCGATCTGTCGCGTGGGTTCGAGATCGTGGCTGGTGTCGGCCGCGGACTCGGAGAGATGATCCGCGGCATAGAGGGCGGCGTGAGCGTGGGCGGCGTTGGGGAATTGCAGCCCGGCCTGGGTCATCGCTTCGCGCGCGGCGGCGACGGCCATGGGGATGAGCGCGGGGACGCGCGTGATGTCCGCGGCGGACATCACGCTGCGCGAGTCAAAGTCGGTGCAGCGGGCGGCGACGCTAGATTTCAGGCGCGAGTCTTGGAACGAGAGCAGCGACACGCCGGATCGCCCGGCGCGGAGAGCGCGGGCGAAGGCGGGGACGCCGACACCCAGCGGAGTGACGGCCCCCAGCCCGGTGATCACGACGCTGGGACGGTCAGCACGCACGCGAGAAGAGAGTAGGGCGACGGAGCAGAAGTCAAGGGTGAGGTTTAGTAGTCTCGACCACGGACGCCGTCGGGAGTGTCCATGACGGGCTGCGCGGTGCCGATCTCGGGTGGTGCCCAAGGTTTGGTCGCTTCGCTTAGCAGCTTGGCGGCGGCGTGGCTGTCTGCGAAGAGCATGGGGCGGCGATCGCGGTTGGCGTTGGGGATGCCTCGGAGGTGGGTGAGCTCGTTATCGAGGAGCATCACCTTGCTGCTTGGGAACGTGACGTCGCGAACGAAGACGGGGCGGAAGACGGAATCGACCAGCGCGGTGCCGGGCTTCCAGACTTCGGGGCGCGCAAAGAAGTTCTTGCTGAGTAAGTAGGAAGGAGTGCCATTGCCAATTCCTGCACGGTTCCAAGGATCTTCGCCAGCACCGACGCCGCCAGGGCCGACCCAGGAGCGGAACCACTCGCGCCAGGGCGCGACGCGGTGCATGAGGCTTGGCCAGTAGAACGAGGTATCCCAATAGCCGGGTGTAATCGACGACCCGCTGTCGCCGTCGGGGGAGGTGTCGAACTTGGCTCCCACCGGTGCCCAGGGGTAGGCGTTGGCGTAGGTGGTGGTATAAAGCTCGAAAGCGGTGGCGGTCTGGCGCAGGTTGCTGAGGGTGCCAGCCTCGCGGGCGGATCGCCTGGCGCCGGCGATGGCCGGAAGAATGATGGAGATAAGGACGCCGATGACGCCGATGGTGACCAGGAGTTCGATCAGAGAGAAAGCACGCTGACGTGTGTCGCGGTATGCTGAGCGAACGATTGAAGGTTCGTCGAAGAATGATTTACTGGAATGGAATGGCACAGTATGCCTTATTATCAGCATAATAGATCGTCGCCGAGATCGGCACCCATTGATTACGCTTGGCGTTCCACCCGAACTGGAATCCTACAAAGGCTTGGGTCTTTCCTCCGCCAGACGGTGGTGCCTTGTTCACTTCCATTGGAAGTCTTATTTCGACCACGTCGAGCTTTTCCTTCTCTGGATCATCGGAGATGTCGAACCGAGCGTCGCCCGTCAGGGTTGACGTGAGGGTGAGATAGCTTTCGGCCTCGTGCGTTGGAGGGATACGCTTGCCCTTGGCGTAAATTACTCGGGCTTCGAGCTGATTCAGGCCGAGAGAGGAGAATCGGGAATAGGCTGCTGACGCTTCCCACCCTTGACGATCCTCTTCGGTTCGGAGTTTGGAATCCGGCTTGCTTCCGCGCTTCGTGCGAAAACTTGAATCCCGAGCAAAGTCTGGATCGATCACGGCTGACAAACGCTCTCGAAAGGCCTCGGCCAAATCGGAAGCGTTCGTGATCGACCCGGAGCCCAGTCTTAGGCCGCTTGCTGCTTTGGACGCGGAAAGCGAAGCCTGTTCGAGTACTTGTTTGACGGTCTCAGAAGTTGGTCGCGTGTCCAACACGATCTCCGCGACCCTTTGTTTGGCTTGTGTCAGAGCGGGTGATTCTGGCAAAGGAACTTCTGTGGGGCGTGCGGTGTTCGAAGAGGAACCAAGCCAAGCACGCCCACCCAAGAACAGTCCGAGAGCAGCCAGAACCCCGGCCAAGATCAACTTTGGTTTGCTGGTGTCAGCCATTATTCAAGTCCTTGAGATGATCTTGCCTCGGCAAGCATTGACGAAATTATAGTTTTCGCTGAAACCGCAGGTCATGCACCGACCTCATAAAGAACCTGTTACGGATGTGCGATGCACACCGCCTGAGCCCAGTTCACTGGGGGTGAACACCCGCCATCACCCGAGCAAACTTGGTTGCTTGAACACGGAGTAAGCGTGCAACTAACGACATCTTTCCCACCCGGGCAATGCTGAGTGAAGCAGCAGGTGCCACCGCCCGGCGCGGGCGGACCGTCTGGCCGAGCGAAGGCTCGATCCACCGCGATCAAGGCCGCCGCGCACGCCAACCCACTCAGAACCGTCGAGATCGTACGAGTCTTCATGAAGTCACTCCGATAAAGTGGTGGTTCGTGAGGATGCGAACGCCGAACCTTCACGGTACCACACGGTGAGGGACCACGCAAGTAGACACAGCCCGAAGAGCCCGATCGCACGTGGGAGCGCGAGCGCTTTGTCCGACCAGCCGAGCGAGCGAACGAGCCAACTGAGACCGCACCCGCAACCAAGGTCTATCTCGCGATACCGAAGCCAGAGCAGGTACGCCGAAAAACCGGCGAAGAGCACGGTTGAAACGGCGAGCGAAAGCCGGACATTGAGGCGGGCCACGAGCGCGGCGCCGAGCAGGATCTCGCTCACGATGAGCCCAGCGACGAACGGCCTTGCGTTCATCCCCGGGAACGCGGCTCGCAACGAACTTTCAGTTTCAGCCGGATAGTGGGCCTTGCTCAGCCCTGAAAGCAGGAGGACCGCGCCGACAAGGACGGCGACAATGGAAGGGAAAGTTCATAGACCTTTGTTAGCCTTGCGAAGAAGCATGGAGCATTCCAATCGATGACTGCTTCGACCATCTTAAAAAAAAACGAACCGTCAAGGACGATTCGTGATAAATCAAAGATTATTTTCGAACAGATTTAATCAAACACAAAACAAGTGTGTTCACACGTTTTTGTATTGAAACAGCCCGGTCCCACCCGTTTAGCTGGTCAAAGAGCGTACAAATCAGGCCGTCTCGGACTTGCCGATCTGCCATTCTTCGAGTTCGATGGGCGCCTGGCGGCCGAAGATCGTGACCAGAACGCGGACGAGGCCCTTTTCGGGGACGAGTTCGTCGACGGTGCCCTCGTAGCCTTGGAACGGGCCTTCCTTGATGGCGACGTGCTCGCCCTTTTCGTAGACCATCTTGATGTTGGGCTGGTCTTCGGGCTTGCGGCTGTCCACGAGCATTTTTTCGATCTCGTGGTCCTTCATGGGCGTGGGGCGGCCTGCGGTACCGACGAAGTCGCCGACGCCGGTGGTTTCTTTGATGAGGAAGAAGACGTCCTGGGGGATTCGTCCGTCGGCCTCGAGGCGCATCTCGACGAAGACGTAGCCGGGGTAGAGCTTGGTCTCGGTGATCTTCTGCTTGCCGCCTTTGATGGTCTTGGTTTTTTCAGTCGGAACCAGGATTCGGCCCACGAGGTGAGACATGCGTTCGATCTGGACCTTGCGGAGGAGTGTTTCGCGAACGCTGGATTCTTTGTTGGAGGCGACGCGGAGAACGAACCAGTTCATGCCTTCGGCGCGGATGGCCTCGTCGGGGGTAACCAAGCCGACGCGCTCATCGGGGCGGCCGTCGAGGGTGGCGGACTTGCTGGCTTTGGTTTCGTCGCTCATGGGTCACCTCGGAAGAGTGGTACCTGTGGGAGTGGTGGCGGTTTCGAGAGAAATCGGACGGCCGGAAGATGTTTGAACAGAATGATAAACGCTGGGCCGATGGCCCAGCGTTGCGGGGAAGCTGGGAGAGAGGAACCTCTTCGGTGCCCGAGCCACGCGAGGGCCGCGGCACGAACGCACGGCGATCTGGCCGTGCCCGAACGAGGTGAACAGAGATGTGACGCGGGCGCTGTTCGCCTGCGGGCAAGTCGAAAAACTTACCTGATCTTACTTACTTGGTCTTCAGGACGTCGATGGCCTGGAAGAAGCTGGAAAAGCCGAAGTCGATGATGAAGAGCGTAGCGGCGATGAGGAAGCAGGCGGCGATGACCACGTAGGTCGAGCCCATGATCGCGCGGCGAGTGGACCAGTTGACCTTGCGCATTTCGCTGTCGGTGGCGATGAGGAACTCGACACTGGAGGGCTTGCGGCCGACATAGAAATACGAGAGCAGGACGCCCAGCGCGGCGATTCCTCCGGCGATCCCGGCCTGAAGGTAGAAAAGCGGGAAGACGGGGATCGCGGAGATGGCGACCACCGGGATCAGGACCGGCGCTGTAGCAGAGTTGTCGCTGGCGTTGCGGATGGCTTGAGCTTCGGTGACGGAGCGACCCGAGTTGAGCTCGATGGCGTCGAGTCGGATGAGAGGCTCCCCGGCCAGACCGGTCGAGACCGCGGCGGCCTTGCCCGAGCCGATAGACTGCTCGGAGCCGTCGCCCGAGAGCTTGGTCGTGACGAGGTTAACGAGTGTGCCGGGGGGGAGCGAGGCGTCGGCGGCGCGAAGGGTGGCCTGCCAGTGGTCGGTGGGCAGGGTGATCGCGCCAAGCTGCTTGTAGGACCAGCCAGCGGAGGCGAGACAGATGGCGTTGAGGGCGACGACCGTCAGGACGCGGACCCAATAGCCTTCGCCAGATTTGAAGATGAACCCGCCGCGGTGGTAGTGCTTGCCCGAGGCGGCCGGGGGTTCGCCACCCGCGCCGCGGTCGTTGAGCGTGGTGGCCAAATCACGCCGGGAGGGACTTGAACCCGCAACCTGCGGATTTGGAATCCGCTGCTCTACCAATTGAGCTACCGGCGTACTGGAATCGTTTTTTTGAGGGTCGTTGGGCATGAGGGTCGGGATCGGGGCAGGAACGGGGTCGGGGTCGGGATCGGGCAGGTTCGGGGGCGGGAACGCCCCAGCTCGCTGGCGTGAGAGAGACGGTCAGAGCACCGACACGGGACGGGTTGAAAACCTGTCTCACCGAGCGAAGAGTTTACTTGCGCTTGACCTTGTGCTTGGTGTGCTTGCGGACACGAGGGGAGTACTTCATGAGGCCTTCCTTGAGGCCTTCGGGCATGCCGCCCTTGATGTTGACCTGGGTGCGGTAGTTGAGGTCCCCGGTCTCGGTGCACTGGAGCCAGAGGTACTCGCGGGCGTTGGACTTCTTCTTGGCCATGGTCGTTCTCGGCTTTCAGTTCCGCTTTTGCGCGGGTCGGGTGGACGAGGATCGGGTGATCGGAAAACTGGACGTTTTGTTGACGAAGCCGTCCGAGCCGTCTTTCGACGGCTCGGACGGGTTGAGAATCGTAGGCCGAGCGCTCGAGCCGCCGTTTGGAGCGGTGGGTGAGTGTTCGGTCGGTTGTTTTTACTCGATGATCTCGGTGACGGTGCCCGAGCCGATGGTGCGGCCGCCTTCACGAACGGCGAAGCGGAGGCCTTTCTCCATGGCGACGGGCTTGCCCATGAGGTCGATTTCCATCTCGATGTTATCGCCGGGCATGCACATTTCGGCGCCACCGAGGAGCTTGGTGCTGCCGGTGACGTCGGTGGTGCGGAAGTAGAACTGAGGGCGGTACCCGGAGAAGAACGGGGTGTGCCGGCCGCCTTCTTCCTTGGTCAGCACGTAGACCTGGCCCTTGAACTTGGTGTGAGGCTTGATGGAGCCCTTCTTGCAGAGAACCTGGCCGCGCTCGATGTCGTCCTTTTCGACGCCGCGAAGGAGAGCACCGACGTTGTCGCCAGCCTGGCCGCTGTCGAGAGTCTTGTTGAACATTTCTACGCCGGTGCAGACCGTGTCCTTGTTCTCGGCCCGGAGTCCGACGATCTCGACGGTGTCGCCGACCTTGACGATGCCGCGCTCGATGCGGCCGGTGGCGACGGTGCCGCGACCCTTGATCGAGAAGACGTCTTCGA
>CAZIMT010000138.1:0-8988 GCA_964540295.1 uncultured Phycisphaeraceae bacterium
AGGCGATCGGATTATTAGCTCGAGCGAGTCCGAGGCGTTCGTGGTGTCGATGCGGACGGGCGAGATCACGAGCCGGCAGCGCTTTGAGAAGGTTGTGAACACGAGGCCTGTAATGTTCGGGACGATGGCGGTGTACGGCACACCGGCGGGCGAGTTGATGGGGCACAATATCGCGTCGAACCTGCGGGTGTGGGGGTACATGGCGGCTGGTCCGATCGAGTTTGCGCCGGTGCGGGTGGGGTTCGCGGTGGGCGGCGTGACTCAGGACGGCTTTGTGTCGTTCGTGGACCCGGTTTCGGGCTCGCTGATCGGGCGGACCAAGCTGTTCGGTGGCGTGGCGACCGAGCCGGTGTCGGACGGAAACTTGATGTTCGTGGCCAGCCTGGATCAGTCGCTCTACGCGATTTCGCCGGGCGGGACTCTGGCGTGGCGGCACCGGACGAGCGAGCCGCTGACGACTCAGCCAGCGGTGGTCGGGAACACGGTGTATTGCTCGACGGCCGACGAGGGGTTCACGGCCTTTGACGCGGCAACGGGCAGCATCCGCTGGTCAACCAACGAGGTGACCGGGACGGTTCTGGGGACGAAGAAGGGGCGGTTGGTGGTTTGGAACGGGTCGGCCCTGACGCTGGTTGACGCGCAGCGCGGCACGGTGGTGGAGCGGGCCAACCTTCCGGGATTGAGCAAGCTGGTGTTTGATTCGTTTGATGACGGGAACCTTTACGCGGTGAACTCGGCGGGGGTGGTTGGGAAGTTCCTGCCCAAGTAAGCGTGGCTTATCACGGTCTGAATGTGTGCCTGCGGTTGCCACTCATCCATGAACTCTTCCACCCAGCCGAGGCCTGTTCCTGATCTCGTGCTCGTTCGTCGCGCGCTGGTGTCGGTGAGTGACAAGGCCGGGCTGGTTCCCTTTGTGCGCGCGCTCGTTGAACGTGGGATCGAGATTGTTTCCACCGGCGGCACGGCCAAGGCGCTGGCGGCGGCAGCGATCTCGGTGACCCCGGTGGAGCGCGTGACCGGGTTCCCCGAGATTATGGACGGGCGGGTGAAGACGCTGCACCCGATGGTGCATGGCGGGCTGCTGGGCGTGCGCGATGAACCGTCGCATCAGGACGCGATGCGTGAGCACGGCATCCAGCCGATCGATCTGGTGTGCGTAAACCTGTACCCGTTCGAGCGGACGATCGAGCGGGCCGGGGTGACGTTCGCGGAAGCGATCGAGAATATTGACATCGGCGGGCCTTCGATGGTGCGGTCGGCTGCCAAGAACCACGCGTGGGTGACGGTGGTAACGAACCCCAACGATTATGAGCGTGTGATGGAAGAGCTGCGTTCGCGTGAGGGGTGTACGACGATCGGGCTGCGGTCGAACCTGGCGGCGGCGGCGTTCGGCATGACAGCGCGGTACGACGCGGCGATCACGGCGTACCTGGATTCGCAGCACGCCGGGCTGGCCGAGAGCGGGCACGGGCATGGGGAGGGCGCGGTCTTCCCGCCGTTCTTGAACTTGGCGTATGTGAAGGGCGCGGACCTGCGGTATGGCGAGAACCCGCACCAGCCAGCGGCGTTGTACGCGGCGTTGAACACGGCGTTGAACTCAGGGCCGAAATTGCCCAGCGTGGTGGGCGCGACGCAGTTGCACGGCAAGGAGCTGAGTTACAACAACATCGCGGACGCGACGGCGGCGCTGGAACTGGCGGACGCGCTGGGGCGTTTGCGTGCCGGACCGAGTGGACCGATGGTGGGCGCGTGCGTGATCAAGCACACAAACCCCTGCGGTGCGGCGGTTGCGCTGACGTGCGTGGACGCGGTGGACGAGGCGATCGCGGGCGATCCGCTGGCGGCGTACGGCGGGATTCTGGCGGTGACGGCGGAGATCGATACGGCGGCGGCGGGGCGGCTGTGTCGGAACGATGTTTTTCTGGAGGTGGTCGTCGCGCCCTCGTACTCGGCCGGGGCCTTGGAGACGCTCAAGGCGCGGTGGGCGAACCTGCGGATCTTGGTGGTCGAGGGGCTGGGCGCGGCGCGAGGCTCGGGCGGGCCGGGGCAGATGGAGTACACGTTTGTTTCGGGTGGCCTGCTGGTGCAGCGCAAAGACGAGCAGTCGGCGTCGGAGGGCGAGATCCAGCACCGGGCTGGTCCGATGCCGACGCCTGAGACGCTGCACCTGGTTTCGTTTTTGGAGATTGTTGGTCGTGCGGTGACGAGCAACGCGGTGGTGATTGGCGGGCATTCGCCCGAGCGTGGGCCGGGCGTGTACCGGATTTTCGGCACTGGGGCGGGGCAGATGGATCGTGTGAACTCGTGCAAGATCGCGGTGGCGAAGGCGAAGGAACTGGCGCAGGGCGCGGCGGCGTACGGCGACGCGTTCTTTCCGTTCTCCGACGGGCCTCAGGCGCTGATCAAGGCGGGCGTGACGACGATCGCGCACGCGGGCGGGTCCAAACGAGATTCTGACACGTTCGAGCTCTGCCAGGCCAACGGCGTGACGTGCCTGACGACGGGGCTGCGGCACTTCAGGCATTGACTCGTGCATCGACGATCGCAAGTCGGCGTGAGCACCGCTTCGGTTTGGCGAGCTTTCCCCAAAAAAACGAGACCCCCGAACAACAAGCTCGGAGGCCCCGAAGTGTCGCAAAGTTTTTGAAGCGGCCCGGGGATCTGGTCTGGTCGTGTCTCATCTGTTAAGCGATGCGCGAGCCCGCGTCGTCACGCGGAGTTTGGGCAAGATTTACAGGAATCTTGCGCTTCCTTGAGATTTTTGCGAGTGCGAACGTGCTCGAACTGCTGGCTTGCTCTCTGCAAGGCAGAGTTGAGCGTTCACGGTTCTGATTTCACCCAGCTGGTTTGGGGTGCGGCGCGCTGCTTAGGTTTGAGCGCTGGTCAGGCCGAGATTGGCCGCAGCTCGGTCGTGCGATCGTCGTGGACGACCACAAGATGGTTGACCGGGACTTTCTGCCAGCCGGGGTCGTCGCTGAGCGGTTCTGAGCAGACGATCGCGGTCCCCTGCCCGTGCTCGGGCTCGACCATGCGGCAGACGGTGCCCTCGCAGATGTAGCGTCGGCCGGTGTGGAAGTAGAGCGAGCTGGCGTGGCTGGGGTCGGCGGTGGTGAACCGCAGCGCCACGGACCTGTTCCCGTCGCTCAGCGCGATGTTGAGATAGCTCTCGTCTTTCACGCCGACGCGGCGCGAGAGGGCGAGCACGTCCTTGACGGCCGAGGTCAGCGCGTCCGTCAGATGTTCGGCGGAGCCACGCGACGACGAGCTCCAGAGCCGGTCGAGCACCATCGCGAAGAGATGCTCAGTATCGGTCCCGCCGTGGACGGCGTCGAAGGCGCGATCGCTCAGGCCGCTGATGATCTGGCGGCGCATCTGGCGGAACCCGCCGAGGTCGCCGTTGTGCATCATGCTGTACGGACCGGCGGTGAAGGGGTGACAGTCGAGCTCGCTGATGGGCAGGCCTGGCGTGGCGGCGCGGACGTGCGCGAGGATGCAGCCGGACTTGGTGACGCGTGCGAGCTCGAGCAGGTTGCGGTTGCTCCAGGCGGGAGTGAAGCTTCGGAAGGTTGCGGGCTCGGCGCTCATGTCCGGCGCGTACCACGCGACGCCGAACCCGTCACCGTTGAGCGGGTCGTCGGTCTCGCGAGCTCGCAGGCTTTGCTTGATGATGGAGTTGGCAGGGTCCACGACGAGGGAACCCAGCGCGAGCGGCGGACCCTGATAGAGAACGAATCGGCACATGCGAGGGCTCCGTGACCTTGAGTCTTCGGTTGGATGAGTTCGGAAACACGAAGCGCGGCCAGATCCATGAACGCGACAGGGTAAACTGTCGGCTTTGGAGCGATGCTTTGGGCGTTTGTCACCAGATACTCTCGGTATCTCTGACCGGTCATTGAATGAGCGATCCGCCGTCCGTCTCCACCCCGACCAGACGCCTTTTGCGAATGCTCTCGCTCCCGAGCTGCCCGCACGCGCCCATCATCGCGCGTCCTTTGGTCCGGCGTCGCTTCGCGTACAGCCCCTCGGCCCGCAGCCAGCCTAGGAACTCATCGACCTTCTCCTCCGCTGGCGCGGGCCACGGTGAGTTGCGGCGTGGGTTGTAGGGGATCAGGTTCAGGATCACGCGTGGGGTCTTGGCGTTGGTCTGGGTGGCGTAGTAGGCGTCGATCGGCGCGATGTACGCCGCGAGTTGCGCCGCGTGCTCGCGAGCGTCGTTGACGCCGGGGATCAGGACGTATTCCATGCAGATTTTGCCGCCGCCGTAGATCGGCCAGGTGGTGAGCATGTCGCGCAGCGCCGCCATCGGCATCGAGCGGTTGATCGGCATGATCTTCGAGCGGATCTCGTCGTTGGGCGCGTTGAGGGAGACGGCTAGGTTGAGGCGGTGCCAGCCAGGCGTGTTGAGCTTTGCTTTCATCTTGGCCAGCCCGTCGAGCCGTCCGACGGTGGAGACGGTGATCTTGCTCG
This sequence comes from uncultured Phycisphaeraceae bacterium, assembly GCA_964540295.1. Taxonomy (GTDB): domain Bacteria; phylum Planctomycetota; class Phycisphaerae; order Phycisphaerales; family UBA1924; genus CAZCPB01. The sequence goes on from CAZIMT010000138.1 coordinate 4,468, forward strand.
CGGGGAACGCGGCCCCGTTGTGGTCGATGAGCACGCTGATGGCCTGCATCAGGTTGTCGTAGTTGTCCAGCGGCTCGCCCATGCCCATGAAGACCATGTTGCGGACAGTGTGCCCGAGAAGGTGGGTGGCGGCGAACCACTGCTCGACGATCTCGGCGGCGGTGAGCGAGCGGATGAGGCCCATCTGGGCGGTCTCGCAAAAGCCGCAATTCATGGCGCACCCGACCTGGCTGGAGACACAGAGGGTGTAGTGCAGTACGCCGGTTTTGCCGACCATGGGGATGAGGACGGATTCGATGTCGAGCTCGCGGAACTGGGTGAGGCGGAGCGCGGATGCTGATGGACCTGATGAGCCCGGCCTTACGCCCGCGGGTGTGGCGGCGAGCGATGCGTGCAGCGCGGCGAGGCCGGAGTCGGGTGTGCGAGATGCACTTTCGTACTCGCCTTGATTCGCTTCTGCCACGGCTGGCACGCGCTGAAGGAACTTGTAAACTTTTCCTTCCGGGCTCTCGTCCTCGAGAACGCGCACGATCGGCGCGACGTGCGGCACGCAGGCCGAGTGCCCGCTCGCGCCCACGCGGAACAGACGCCGGTACGCCGCGAGCGCCAGCGGGTTGGACAGGCCGGTTAATTCTTTGGTTGCGCGAACGAACTCGGCGCTGGTCATCCCGAGCGGGTTCAGAGGCGGGTTTGTTGTGGGCTCTGATTCAGGCATCGCCATCGCAGGCCAAGTGTATGACCGCGGATGCCGAATCACGAATGCTCTTTGTCCATGAATCGGGCGTTGAGAGTTTGTGATTCGGCATTTGTTTCGAGGCACCCGTTCACGTCATCTCGTGCTTCATCTCGCGTACCGCCTGCCTGAGTCCGACGTAGATTGCGCGGCTGACGATGGAATGGCCGATATGCAGCTCCGCCACGCCCGGTAGCCTCGCGATCGGCCCGACGTTGTGATAGTTGAGCGCGTGCCCGGCGTTGAACCGCATTCCCGCCGAGATGATCCGGGCTCCCGCGTCGCGGATCTGATGGAGTTCTCGGAACAGCCCGAGGCGGAGCACGTCGCCGCCGTTCTTGGCGTGCTCGGCCGCGTAGGGCCCGGTGTGAATCTCGCACACGTCAAAGCCTGCTTCCAAGGCCGCGTCGATCTGCTTGGGTTCCGCGTTGATGAACGCCGAAACGATCATCCCTCCCGCCCGCAGCCGCGCGACCGCGTCCTTGAGCCTGGGCAACTGCCCCGCGACATCGAGCCCGCCCTCGGTCGTGACTTCCTGGCGTCCTTCGGGCACGAGCATCGACGAGTGCGGTTTTACCTTGCACGCCATCGCCACCATGGCGTCGGTGGCCGCCATCTCGAAGTTGAAGCGGACCTTCACGAGGGCACGGAGCAGTTCGACATCGCGGTCCTGGATGTGCCGCCGATCTTCGCGGAGGTGGACGGTGATCCCGTCGGCCCCGCCGAGTTCGGCCTCGTGAGCCGCTCGTACAGGATCGGGCTCGTCGCCGCGTCGCGCTTGCCGGACGGTCGCGATATGATCGATGTTCACGCTGAGTTCTGGCATACGTAGAGTTTAGGGACGCTGCGCCGCACTTCATCCAAAATTTAGTCAGTTGGCCGTTTGTCACTTTGGCCTTATCGCTTCCGGCCGCGCCTACGAACCTTTCATGCGTCTTCTCATGCTAACCAACGGCTCGCACGGCGACATCCACCCTTTCCTCGCCATTGGCCGCGCGATGATCGGGCGTGGGCACGCCGCCGCGCTGATGACCAACCCCTACTTTGCGCCGCACACGAGTGAGGCCGGGCTTGAACACTTCGCGCTCGGAGAGCACAAAGACCTCGGGAAAATGCTCTCGGAGAACCCCGCGACGATGAGCGGGCTGCGCGGCCCGATGCAGGTGTTGCGCAAGCTCATGCTCCCGCATGTTCCCGAGATCATCGAGAACACGCGCCGCGCCATCAACGATTGGAAGGCCGACGCCGTGCTGGTTCACCCGCTCTGCATCGGCGCTTCGTGGGCCGCGGAATTGGCGGGCGTGCCATGCCACGCCGCATCGCTCGCGCCCTCGATCTGGTTTAACGCGAAAGATCAAGCGGTGCTCCCGCCGTTCCGTTCGGAGAATCCGTCGCGCCGGGCTGTCAAGCTCGACATGTTCATGGCCCGACTTGTTACCAGCCTGGCGCTCGACGGCCCGCTCAACGCGCAGCGAAATGCGATGAGGCTTCCAAAGATGAAGAGCATTTTCATCACCGAAGCGCGCGGCGGGCTGACCAATCTCGCGCTCTGGTCGCCGCTCTTTCGTCCCATAATCGACGGCGATCCGCCCGGTGCCAAGATTACCGGCTTCCCGTGGTACGACCGCGCCAAGGAGCAAGAGGCGCCGAGTGACGTGGTCGAGAAGTTCATGAAGGATGGCGAGCCGCCGCTGGTCTTTACGCTGGGCACCGCGGCCGCCCACACCGCGGGGCGATTTCATCAGCACGCGGCGCGAGCGTGCGAGATCCTGAAGCGGCGCGGGCTGTTCCTCGTCGGGCGCGGCCATCAAGGCCCGCCGAACATGCCCAAAGGAAGTGCCGCGTTCGAGTACGCGCCGTTCTCGGCGGTCTTCCAGCACGCCGCTGTCAACATCCATCACGGCGGTATCGGCACCACGGCTCAGGCTCTCCGCGCCGGTCGGCCGACGGTCGTGATCCCCATGGCTCACGACCAGTTCGACAATGCCGCACGGCTTAAGCGGATGAGAGTTTCGGACACCGTGCGTCACGCGCAGGTGACGCCCGAGCGGCTGGCCAGCGCGATCCGCCGCGTGCTTGAAGACCCGACCATCGCCAACACCGCCGCGAAGTTTGCGCCGTTGATCGCGCGTGAAGACGGCGCGGCCGTGGCTGCTGACATCTTGGCGGGCGAACGTCGTTAGGCTGTTCGTTCCGAGCGAAGACGGACCTGAGCACAACGTGCTTTGGGTGCCAACAAAGAACCTCACGCAGAGCGTGGGGGTACCCCAAAGCACTGAGAGAAATAGAGAACGAACTACTTTGATCGCGACGAGCGGGCGTTGTTGGTCGGCTTGGCTCGTGCTGATTTTTTAGCCATGATTGCACCGCGTGAATAACCTTGGTGCGCCCGAGCACAGATCTTGAGGTGTGTAACAGCCGCCTCAGAACGCTCGATGTACGGCGCGCCGATGTCGCCCGGGCTTAGTGACCTTCCGTCACGCGCAGCACCTCTTGCATGGTCGTCACGCCCTTGGCCACCTTGCGGATGCCGTCGTCACGCAGCGTCACCATCCCTCGTTCGATGCAGAGCCGTCGGAACTCGGCCACGTTGGGGTTGCGTGAGATGATGTCGCGCAGCTGGTCGTCCACGCACAGCATCTCGTAGATACCGACACGCCCCGAGTACCCAGTCTGCCGGCATTTGTCGCACCCCTTGGGCACCCACATTTCGTCGGCGTCCATCCCCTGCATCGCCAGGAACTCGGACATGTCCTCCGAAGCCTTCTCCATCTTTTTGCACTCTTTGCAGAGACGACGGATCAGCCGCTGGGCGAGCACGCTGTTCACCGCGGCGCCGACCAGGAACGGTTCGAGCCCGATGTTGACCAAGCGCGTGATCGAGCTCGGCGCGTCGTTGGTGTGCAGTGTGCTGAGCACCAAGTGGCCCGTTAAGGCCGCCTGCACCGCGATGTGGCCCGTCTCCATGTCGCGGATTTCGCCGAGCATGATCACGTCGGGGTCCTGACGCAGCAGCGCGCGGAGCGCGGCCGCGAAGGTCATGCCGATCTTTTCGTGCATCTGTGTCTGCGTGATGCCGTCGAGGTGGTATTCCACCGGGTCTTCAACGGTGCAGATGTTCATCGTCGCTTTATCAAGCTGCCGCAGCGAGGCGTACAGCGTGGTCGTCTTACCCGAGCCGGTCGGCCCCGTCACGAGGATGATGCCGTGCGGCGAGTCGATCTGCTTGCGCCAGATCTCGTAGGTCTCGGCCTCGAATCCGAGCTGGTCCAGCTCCACGTTGATGGAGCGCGTGTCCAGGATACGCATGACCGTCTTCTCGCCGTAGTTGTTCGGCAAGGTCGACATACGCAGGTCCAGCTTGCGCCCCTGCACCGTGCAGCGGATTCGGCCGTCCTGGGGGATGCGGCGTTCGGAGATGTCCAGGTTGGCCATGATCTTCAGGCGCGACGTGATCGCGGCCGACATCGACGCGGGCGGGTTCATCATCTCGAAGAGCGCGCCGTCGATGCGGAAGCGCACCCGCAGCTTCTTTTCGGCGGGCTCGATGTGGATGTCCGATGCGCCCTCTTTCACCGCGGTCTGGATGATGTAGTTAACGTAGCGGATGACCGGGCTCTCGCCGGCTTCCTTTTCAAGATCGACCTCGGTGCTCTTGGACTTCTCGACCTGCACGTCGCCCTCTTCGACCTCGGAAAGGATGGACGAGAGATCGACCTTCTCTTCCTCGGCCTTCTTCTCGGTGTCGCCGCCGACGATCTCGAGTGCGCCCTTGATGTCGTAGGCGG
>CAZIMT010000139.1:0-3786 GCA_964540295.1 uncultured Phycisphaeraceae bacterium
GTGGAGTTCGGCGACGACGTGGTGATCCTGCTCGACTCGATCACGCGGCTGGCGCGCGCGTACAACACCGAGATGCCTCACTCGGGCAAGATCATGACCGGCGGCCTGGACTCTAACGCGCTGCAGCGCCCCAAGAAGTTCTTCGGCGCGGCGCGCGCGATCGAGAAGGGTGGCAGCCTCACCATCATCGGCACGGCCTTGGTCGATACCGGCTCGAAGATGGACGAGGTTATCTTTGAAGAGTTCAAGGGCACGGGTAATGCCGAGTTGCATCTGGACCGCAAGCTGGTCGAGAAGCGGATCTGGCCAGCGATCGACGTGGGCGCGTCAGGCACGCGGCGTGAGGAGCTGCTGCTGGACAAGAAGGAGCTGGAGCTGGTGTATCGCCTGCGGAAAGTTCTGAGCGATATGAACGTGGTCGAGGCGATGGAGCTGCTCAAGGGGCGGATGAAGAAGGTGAAGACGAACGCGGAGTTTTTGATGACGATGGCGCTGGGGTAGGAGAGAGATTCCGGTCCTACGCTATGCCTGCAACTTCGAACCCTCGTCAGGGTGTGTGCTGCAAATGGAGCTGCACAATGCCCGAAAAAACTAAGGACGAAGCGGAGAAGGAAAACACTATCAAACGAGTCGAACTCGCTGCGAAGGCGTTGGCAGCCATCGTCGCCGCCGCTGCTTTCGTACGGGGAGTTTACACTTTTTTTAGACGAGCTATCGCCAATCGAGCAAGGCCTACTACGACAAGCAAATTCAGCTCTATTTCAGTGCTACCGAGTCAGCTTCAACGCTTGCCACGAACCCGGATCTTAAGGAATGGAACGAAGCGAGACTTCGATTCTGGCAGCTCTATTGGGGCCCGCTGTCGGTCGTCGAAGACGAAACGCCTTACGAACCGGATTCGAAGAATCCGAGTGAACCCCGCAACGTGCAGGCGGCGATAGTAAAGTTTGGCGATGCTTTAAAGGAGATTGAAAAGCGCCTCGATCCGCTTCATCCGGCTCCCTCAAACTCAGATTTGGAACCGCTGAAGTTGCCATCTTATAGGCTTGCCCATCGTCTGCGCGATTCGCTGCGGGCAGCATGGCCTATATCCACCCGAGTTGGGTCTGGTTCAAGTACCACTCCCTAGGCGCGAGGGGTGACGGGCGGCACGGGTTCACGAAGAACACCGAGGGCGGGGGCCGTCCTCGGTGGCAGGGTGGCGGCACGGATATCCTTTCGTGCCCTTTTCGAAAGCCGTCACCCATGTTTACTGCCATGCTCACCGCTCGCTCGCTCATGCTCGCCTCGTTGGCGTTCTTCAATCTGGCCTTCATCCACGTTGTCTCGGCGCGGCCGACGGACGTTCAGAATGCGATCTCCTCCGCGCCCGCCTCGCAACCGACCACACCGCCTGCGTCGGCGTTGCCTGGGTCTGATTGGCGTTCGCTCGAATCGGCCGACCTTCACAACTACGTCCAACTGACCGGGCGTGAGCAGTTCGTGAAGGCTGGGGAGGCGTATTTCAGCCCGGACGGGCTGTGGATTATATTTCAGGCGGTCGAGGTTCCGAAGAAGGGGCTGGACGGGACAACTCCCGAGGCGGCGACGTCTTATTCGCTGTACGTTGCGAAGCTGGTGCGCGATGCGAACGGCAAGGTCACGAGCTTGGGCGAGGCGTTTCTGGTCAGCCCGCCGGGGTCGGCCAACACGTGCGGGTGGTTCCATCCGACGGAGAAGGCGCGAGTGATTTATGGTTCGACGATCGGGCCTCCGGCGCCGGGCGTGGCGCCGGGGTATCAGCGTGGGACGCGGTCGTATCTGTGGTCGTTCCCGCCGGAGATGGAGATCGTGACGCAGACGGTGCTGCCGATGGCCAAGGACTACGGGCTCAGGCCGGGGGTGCAGTGCGGGAGCGATTTTCTGGCCGAGCCGATGTTCGTGCGCGCGGGGTACGACGCGGAGTGTTCTTATTCGAAAGATGGTCGGTTTGTTATCTACACGCATGTTGATGATGCGCGTGACTCGGCCGGGGTGCCGCTCAAGGCGGATGGTGATATTTGGGTGTACGACACGCTGAGCCAGGGGCATCGTCCGCTGGTGGTCGCGCCGGGGTACGACGGCGGGCCGTTCTTGTCGCCGGACGGGAAGCGGCTGTGCTATCGCTCTGATCGCAAGGGCAATGACTTGTTGCAAATCTATATTTGCGACCTGGTGTACGTCGGCGGCGTGCCGACGGGGATCACCAACGAGCGGAAGATCACCGACAACGACTGGGTGAATTGGGCTCCGTACTGGCACCCAAGCGGGAAGTTTCTGGTCTATGGCACGAGCCAGGCTGACCACAACTATGAGATCTACGCGGTGGAGGTGGACGCGATGGACGCGAGGAAGCCGGAGATGCACGAGCCGCGGCGCGTGACCAACGCGGCCGGGGCGGACGTGCTGCCTGTGTTCAGCCCGGACGGGAAGCTGATGATGTGGACCAGCCAGCGCGGGGCGATGATCGAGAGAGAGACGAAGCCTTCGAGCCAGTTGTGGGTGGCGGAGTGGGTGGGGAAGTAAGAAGACTGGTGAGTGGGCCGGAACTCGCCGGGCACGATGGTGAGGGCTTGGTCTAGGCTTTCGAGGGCGAGTGCGAAGGAGATCTGGCCCTCGAAGGGACGGCGGGCTCACGCGATCAGCAGCCGCGATTAGATCGCATCATTCGAATTTCGTTCACTTGATCTTCGCCGTCTCGGTCGGGTAGGTCGGCCGGGTCGTGTAGACGTTGTTTGATCGCGTGCCGGGATCGCCGTCGGGGCCCGCCGAGTAGAAGTATGGCCTGCGGCTCGGGCAGATGCCTTCGTCGCCATCGCCCACCGGGTTGGGGGACGTCGCAAGCGGAACGGCCGGATCGAACGGGCGGGCTGAGCGACGGTACACATTCCCGAGCGGGTCGGGGTTTGACGTTGCGTCCGAGGTCGCGGTCCGGTTGAGATCACGCAACGCGATTTTGGCTGGGTCGTACGCCGGTCCGTACCCGCCGTCGAAGGCGGGGTGAACGAAGCGGATCGGGCGGCCGAACGCGTCGAGAATTTCCACGGCCAGGGGCGGGGTTTTCAGGTTTGCGTCGATTACTACTCGGCGCACCAGCTTCGGGTTCACGCTCTGGATCAGCGAGTCGGCCTCGGGGATCGTCGAGCACAAGGCGGTGTATCGAGCGAGCGTGAGGATCGCGGGGTGCAGGTCTCTGTCCACTCCGTCCATTTCGCGCCGGCCGTCCACGAACGGGTACTCGTAGGCCTTGGGTGAAGTCTTGATATCGCGGTACACGAACTTCGACGGCGGCAGTTCGCTGCTCGTCTTTTCATACCCCACCAGCGACTGGTCTAGGACGCGGATCGTGTCCTCGGTCGAGCGCGACTGGCTGCCGACACGGACCTGCTTGCCGACCACGAGCGAGATCGAAACGAGGATCCCGATGATGACGATCACCAATAGGATTTCGATGAGCGTGAACGCTCGCGCTGGTGTAAGCGAGGCTGGTTGACGCGAGGCTGGATGCGGCCGGGCTGGTTGAGAAACGTGCGACATGAGAACCTCCGATGCTGTCTACGACGACAATCTCGACACCAAGGGTAGCGGCACGCCGATCGGGCTTGGCGTTGCGAGGCTGAGAAACCGGCTTTCGCCGACCTGCAATCGATACGCATGGCCGCCCTGAGAGATCCACGCCCGTCCTTGGGCTGTCTGGTCTGGGCTGGGCTGGTCTGGTCTGGGTTGGTCTGGTCTGGGCTAGTCTGGGAAGACGTTTTCACACGGTCG
>CAZIMT010000139.1:3886-8929 GCA_964540295.1 uncultured Phycisphaeraceae bacterium
GCAAGTACCTGGCGGCCGTGCGCCTTCCCGAGGGTCAGGTGCTCTGATGCGAAGTGGGTGATCCCAGGTTGGTGATCCCAGGTTGGTGATCTTAGGTTGGTGATCCCAGTGGGGTCTTCGAAGATCAATGAAGAGAAGATCAATAAAAAGAGAGCCGGGGCGAGTCGCCCCGGCTCTTTGTTTTTCTGATGCCCCAGCGCGCGATCCAATCGAACGTGGTCGGGGGCAACGCGGAGAAGACGCCGGCTCGGAGAGCCGACCTACCGAAGCGTCAGACCGCGGGACCGCTTGGAGCTGAGGGCGGCCGCGGCGGCGCATCAAAGCCGGGCCCGGAGAACGAGCTGCCCAAGATCTGCGGCGCGGGCGCGGGTGCGGGTGCCCGAACCACTGAGCGCGTGATCTGAGGCTTGGGCCCCGGCAAGGCCGCCGGGTTCGTCGCTGGGGCCTCCATCATCGCGGGCCGCTGCTGCACCGGCGGGGCCGCGCTGATCTTGGCCTTGAACACGAAATCTGTTACCTGATCGCGCACGCTGTCGAGCATCGACAAGAACATTCGGGAGCCCTCGCGCTTGTACTCGATCCGCGGGTCCTGCTGGCTGTACGCTCGGAAGTTGATGGAATCGCGCAGTTGGTCCATCGCGTACAGGTGGTCCTTCCAGGACTGGTCCAGCGTCTCGAGCAAAATCGTCCGCTCAAAGTGCAGCAGCTCGGCCCGCAGGATGTTCTCGACTCGCGCCCGGATCGCGTCCAGCCGTTCTTGACCCTCGAGATACCGCATCGTGTCGGTCATCCCCAGCGTGAAGCGATCTTGCAACCACGCCTCAAGTTCAGCGTCCGTCGCCTTGCTCTGCGCCTCGGCCACCGCCTTCTCCAGCACGCGCTCGGACACGAACTTCTCCGACGCCTCGAACAACTGCTGCTTGATCTTCTGAGGCTGCGTCGCCTTGATCGTTTCGGGCGTCCATCCGAGCTGGAAGCGACGGTTCGACCACGTACACAACTGCCCCATCGCGTCGGCTGGCGACTGACGCATGACCATCATGGTCATCTCCAGCGCGTAATCGACCGGGTACTCGACCTCGCGCTTCCGGTAGAGCGCGTTGGCCTTGTCGATGACCACCGCCGACACCGGCTTGGCCTCGTTCTTCTGAGCGGTCAGGACTTCGTCGATCGTCACGTCGATCAGGAACTTGTTCTTCATCGACTTGCAGAGCTGCTCGGCCCCGTAGTTGGGCGCGGTGAACGTCGTCAGCCCGGACAGGTCCGACTCATCGACCTTCTGGTCCGCGGCCTCGACCAGCATCCGCTGGATGTTCCGGCGCTCGTCGGCCGTGCCGTCACGGAGCATGTCGGGGTCTACCTCGACCCCGAACCGCGTCTTGGCCCAGCTGATGAGCCCGGCTTTGTCGAAGTCAACGCTGACATCCGAGCCCTCCATCGGCAGGTACTCGCCCAGCGTGACATCGATCATTGCGCGCAGGTCGTGCTTAGCTTCCTTGTGGATGGCCGTGATCATTTCCTCGATATCGCGTCCCTTGAGCTTGTCGGACGGCACGGAGATATCGAGCTTCTGCCGTGCGTATTCGGCTGCGCACTGGGCCGGGTAGTCTAAGTCCAGGAACTCGCCGACCGCGTCATCGACGCTCTGCGTGATGTACTCGAAGAGCAGTTCCTTGACCTCGCGTCCCTCGAGCACGCGCTGCCGCAGCCCGTAGAAACGCTGCCGCTGGTGCTCCATCACCTCGTCGTACTCCAGCACGTTTTTGCGGACCTGGAAGTTTCGCTCCTCGACCTTGCGCTGAGCACGCTCGACGCTCTTGCTGAGCATCGGGTGCTCGATCGCGTCGCCCTCCTTCATGCCCATGCTGGCGAGGAACTTCATCGTTGTCTCGCCCGCGAACATCTTCATCAGGTCATCATCAAGGCTCACGAAGGACCGCGTCGAGCCGCGATCGCCCTGTCGGCCCGACCGCCCGCGAAGCTGGTTGTCGATACGCCGCGCCTCGTGCCGCTCTGTGCCGATGACGTGCAGCCCGCCCATCTCTTCGATGGTCTTGAACCAGTGGAGCTTGTGCAGCAGGAACCGCCCGCCGTCGTCGAGCGCCTCGCGCAGGCCCTTGGCGTCGAGTTTTTCGATCTGCTTGGGCGAGACCCACGTGTACTTCATCGCCCAGTGTCGCAGTATTTTCATCTCGAGCTCGGCCGCGGGCATCGCCTCGACGTCCCGCTTGTTCAGCTCGAGCTCCTGCGGCCCCAGCTTGCGGTACGCGGCCTCACGCAGTTCTTCTTCCGTCGAGTTGACGGTTACCGTCCGCGGCACCACACCGCGCCGCAGCCAGTGCTCCAGCAACGCCTCGCGCGTGATCGCGCCGAGCTTGATGTCCGTGCCTCGACCGGCCATGTTCGTCGCGATCATTACCTGTCCGAGCTGCCCGGCGTTCTCGACGATGTTCGCCTCGCGCTCGTGCTGCTTGGCGTTGAGCACGTCGTGCTGCACGCCGTATTTTTTAGTCAGCATCGCCGACAACGACTCAGATTTTTCCACGCTGGTCGTGCCGACCAGGATCGGCCTGCCCGCGTCGTGGAAGGCCTTGATCTCGTCGACGATCGCCCCCCACTTGTCCTTGCCGACCAGGAAGACCAGGTCGTCAAAGTCCTCGCGGATCACGATCTTGTTGGTGGGGATCGACACCACGTCCAGCTTGTAGATGTCGTGGAACTCCTGCGCTTCGGTGTCGGCCGTGCCCGTCATGCCCGCCAGACGCTTGTACATCTTGAAGAAGTTCTGGATCGTCACGGTGGCGACGGTTTGCGTCTCCTGCTTGATCGGGACTTTTTCCTTGGCCTCGACCGACTGGTGCAGACCGTCGGACCACTGCCGCCCGACCATCGGCCGCCCCGTGAACACGTCCACGATCACGATCCCCGGCACCTGCTTGCCCGTGTTGGGGTCCTGCGTCGGCATGATCACGTAATCGCGGTCGCGCTGGTAGACCGCGTAAGCGCGTAAGGACTGCTCGAGCAAGTGCGGGATGTCCATGTTCTGATCGACGTAGAACGAGCCCACGCCCGCGATACGCTGCGCCTCGGTCACGCCGTCGTGCGTCAGGTGGCACTGCTTGCGGTCTAGGTGAACGTCGAAGTACTGCCGCTGTTTGAGTTTCTGGGCCTCGACTTGGGGCAGTTCCGCCTTGGCTTTTTGCAGCTCGGCCTGCATCGCGGGGATCTTCTCCTTTTCGCGCACCTGGCGGATGTCACCCTCGATGCCCTTGATGCGCATCTTGATCTTCTGCACCTGCTCCTCGGCCTCGGTCCAGGGGCGCTGCTTCTCGACCAAATCGCGCGCCAAGCGATCGGCCAGGTCATACCGCGGCAGGTCCTCGTGCGCGGGCCCGGAGATGATCAGCGGCGTGCGTGCCTCGTCGATCAGGATCGAGTCCACCTCGTCCACGATCGCAAACTGACGACGCTTCTGGACCTGTTGCTCGACCGCACGCTTCATGTTGTCGCGCAGGTAGTCGAACCCGAACTCGGCCGTGGTGCCGTACACCACGTCGCAGCGATACATGACGCGCTTTTCGTTCTCGTCCTGCATGTGCTGCGGGTGGATAGCGCCGACCGTGAGGCCCAGCGCCCAGAAGAACGGGAACGTCCAGTCGCGATCGCGTTGCACGAGGTAATCGTTCACGGTCACGACGTGGACCTTGAGCCGCTCGACGCACGCCAGGTACGTCGCCAGCGGGGCCACGATCGTTTTGCCTTCGCCCGTGCGCATTTCCGCGATCTTGCCGCCGGTCAGCACCATGCCGCCGATCAGCTGGACGTCGAACGGCCGGGCCCGGAACGGGGGGCGGCTCTCGGGGTACAACTCGCGCACCGCCTCGTAGATCTCGTTGGGGATATCACCCTGCAGGTACCCGGGGATCGGTTGCGCGGAGCCCATGTACTCGCCGGTCGGGGCGGCGGCCTCGCGGGCGTCCATCTCCGCCCGGGTCTGGTCGTACAGCGTGCGCACAGCGGGTGTGAGCGCCGATGGGTCAAAGTTAAACTTGGGGTTAAAAACATTTCGGATGCCCACCGACCGGTCCATGCCCTCGCGTGCGGCGGCGAAGGCCTCGACCATCAGCGCGTCGCCCTTGGTCCCCTTGTCGAAGCGCTCGCGGAACTCGGTGATCTTGCCGCGGATCTGCGCGTCGGTCAGCTTCCGCATCTGCGGTTCGATCGCGTTGATCGCGTTGACGCGCTGGGTGTACTTTTTGACGAAACGGTCGTTGCGCGTGCCGATCAGCTTGTTGAGAAGCGGACCGATCAGCGGGATGCCCTGCTCTGCCATGGGATTGCTCACTCTTTCAAGAACAAGGAACACAGCACCGACGAGAGGTCAGCGCCGAGCGAAGATTGGATCGAATATGGATTGGATCGAACGATGAACGTTGGGAGGCCTGCACGGACAGACCGCCGGGGTTGACGCCGAGTTGAGGCGTGCAAGTCTCTAGCGACTCGCGTCGCGGACGAGACAGAGAAGGCCGCCCTCACCCGGAGGGATGAGGAGCACGATGCCCGTCTCATCAGGGAAGAGAACTTCTGGTGGCGGGGGCAGGTCGAGCACGAAGGCGCCGAGCCGATCGAGCGCCGGGTCGTGAGCGAATTCTCGAGAGGCGGGCGGGATCGAATCTACGTTGATGGATGCACGTCTCGCACGATCCTGTGCGATAGCCAACGGCTTGTCTGGCGCCGAGCGCCGCGCAGGCCGTGCGGCCGCGGTCGGAACACTTGGCGAGATCGCTCGCTCGCCGAAGCCGTCCAAGGCCGAAGCCGCGAGCGCTACCTGCCCCGTTCGCGCCGAAGTGCCAAATGCCAGCGCCACGATAAGCAACAGCGACAGCCCGCCGAGAGTCGGACGGGAGATCGCGCGCGGGCTTGGCGAGAGGTTCGCTGGGCGGTCGTTCATGGAGAGCAAGAGTGTAGGAGTATCGGCCAAGCTGCGCCTTGAGGGTCAGCCTAAGCACGGTGTACGGGTCGATCGGGAGGGGGGCGCAACCT
>CAZIMT010000140.1:0-8859 GCA_964540295.1 uncultured Phycisphaeraceae bacterium
CGGGTCCGGATCGCGGGCCAGCCCTACGAACTTGGTGATCCGGTTCGCCAGCTCGTCGCTCCAGCGCAGCCGCCCGTTGCTCGGCTCCAGAACCGTCAGCTTGCTCCCCGTGTCCTGCACCACCACGGCGTCCGGATACGCCGTGATAAACTTGATCTTCTCGCCGCGATCCGGCAGCGGGAAGCCCGACCAATCCCAACCGTACCCGACCTTGGAAAACTCAGCCGCCAGAGGCTTGTACGCCTCCGGGCCAGCCATGTTTTCCGACGACTGGTGCGAGCCGCCGCTCCCGCAGCCGCCTGCGGTCAGCGCCGCGATCCCCACCAGTCCCGTCGCCGAGAACAGCACCAGCGCCCGCAATGATCGAGAAAAACGAGCCCCAAGACCGGGGAACGAGACAGAGCACGAGTCAAAGCACGAGCCAACGCAAGAGCAAGATGTGGACATCCGGCGGCCTCCATCGGGCAAGGAAAAAGTTCGACCAAACAACCATCACAACCCGCCCGGAACGTCGAGATCGCCAAACTTCACTCGGCTCACCGGGCACGCAACTCCGAACTCGGGAAGGTCAGTATCGAGGCAACAGCCCAGACAATCAAGTCCACCCCCAAACCCACGCGCAATCCCTCAACCCTTCCCAGCTCAGAATCCCACCTCGAAACGACCTTCTCCACAACCTGACGTACACTGAACACGATGCCGTCCGCGACGCCTCAACCTCCCGCAAACCTCCTCGCTCAGGCCACCAGAAAACCAAGCCCCATGGACGACGCCGACCGATCCCTGCAGACACAACGCGTCCTCGCCGCCGTGAAAAAATACTGGGGCTTCGACACCCTCCGCCCTATGCAGCACGAGGCCATCCTCGCCGGGCTCGCCAAACGCGACTCTCTCGTCGTCATGCCCACCGGCGGCGGAAAATCTCTCTGCTACCAAGTCCCCCCGCTCCTCATCAACCGCATGGCCGTCGTCGTCTCCCCACTCATCGCCCTGATGAAAGACCAGGTCGATGGGCTCAAACTCAACGGCTACCCCGCCGCCGCTATCCACGGAAACCTCTCCACCGAAGAAATCCAGCAGGCCGAACAAGACGCCCTCGCTGGCAACCTCAAGCTCTTGTTCGTGGCCCCCGAACGGCTCCTCACCTCACGCTTCCTCAATCTCGTCACCAAGCTCGGTATCGACAGCTTCGCCATCGACGAGGCCCACTGCATCAGCCAATGGGGCCACGACTTCCGCCCCGAATACCGCCGGCTCATGGAGCTCCGCCGCCGCGTCCCCGGTTGCAGCCTCCACGCCTTCACCGCCACCGCCACACCCCGCGTCCGCGAGGACATCGCCGAGCAGCTCCAGCTTCGCGACCCCGTCCGTCTGGTGGGAATCTTCGACCGCCCCAACCTCACCTACCGAATCACGCCGCGCACACGCCTCGACCAGCAACTTGCCAAGGTCGTCGGCGCGCACAAAGGCTCCGCCGTCATCGTCTACTGCCTCAGCCGCAAGGACACCGAGGCCGCCGCCGCACTTCTCACCGCCCAAGGCATCAAGTCCAAGGCCTACCACGCCGGGCTCAACGCCAACGAACGCCGCCGCGTGCAAGAACATTTCTCCACCGAACGCCTCGACGTCGTCTGCGCCACCGTCGCCTTTGGCATGGGCATCGACCGCTCCAACGTCCGCTGCGTCGTCCACGCCGCCATGCCCAAGTCTATCGAGGCCTATCAGCAGGAGACCGGACGCGCTGGCCGCGACGGTCTGCCCGCCGAGTGCGTCATGCTCTACTCCCCCTCAGACCCGATCCGCTGGAAGCAGCTCATCACCCGCAGCGCCGACGAGGCCGAGGTCGACAGCGACGAGGCCGCAGCCGCACTCGCCGCGTCTCTCCAAGTCCAGTTCGGACTGCTCGACCAAATGCAGCGAGTCTGCGACAGCCCACGCTGCCGGCACAAAGTCCTCTCCGAATACTTCGGGCAGGCCTACGACACGCCCGACTGCGGCGCGTGCGACCTCTGCCTAGGCGAACTGGCCGTCAACCCTCAAGGCACCGAGATCGCCCGAAAGATCATCTCCTGCGTCTTCCGCATGAACCAGCACTCGGGCAACGCCTTCGGAGCGGGCCACCTCTCCGAAGTCCTCATGGGCGCGAACACCGAGCGAATCCGCCTTCGCGGCCACAACACCCTCACCACCTTCGCCCAGCTCAAAGGCACGCCCAAAGAACTCGTCTCCAGCTACATCAACCAGCTCGTCGAGCAAGGCGCACTCAACCGCACCGCCAGCGAGTACCCCGTCATCGAAATGGGCGAGCACGCTCGCGCTGTCCTCAAACTCGAACGCCCCGTGACGCTCGTCGAGCCAAACATCGCCCAAGGCACCGGGGCCAGCGGCGGCACCCGCGTCGTCCGTGGCGAAGAAAAAATCTGCGACGACCCCGCCACCCAGGAACTCTTCGAAGAACTCCGAGCCCTCCGCCGCAGACTCGCCGACGAACGCAACGTCCCGCCCTACGTTGTCTTCAGCGACGTGACCCTGCGCGAAATGGCCAGCAAACGCCCCGGCGACGAACACGCCATGCTCGCCGTCCGAGGCGTTGGCCAACGCAAGCTCACCGAGTTCGGCCCCGCGTTCCTCGAAGCCATCCTCGCCTACTGCACGCGGCACAACCTCACGCCGTCCACCGCCGAGGCCCTCGCGCCCCCACCCGCGAGCAACGACGAGCCCAGCGCAGACGTCGGCCGCAAACCGCGCGGCATGTCCATGACCAAAGCCGCCGCGTTCATGATGTTCTCAGAGGGCGCAACCGTGGCCGAAGTCGTCGCACAGACCGGCCGCGCCAACAGCACTGTCAACGGCTACCTCTCCGACTTCATCGCCGAAAGAAAACCAAGCTCCATCCAACGCTGGGTACCCGACACCGTCTACAACCTCATCGTCGCCACCGCCAAAGAACTCGGCACCGCCTACTGGATGCCCATCCGCGATAAAGCGGGCGAGGCCGCCCCCGTGGACGCCATCTTCCTCGTCCTCGCTCACCTCCGCGCCATGGACATCGACCCCACCAAAGGCTGATCTCACTTCGTCACGAAGGCCCAATCCCGAATGCCCAACGCCGCGCCCGACAACTTTCGCTGCACCGTTCACGCCCTCTTCGCCTTTGACCTGGGTCTCGCTATCGACCTCGCCCGCGCCGCGACGCTTCTCAGCGCCTTGAACAACCTCACGCCCGCGAACTCTCCATCCGCTCCTCTCCCTGTTCCCCGCACCTCGCCCGCCAGACCCACTCCCACCTACTTCAAGTTCAAGCCCACCCCTCTCCGCCTCAGCATTAACACCGCGCCGGTCACCATCGCGAGCCTCAACGCCGCAACCACCGCCGACGCCACGTTCTACGACTTCGGCGCTGTCACCATCGCCTTCCACATCTCCTACTCCGGCCCTCTCGCCGGCCTGCTCCCGCTCGCCGAAGCCCTCTACGACTGCCGGGCCCTGCTCGAACAAGCTCGCCGTCTCGTGAACCAACTCCTAGACCAAGCCCGCCCCGCCATCAAACGCCCCGCGCTCGTCGAACGCACCGAGAACTACGTCCTCTACCAGTTCGACATGCCCAAGCCAGCCCACACCTCGGGCCAAAGTTCACCTCATCCGCTCGCGGACCCCATCTCCTTCATCGCCGCCAACACCTCAACGCTCGCCCGCATCCTCCGCTCCGAAGCACGCACGCTCTCAGATCAAGAAATCCACGATGCCATGTGCTGCCGCATCTCCTACACGCCTCACGACGCCGCCGTCATTGATTGGAACGCCGCGCTCCTCTTCCTCGACGAGCCCATCGACGCCCGCAGCATCCTCGAGTTCGCCAACGTCGAGCTTCTTGAAATGCGCCACCTCGACGACCAGCTCGACGACGCACTTCAAGCCTCCGTCCCCACCCTCCGCCCGCGCAAGGGCCTGGGCGCGTTCAACGCACTCCTCCCCGGCTCCAACACCCCCGACCTCGACCGCGTGGCCGAGCTCCAGATGGAAAGCTCGCTCCTCTTCGAAAACGTCAACAACGCCCTCAAGCTCGTCGGAGACCAGTACCTCGCCCGCCTCTACCGTCTGGCCGCAGACCGCCTCCACCTGCCCGAGTGGGACACAGCGATCCTCCGCAAGCTCGGCACGCTCGAGAGCATCTATCAAAAACTTTCGGGCCGACAGTCCACCAACCGCCTCGAACTTCTCGAGTGGATCGTCATCATCCTGATCGCCGTCGACTTGGTCGTCGGGCTCGTGGGCCATCGCTGAGCCAAACTCTGAGCCAAACTCTGAGCCAGATCCAGAGTTCCGACTCAGCAGAGCTTCAGTGCCCGGCTGGCAGCCCGCCCTTGCGCGGATCGCTCGCCGCGTCGTAACCCGTGCCCGATCGATCGCGCCGGATCAACTGCACCGCGCCGATCATCGACCTCGGTTCCGTCACGTGCCCAATCGCCTTGAGCGCCGCATCCGTCAAAGTCCCCGCCAGCGAAGTTTCAAGCTGCAGAACATCAGGCTGCCACTGATGGTGAAAACGAGGCCGCGCGAGCGCATCTTCCGCGCCCATGTCGAACACCAGCACGTTCAACGCTGCCTCCAGCGTCGAAGTAATGATCCTCGGCCCGCCCGAAGACCCAGCCACCAGCATCGCCCCACGCTCATCAAGCCCGATCACCGGCGACATACTCGACAACGGCCTCTTCCCCGGCCGGAACAAATTCCGGCTCGATTCCACCAGCCCGAACGCGTTCGGCACGCCGGGCCGCGTGACAAAGTCGTCCATCTCGTTGTTGAGAATGAACCCGTAACGCGGCACCGGCAGCAGCGATCCGAAAATTAGGTTCACCGTCTCCGTACACGCCACCGCGTTGCCCTTGGAATCAACCACGCCGAAGTGACTCGTGCCGTGATCCTCCGGCAGCGCAGCCCCCGTCTCGCCCGCGGGCACGGTTCCGTACTGATCGTTCGAAAGCGTCTTTCCCACGTTAAACTGATCGGCACGAGCTTTGATGTACGCCGGAGCAAGCAGCGCCTCGGTCGGCACGTCCACAAACTCCGGGTCGCCCATCCATCGGCTGCGGTCCGCAAACCCATGCTTGAGCGCCTCGGTCACCAGATGGATATACGCCGGGCTGTTGTGCGGCGTCCTCGCAACCGTCTCCTTGCGCAATTCCAGAATCTCCAGCGCCTGCGCGATCACGATCCCTCCGCTGCTCGGCGGCGGCATCATCACCAGCGTCTTGCCCATGAACTTCGACATCAACGGCCGCGTCTCGCTCACGCGGAACGACGCCAGGTCACGCCTGCTCATTCTCCCGCCGTCACCGTTCACCGCTTGGATCACAGCATCCCCGATCGGCCCATCATAAAACGCCTTCGCGCCGTCGCGGGCGATCAGCTCGAAGGCCGCCGCCTGCTCGGGTAGTTGGATCAGGTCGCCGAGCTTCACCTCGCCATGCTTGAGAATCCGGTTCCAGAGAAACGGAAACCGCTTGGGCCGCGACGCCTCTGCGTTGAGCCACTCGAGAACTTCCTTCGCGCTGTCAACGTAATGCCTGTCCGCCTTGAACCCGGCGTGGGCCGCTCGGATCGCTGGCGCGAGCACCGCCGCGCGGTCCATCGTCCCGTACTTCTCCAGCGCGTAGAGCAACCCCGCGACCGTGCCCGGGATCGCGACTGCCTTCCCGCCATGCGTCGGCGCGTCCTTGTCCGGGTCGTTCACGAAGAAATCCGCCCCGTACCCCTCGGGGCACATCTCGCGGTAGTTGATCGCGGTCGAGATCGTCCCGTAACGCGAGTCGTTGTGCAGATGAATCAGCATGAACCCGCCGCCGCCGATCCCGCACGACTGCGGGCGAACGACCGACAGCGTGAACGACGTCGCCACCGCCGCGTCCACCGCGTTGCCGCCCGCACGCAGGATCTCGGCCCCCGCCTCCGACGCGATGAGCGAATCGGCCGCGACAGCGCCGTGCTTAAAGTACGACGAGGGCGCAGGTGTGCTCACGCGGGCTCCTTGAAAATCGCTGCGTTCATCACCGACGCGATCGCTCGAATCATGAACCGTCTTTGAACCGTCAAACTCGCACGAGGCCGGGCCGAGCATCATCACGCCCAAGCTCGCCAACACAACTACCGCCACCCGGGAACGGGCCGAGAATACTCGCGGAACCACGCCGCCAGCACACGCCGCACGCCCAGCACCCGCCACCATCGCCCGAGTTTCTTTCCCTGTTCGGCAGAACATCCTTCAAACCTCGCTCGGAAAGAGATAGCATCCGGCCCCGGAATCTGGCACAATAGCCGGGCTCGCTCGTGAGCAATAACCTCTGAAGGAACACTCGATGCTGAACCAATCCATCCGCCGGGCCACGCTGGCCTTGTCCGCGTCCGCCGCGTTCCTCCTCTCCGCCACAGCCCTAGCCCAGCCCGACGCCACCCCGATCCCCGGCCAACCGGTCGTCCGCTTTGACGGCCAGAGGGTCGTCACCGTCACCGTCACCAGCATGCGAGAACTTCTCGCGGTCATGAACATCGCCGAATCGGTCTGGACCCACACGCCCGGCGTCGGCCCGGTCGACGTCCAAGTCACGCCCGCCCAGCTCGACGCCATCACCCAGCTCGGGCTCGCCGTGCAAGTAAAAATCCCAGACCTCCAAGCCCTCATCGACGCCGAGGCCGCCGACATCCGCGCCCGCCGTGCTCAACGCGACCTCACCTGGTTTCAGAACTACAAAACTCTCGCCGAGATCAACACCTACCTCGGCCAACTCGCCGCCGCCAACCTCGCCACCGTCTCGAGCTTCACCATCGGCAACACCCTCCTAGGCAAGCCCGTCAACGGCATCCGCATCACCGGGCCAGATCTCCCCGGCAACCTCAAATCCGCCCGCCCACAGATCATGTTCAACGCCTGCCAACACGCCCGCGAGTGGGTCGGGCCCATGACCGTCATGTACTTCGCCGACCAGCTCCTCGCCGGCTACGGGACCGACCAACGCATCACCGACATCCTCAACAACTCCGAGGTCATCATCATCCCCGTCGTCAACGCCGACGGCTACGACTTCACCTGGACCACCAACCGCCTCTGGCGCAAGAACCGACGCACCAACGGCGACGGCTCCTTCGGCGTCGATCCGAACCGAAATTGGAGCTACCAATGGGGCGGAGAGGGCGCAAGCACTAACCCCAGCGCCGAAGACTACCGAGGCCCGTCCGCCTTCAGCGAGCCCGAGACCCAGAACCTCCGCAACTTCGTGCTCGCCAACCCGAGAATGCGAGCCTCGATCGACTTCCACAGCTACTCGCAGCTGATCCTCTCCCCCTGGGGATGGACCAGCGCCCTCCCGCCGGACGCAACTATCTTCGACCAGCTCAACAGCGACATCCGCTCCGCCATCGCCAGCGTCAACGGCCTCTTCTACACCGCCGGCCCGATCTACACCACCATCTACCCCGCCAGCGGCGGCGCAGTTGACTGGAACTACGGCGCAGGCTCCACGCCCCGCAAAATCCTCGCTTTCACCATCGAACTTCGGGACACCGGCGCGAACGGCTTCACCCTCCCCGCCGATCAGATCATCCCCACCGGACAAGAGAACCTCGCCGGTGCCCTGTCACTCTCAGAATCGATCGCCTTCCCTGTCAAGTTCACCTTCCCCGACGGACTGCCCGCTAACGCCGACACTGGCACCACCACCAACTTCCGCGTCAACGTCGTCGCGTCCCCCGGCAGCACGCTCTCCACCGGCAGCGCCAAGGTCTTCGCTCGCCCCGGCAGCACTGGCGCGTTCACGCCCGCAACGCTCACACTCATCAGCGGCACCACCTACACCGCCACGCTCCCCGTCTCTACCTGCGGCAGCAATGTCCAGTTCTATCTTGAAGCCCAGACCACCGCAGCCGCCACCGGCCGATCACCCGCCAGCGCGCCGACCGCCTTCTACACCACCCCCGTCCAACAGACCGTCGTCAAGTACACCGACGCCGCCGAAACCAGCGCTGGATGGACGATCGGCGCAGCTGGCGATAACGCGAGCTCCGGAATCTGGGAACTCGCCGTCCCCCAAGCCACCGCCGCCCAGCCCGGCGCGGATCATTCTCTCGCTGGTACCAAGTGCTGGATCACCAGCGCGCCCGCCGGCGCCAGCGTCGGCGCCAACGACGTCGACGGCGGCACCACCACCCTCACCTCTCCAACCTTCGACGCCACCACACCCGCTGGCTTCCAGCCCGGCGACGCCTACATCGAATACTGGCGCTGGTACTCCAACGACCAAGGCAGCGCCCCCAACACCGACTCCATGCCGATCCAGATCTCCAACAACGGCGGCTCAACCTGGACCCAGCTCGAACTCGTCACCGACAACGCCAACGCCTGGGTCAACAAACGATTCAAAGTAAGCAACTTCGTCGCCCCCACCACCAACATGAAACTCCGCTTCATCGCCCGCGACCTCGGCAGCGGCTCGATCGTCGAGGCCGCCGTGGACGACATCCTCGCCACCGTCGTCACCTGCCCCTGCAAACCCGCCGACTTCAACTGCGACGGCTTCGTCACCGGCGAAGACTTTGACGCCTACGTCGACGCTTTCACCGCTGGCTCGCTGGCCGCAGACTTCGACGGCGACGGCTTCGTCACCGGCGAGGACTTCGACGCCTTCGTCGTCGCCTTCGAGATCGGTTGATCACGGACGAACACCGACGCAGCCGACGCCAGACCCGAGGGTTTCCGAAGGTCCGGCGTCGCTCATACCGCAACGCCGCAACGCGGGCGCGATCACTTGCCCTTGTCCACCGGCTCAACCTTCGCCCTCGGCTTAGCGAGCACCGACGCCACCACCC
>CAZIMT010000141.1:0-8825 GCA_964540295.1 uncultured Phycisphaeraceae bacterium
GGGGTGGGGCAATGACAAACTGGCTGTTCCAGCTCGAATTTGTTCACCAATGCGCGCTCGCAGGGCCGCCCGAGGTTCGCGCACTCCGCGTCGGTCTCATCCATCGCGGCTCGCGTCACCTCACCATTCACCACTCGTCGATCCAGCAACCCAGCACGCAGCTTTAAAGAGAGGCCTCCCCGATGGCAGACCCTGATCGTCTGATCTGGGATCGCATGTTGTCGCACCTCCGCGATAAACACGCGGTCCTCTGTCGCCAGTGGTTCTCTGACCTCCGCCCTCTCGGCGTTGCCAGCGGCCAGTTCAACGTGCGCGTCCCCGACGCTGTCAAACGAAACTATCTCCACAAACAGTGCATCGATCTCTTCAACGACGCCGCCTTCACCGTCACCGGAAGACTCATGCCCGTCCGATTCCTGGGGCCTGACGAGCACTACGCCCCCAACCCGACCTTAAACCCAACCCTGACCTCGCCCCTACCCGAGTGGAACACGAAGCCGTCCGCTCGAAATTCTGCCAAAGAAACCTCGGGCACCACCACCAATGAGGGGGTGAACCACGGCTCAAACGCCCTCTTGCGCCCTTCTCCAGCGCACGTCAACGGCTCTGTTGAATTGTCCGATTCTTTGCCGTCGATCGAAGTCAAACCCAAGCACGAGACCACTCTCGCCGCTGGCCCGCCCTCGACTTCATCCACAGGTTCTGCACACTTCTTCAAAGCCCTCGAACACCGCGTCGTCCAGCCCGGCCGCGAGGATTCGCTAGTCATCAACCCCGACTACTCCTTCGAGAACTTTGTCGTCGGCCCGGGCAACCGCCTCGCTCATGCCGCGGCGGTCTCCGTGGGTGCAAGCCCCGGCAAGGCCTACAACCCACTCTTCGTCCACGGCCACGTCGGATTGGGCAAAACCCACTTGCTGCAAGCGATTTGCCTGCGCATCATCGAAGCCAACCCCGCCGCCGTCCTCTATTACATCTCCTGCGAGACTTTCGTCACCCAGTTCATGGAAGCCGTCCAGGCTGGTCAGATGAACGACTTCCGCCACCGCTTCCGCGACGTCGACGTGCTGGTCATCGACGACATCCACTTTCTCACCCGCCGTGAACGTACCCAGGAAGAGTTTTTCCACACCTTCAACAGCCTGCACCACGACCAGCGCCAGATCGTTCTCAGCTCCGACGCACCACCCGAAGAGATCCCTGACCTGGAAGACCGCTTGGTCAGCCGATTCGTGTCCGGGCTGGTCGCCAAGGTCGCCCCGCCCTGCTATGAGACTCGCGCCGCCATCATCAAAACCAAGTCGCGCCTCCGCGGGCTCGACATGCCCGACGACGTCGCCTGCTACATCGCTGGCAAGATCGATACCAATATTCGGGAACTGGAAGGGGCCATCACCAAGATCCAGATCCTCGCGCAGGTCGATGCCAAGCCGATCGATCTGGAACTCGCCAAGACCGCCTTGGGCGACGACGACTCGGCCCCCACCAGCGGACCTTCGATCCAGACCATCATCGATTGCGTCACCCAGTACTACCGCATCAAGGTGACCGAGCTCCAGTCTAAACGCCGCCCGCGCTCGGTCGTGCTGCCTCGCCAGGTCTGCATGTACCTAGCTCGCCGCCACACCCGGCACTCGCTGGAAGAGATCGGCGGCTACTTCGGCGGCCGGGACCACACCACGGTCATGCACGCCATCAAGACCATCGAGGTCAAGCTGGCCGAGGACGAGGCCTTCCCGGTTGTCATGAAACTCTTCGAGGACCGCTTCAAACCAGCCCAGCGCACCGCACCGTGAAGCCCTGCTCAGACCTCGCAAGACAATTCACAGCGGCTTGTGGACGAGTTGTGGATGACTAGGCGCTGGTTGGCGCAAAATGATCGCTACTCTGGCATCTCAATTGAGGCGAAGACCTCGTGGCCGAAACAACCGCCGCCAAGCGCCAGCCAGTGACGGACCAAATGACATGATCTAGATTCCTGCGTTTCTTCTTAAGTGCTTTGAAATAAAGAACTTACATCGTACCTAGTTGGGTTGTCCACCAACTGACACCGCTTCTTACGATGATGATGAAATGAATCTCTCTTCACTAGGAAGAAGCCATTCAGAACGAGCCGCTCGTTTTCTTGTGGGTGACACCGAGCCCAACCACAAGAAGCAGTGTGGAAAACATATCGGCATCGGTCGATTTAGGGCCTCTCGCCCGGCCCGCCCCGGCCCACCCAGACCCTTCCAAACCCGTTCTGAGCTCGTCATCGCGGGTTGCGGCTTTGGCACGCTCGACAAAGCACCGTCGCCCGCTGGGCCAGCACCAGCCCGTGCAGCGAGGTTTGGCACACTAGGCACGGCAGCCCCGACCGCCCGTACACCTGATGGTTCCTCTGATAGCTCCCGGCTGAATCGTCCGCGTCTCGGAAATCTCGCAGCGTTGATCCACCGGCCTCGATCGCTTCGCACAGCACTTCTCGGATCATCGCCGCCAACCGCTGGATCGGTTCGGGTTTGAGCCGGGCCGCGATCGCACGCGGGTCGATCTTGGAACGAAACAGCGACTCGTCGGCATAAATGTTCCCGACCCCGGCCAGCACCGCCTGATCCAGCAGCGCCGCCTTGACCGCTCGCCGCGAACCCTTGAACGCGCCGATCAGGTGCTGGCCCTCGATGTTCAGAGCGTCTGGCCCGAGCTGGTCCCAGCGGGCGGCCTTCAGCTCGCTGAAATTTGGAAAGGTCCACACCCCGCCGAAGCGACGCGGGTCAGTAAAAACCATCCGGCCCAGCGTGGTCGGTGATTTCTGAGCGTTCGCGAGTTCCCAGCGGAGATGCGTGTGCGGCTTGAGTTCCTCAGTGTTTGAAACAGCCACGAACGCCAAGTGCCCGGTCATCCCCAGATGCACGCACATCACGCGCCCATCTTCGGCGAGGATCGCGATCTGCTTGCCGTGCCGCAGAACGTCCGCGACCACCGCCCCCTCGAACAGCTCGCGCGGCCTCGTGCTGACCTTCTTCGCCGCCTCGAACGACTCGCAGACGTCCTCGCGCAGCAACTCGGCCCGCTCGACCCGCGCCCCCACAATGTGGGCCGCGATGGAGCGACGGACACGTTCAACTTCAGGAAGCTCGGGCACGAGAGATGGTTGAGGGGTGAAGAGAGTTCATCCACTCGCCAAACGATGCAAGCCTCGGCTGTCAAGCTGATGTCTTGTGGCGACGCAAAGAACCGGGGCTTGACAGCCCCGGCTCGTTGCAGATTTCTTCTTTTAAGGAACCATGCAAGGGGTGGAGAAAGGCCGAGGGAAACAGAGGCGGGTCGGAAACCTGCCTCTACCACTGTTCAGCGCCGCCGCCGGAGCGTTGCGAGCCCACCCAAGCCCAGCAGGGCCACCGCTCCCGGGGCGGGAACCTTCGTTAGCACGCGGATCTGATCGATCTGGTTGGTCGGGAAGATCGCCCACAGGCTAAACGTCAGCGTGTTGGCGTTGATCGAGAACGTGGACTGCGGCGTGGCGTTCAGGCCTCGGAAGGGATAGGTCGTCGGGTACGTGGTGGCGAAGTTGCCGCAGGGGATGTCGGAGTTGTCGAGGTTTGTCGCCGTGAAAATCACGGCCGCGATCGGGTTGTTGAACGTGACGGAGCCCTGAATGTTGACGATTCCGGGGATGCCCTCAAAGTGGATGAAATGGCTGTCGTAAATGCCGCTGACGGTGCCCGGGACCGCGGTCAGACTGGTGCCGGGGTTGTTGGTCATATCAACATTGAGAGCTTGCGGGCGGTTGGACTGCTCATCCCAGGCATGAGCGAACCCGTTCGAGGCTTGGAGCTGCCCCGGGCCGCAGGCGAGCGGCGGGGAGAGCAGCCAGTTCACGCTGCCGGTGACGCTCGTGATGGCGGCGTGGGCGGACGTGGCCGAGAGAACGGCGAGGGTTGCGACGGCGAGTGCGACGGTGTTGGTGCGAATGTTCACTGCGTGTCTCCAGATGAGTGGTGCGAGCCTGTTTGTGAAAGGCGTGTGCGTGAGGTGCCCGAACGTGCGCGATGCACGCTTGAGAGTTCGTGATCCAGTTCGTGTGTTCGTGTTCTCTGCGTGCTTGAGGAGGAGTTGCTTAAGGAGGAGTGTATCGAACCGGCCAGCGGTGCCGTGAGCGCGCGAGGTTTCCGTACCCGCGTGTTCATGGCTCGAGACGTATCTCGATCAACCGGCGATCAGCGATTAACTTGGGTTCGCCGCCGGCGTGTGCAGACCAGCCCGCCGACGCCCAGCAGAGCGATCGAGCCAGGGGCTGGCGTGATCACGCCGATGTTGACGCCAAAGCCGTCGCCGCTGGTGTGGTTGAAGCGGACGGTGAGCGAGTTGGTGTTGTCCATGATCTGGACGACCCCCAGGCCGGTGTTCCACCACGGGTCCGCGCCGCCGTTGCCTGTGACAGAGTTCTGCATGGAGAACGTGCCAGCGCCGCTGGTGAACTGGGTAGCTCCCCAATTGTTGCCGTTGGTCCAATCGCCCAGGAACAGGCCGTTTTGAAGGACAGTCGCGGTGCTGGTGGTGTCGAACGCGGTCTCGCCAGGGTTGGTGGGGTTGCGCCGCCCCAGGCCCGCGACGCCCAGCGCGACGGTGCCTGCGGGGACAGCGCTGGGGAAGGTGTAGGTGACGAACCAAGACTGCAGCACGTTGGGCCCCGGGCCGGCGCTGTTCAAGCGAGCAAGGTGCTCGTGGTTAGTCCAAGAGAACGTGTCCGGGCCGGAGGTGACATTGCCGGTGACGATGGCCGGGGTCTGGGCGCGGACCTCGTTCAAGAACGGGTTGGCCGAGTAGGTCATATTGACGATGCCGATGCCGGGGAGGTTGTAGTTGCTCGAGAACCCCGGCGCGGAGCCGAACGCGGTGGGCGTCATCTGCATCCAGTTGATGGAGTATGCGGCGGCGCTGGCCGTGGAAGCGGCGAGCGCGAGAGCCAGGGGCGCGGCGATCCCGACGATCTTTCGTGATACGTTCATGTCTTGTCTCCCGAATGTTGTCTCGTGCGGGACGCGAACACTCGCGGCCCGGGCCGGGCGTGCGGTGTTCCCTCCTACAGGTCCACTCGCACGATCTGGCCACAGAGATTTGCCAGCAGAGACAACAACCTTGCAGCACTCGCAAAGATTTTTTTCGAGTGCCGAGTGCCGAGTGCCGAGTGCCGAATCGCAATCACTCTGCCAAGAACCATTCCACCACGCGCGAGTGCATCTGATCCCACCCGGCCGGATCTACATTCTTCTCATCGCCCGGCATCGCGGTCATGAACGCGTGATCGCCGGGCACGCGGCTGTACGTCACAGTCCGACCCGTCGCCCGCATCGTCGCGTAGAGCACGTCGGCGCTCGTCGGGAAAGCAGACTTGTCTTCGGTGCCTTGGCCGATGAAGAGCCGCGCCTTCGTGCGCTTGAGTTCTTCGACCGGCGAGGTCGCGAGGAACGATGTCCAGCGCCGGTGCGGGTGCCCGAGGAACATCTCGTCGGCGCTGTCGGGGTTCTTGAGCACCTCGCCCCACTGCGCAAGAAGCCACTGGACACACGCTTCGCTCGAGCGAGATTTCGAGCCGCACATCACGCCGCTGCGCGCGAGCTCGATGAGGTCGAAGAGCTGCGTCGCCCCGCCGCCCGCGAGCGTGGCCACGTGCGTGACCTCCGTGTTGTCGGCCGCGACCTTGCAGGCGACCAGCCCGCCCTCGCTGTGACCCTCGACCATGACCCGCGTTGCGTCGGCGCGCGAGAGCGTGAGCGCGGCCTTCATCGCCGCGGCCACGGCCACGCTCCAGCGCTCCAGCGTGTGCTCCACGCGAAAATCTTGTGACGAGCCCTCCGCCCCGCCCGGACGCTCGGGCCGCTCCATGAACGACACGCCCGGTTTCTCGGCGATGACGACCATCGCGCGGCCCTTGGCGAACTGCGCCACGCTCTCCTGCCCGCCCGACGCGCTCGCGATAACCGCGCCGTCTCGCTCGATCCGCGTATAGATCGACTGCGAACCAGACCCCTGCACATACACGATGACCGGCAGCTTGGGCGCGCCAGCCGCGGCCTGGTTCAGGGACGATTCGCTGACGTAGAACACGATCACTCGGCTCAATTCGTCGGTCGTGAAGAAACGCACCCACGAGCTCTCGGGGAGTTGCGCGGCGTCGGCGACGGCCTCGAACTTGGCGGGCAGAACGTCCGGGAGCTTGATCGCTTCGCCCGTGAAAGATTTCGGACTGTTCGATGGCGAAGATTGCGCCAACGCCGCGGCGCAGACAACACAGAGCACCGTCAACGCCGCGGAGATTCGACGAAAAGAAAAGTTCATCATGGATGGTAAGGATGCGCTCGTCGCCGCACCGCCTCCACTCCTCGGATTCGAC
This sequence comes from uncultured Phycisphaeraceae bacterium, assembly GCA_964540295.1. Taxonomy (GTDB): domain Bacteria; phylum Planctomycetota; class Phycisphaerae; order Phycisphaerales; family UBA1924; genus CAZCPB01. Next base: position 6,377 of record CAZIMT010000141.1, read on the forward strand.
GTGTTCAACCTTGGAGCGACTCATCGAAGATTCAGATAAAGAGACAGCCCGCCGCGCGATCGTCTAAACGCGAGGCGGGCTGTCAGGATTTAATCCACGATCGGTCGAGCTCAGCACCCGGCCGTGAACGCGTCGACGAACCCGTCGAAGTCGTCACCGTTGACGAAGCCGTCCTGGTTGAAATCAGCCGGGCACAGCGCATCGGGGCTGAACAGGATCGAGATCGGGTTGCCAAGCCCGCCGACCCCGACGCCGACGAACTGCCCGAGGAAAGCGCCCGACTTGGTGAAGCGAAGAATGTTTCGCCCGTCGAAGGCTGTGGTGACGAGCGAATCGTCGGGCGCGATCGTGATGCCGATCGGGCCGTTGAGCCCGCCAACACCGGTCGCCACGAGGATCGAGACGGCCCCGGCGAAGGTGCGCTGGATAATCCGGTCGTTGAGGCGAGACGACACGTACATCGTGCTCGTGGTCTTGTCGAGCACGATCCCCGAGGGCCCGTCGATCCCCTGAGTGCCGATCACCGCGTCGGAGACATACGCGCCCGTCGCGGCGTTAAACTTGAGCACCTTGTCGGAGAGGTAACTGCAGACGTACGCGCCGCCCGCGCCGTCGAACTTGATGTCGTAGGGCCCGTCGAGCCCGCCCGCGCCAGCCGCGATGAACGTGCCCAGGAACGCTCCGTCCGACGCCCGGTACTTGAGCACCAGGTCATTGGAATAGCTGCAAACATAAAGGATGCCGTCAGGACCGAACGTGATGCCCGTCGGGTTGAGAAGCCCGCCCACGCCAGCCGCGACGAACACGCCGAGCGGCTGACCGGTGATGCCGTTGTACTTCAAGATCTGGTTCGTGACGTAGCTGGCGAGATAGAGGTTCCCGTCGAGCCCGTACGCGCTGCCCCACGTTTGCTTGAGCGGAGTAATCCCAGTCCCGACAAAGTGATCGATGACTATGCCCGACGGCCATTCGTAGCGGATCACACGGTCTCCGGTGTAATCGCTGATGAGCACGCTCTTCTGAGCGAGCGCGGGCGACACCAACGCGATCGAAGCGGACGCTGCGAGCAACAAACTCTTTGTACAGATCTTCATCGTTCTCTCCCAAATATTGAAATGGACGACTCTCTCCAGACGAAACTACCCAGACTAGGGTTTTCTCTGGCTCGTGTCAATGAGACACTAAGTCCTTTTTTTAGAAGCAGTTATCGGCTCATGCACGCCCGGCAGCCGAGCACGCTGCCGACCCGTCGAGCCCAAACGAACGCGCACACGACAGACGAGAACTCACGTCTCGTCGGTGTCGCTGGCGTCGGCCCCCGCTGTTGCGGCCTCACTCGGCCCCGCCAGAGCCTCCGCTTCGGCACACTGTTTTTCATAGCGTGTTCGTGCTCCGCGGTGGTCCATGAGGAAGAGCACGCGCGATTCCGAGGCCGGGCCAGCGACCTGCGTCAATCGCTTGCGCGCGTACCCAAGGTCGGTGCGGCGCGAGACGTGGATCAAAACCAGCGCCTGGGCCTCCAGAACCCCCAGCCACTCGGCGATGTCCTCGACGTGCAGGTGCATGCCGACCTTGGCGCGGTCGCGGTGCTCGGGCTCGAAGAACGTACACTCGCTGATGACGATCTGGGCCTTGCGCACGTCCTCGCGAACCAGATGAGGCCCCGGCTGGGTGTCGCCGAGGTAGGCCAGGATCGGGATGTTGAGCGTGCGTGTGATCTCCACGCCGCGTTCCTTGAGCTCGCGAAGTTTTTCCTGCGGGAAGTCGGTGAACTCGGGCTTGAGCTTGCTGCGCTTTTCATACACCGAATAGCCGAAGCTGGGGCAGGTGTGCTCGGTCGGGAAGCCGCGCAGGAAGATGTTGTTCTTGATCTGCACCTCGCCCTCGGGCTGCAGCGGCACGAGCTCGTAGGGCGTGCGCTGGCGTTCGAGGTCCACGAACCCAGACATCATGCGCTGGATATCGAGGACGATGCGGGCGTCGCAGACGATCTTGGCCGTGCCCATGCCTTGGAAGCGGCGCTGCGAGCAGAAATACGCCAGCGAGCCCGAGTGGTCCATGTGCCCGTGGCTAAGCGCGAGAAACTTGCTGGGCAGCATGGCGCGCGGGCACGAGCCGATGTCAAACCCGAGGTCGAGTTCTGGGATCTGCAGGCAGGTTGCTTCGCCAGCGACGGAGGTGCCGATGACGCGGTACGGCGGGATGTAGAGGAAACCGAGCGAGCCCTCACGAGGCGGCGGCTTGGGGAGCATGAGGAAGCCTCCTGGGCCGAGCTTTCGCTCGGCTGGAAATGAGATGTTCGAGGCGATGATAGGCGGGAGGTCAAGGACGCCTTGGCGGCCTGTACCACGGCAGCTGAGCTCGGCTTCATCTCAGAACACCGATTCCGCCAGCGATGGAACCGCTGCGAGTTCGCGCTCAGAACCTGCACACGACCTGCACGACCTGC